>DASWVJ010000060.1:0-15743 GCA_036406295.1 Bradyrhizobium sp.
GCGATCGGCGAAGGCGATCTTCATCACCTCTGCAAGATAATGAATGGTCCGCGCCGTGCCGAAGCCGAGCGAGGCGATGTCATACCCCTCGAGGATGTTCAGCATCTGCGCGATATGCACGCCGGAGGCGGCTGGCGGCGGCGGGCCCATGATCTGCCAGCCGCGATAATCGGCGCGGATCGGTTGCCGCTCGACTGTCTTGTAGGTCTTCAGATCCTCATGGGCAATGAAGCCGCCCTTGGCCTCCATGTAGTCGACGAGGACATTGCCGAGCAGGCCATTGTACAGCGCATCCGGCCCGTGCTGGGCGATATAGGCAAGCGTCTCCGCATATTCGGATTGCACCACGCGCTCGCCGGGCTTCAGCGGCACGCCGCGCGGCAGATAGATCGCCGAGATCGGCTTGTCCTTCAGCATGACCGCCGCGCCATCGCGGATGCATTCGTGCAGGTAAGGCGTCGCCGCAAAGCCGCGCGAAGCATGCTTGATGGCAGGCTGCATCACATCGGCAAGGCTCATGGTGCCAAACCGCGCGAGCGTCTCGCACCACGCCTTCAGCGAGCCCGGCACAGCGACGGCTTTCGGCCCGTTGAGATTCTCATCGCCTACCGTGTCGAACACGTCATGCGGCGCGCCAGGCCTGGAGGTGTAGGTGTCGGGCTTCACCGCTGATGGCACCGTGCTCTGGCCGTCGATGAAGCGATGGCTGCCGGCAGCGAGCCGAATATGCGCCATGCCGCCACCGATGATGCCGACCATCATCGGCTCGACGACGGTGAGCGCAAACAGCGCCGCAATCGCGGCATCCACTGCGTTGCCGCCGGCAGCGAGCATTTCCACGCCTGCGCTTGATGCCAGCGGATGGTTGCTCACCACCATGCCGCGGCTGGAGGTGGCAGGCTGTTTCTCGCATTGAAAGACCGTTGCCGCACGGTCGCGCCAATTTCCGCCCATCACTGTTTCTCGTTCTCAGGAGCGATGGTGGCGATGTTTCCCGGCCTTGCGCGCGCGGTCAAGCCACGTTCGATTTTCCTCGCGGCGGCATTCGACGTCGCGAAAAATTGTGGGATGGGTCAAGCGACTTGTCCGCCGTGGCTCGAAGAGCGAGGCGAAAGCGTCCACCCTACAGCGTAGTCACCCTACTTCTGACATTTCGGGCACCAGAAGGTCGAACGGCCGTTCTGGTTGAAGCGGCGCACGGTGCCGCCGCAACGGGGCGTCGGGCATTTTTCGCCTTCGCGGTCGTAGACCTGAAAGGAATGCTGGAAGTAGCCGAGCTCGCCCGAGGTCTGGCGATGGTCGCGCAGCGACGAGCCGCCGGCCTTGATCGCCTGGTTAAGCACGGTGTGGATTTCCTCCACCAGTCGCCGCGCGTGATCGGTTGTTTCACCCTTCCTGGTCGAGAGCGTCGCGGCGAGGCGGCGCGGAGACAGATGCGCGCGGTACAGCGCCTCGCAGACATAGATGTTGCCAAGTCCCGCCACCACGCGCTGGTCGAGCAGCGCGGCCTTCAGGCTGGTCTTCTTGTTGTGGCAGGCGCGCGCCAGCATGTCGGCGTCAAATTCATTGCCGAGCGGCTCGGGGCCGAGCCCGGCCAGCAGCGGCTCGTCTTCCAGCGCGTTGCGGGCGATGATCTTCATGTAGCCGAAGCGGCGCGGGTCGTTGAACACGACCGAGGCGCCCGAGGACATGTGAAACACCACATGGTCGTGGGCGCGGTCTTCGCTGCGCGGATAATGGAATTCGCCGAGCGTCGAACTGCCCTCGCCCTTCAGGACGCGGAACGAGCCGGACATGCCCAGATGCATCAACAGCACATCGCCCGAGGTCAAGTCCGCCATCAGATATTTGGCGCGGCGGCCGAGACCTGTGACGATCTGACCCTGCAGGCGGGCGGCGAAGTCCTTTTGGAAAGGGAAACGCAAATCCTTGCGCCGGGCCTCGGCTTTAAGGATTTTCGCGCCCTCCATGACCGGTTGCAGGCCGCGCCGGACGGTCTCGACTTCGGGTAATTCGGGCATCGAGGTCATTCACCTTATGGATGGCGTGTGATAGCCCCATTGCGGTCGGCGCGCTATGGTCCGCCGGGAGAGGTTTAAGTGAGTAGAGTCATGGCTCGGCCGGACCAAACCACGCATTTCGGCTTCAGGGACGTGCCCCTGGGCGAGAAGCAGACGCTGGTGAACGAGGTATTTCACAGCGTAGCTTCCCGCTACGACCTGATGAACGACCTGATGTCGGCCGGCCTGCACCGGGCCTGGAAGGACGTCATGGTCACCACGCTCAATCCGCCGAAGAGCAACGCGCCGTTCCATCTGCTTGACGTCGCCGGCGGCACCGGCGACATCAGTTTCCGTGCGGCGAAGGCCTCGGGCGAGGGCTTCCGCGCCACGGTCTGCGACATCAATCTCGATATGCTGGAGGTTGGCCGCAACCGCGCCGCCGCACAGCATCTCGACGACCGCGTCAGCTTTGTCGAGGGCAATGCCGAGGCCCTGAGTTTCGCAGACCGCAGTTTTGACGCCTACACCATCGCGTTCGGCATCCGCAATGTCCCGAGAATCGACCTCGCACTGAAAGAGGCCTGGCGCGTGCTGCGTCCCGGCAGCCGTTTCCTGTGCCTGGAATTCTCTACCGTCGACGTGCCCGGGCTCGACAGGCTGTACGACCTGTTTTCGTTCCGCATCATCCCGCCGCTCGGCCGGGCGGTAACGGGAGATGCCGAGTCCTATCAATATCTCGTCGAATCCATCCGTAAATTTCCCAAGCCCAATGCATTTGCCGACATGATCCGCGCCGCCGGCTTTGCGCGCGTCAAATGGCAGAGCCTCTCGGGCGGCATCGTGGCACTGCATTCGGGCTGGCGTTTGTGATCTCGGCAACGACCCACATCGCAAGGCTTGCCCGCGCCGGTTTCGTGTTCGCGCGCGAAGGCGTGTTCGGAGTGATCGATCCGAGCCTGGTGCCGCCGCCGGCGCAGCTCTTGACGAAGCTCGCACGGCTGGTGGAGCGGCGCGGCGCCAAGCAAGGCCCGCGGCTGTCGCGCGCGCTGACGCGGCTGGGCCCGGCCTATCTCAAACTCGGACAATTCTTGGCAACGCGTCCTGACGTCGTCGGCGTCGCCATGGCGCGTGACCTTGAGAATCTGCAGGACCGCCTGCCGCCGTTTTCGCAAGTGGAAGCCGAGGCCGCCGTCGCGCAGTCGCTGGACAAGCCTATTTCGCAGGCCTTTGCAAGCTTCGGGCCGTCGGTTGCGGCCGCCTCGATCGCACAGGTGCATCGCGGCGAGGTGATGCGCGAGGGCGTGCACCAGCCGGTCGCGATCAAGGTGCTCCGGCCCAATGTCTCATCGCGCTTCCGCCGCGACCTTTCCGATTTCTTCTTTGTTGCGCGCAAGGCCGAGGCGCATTCGGCCGAAGCGCGGCGGCTGCGACTGATCGAAGTCATCAACACCATGTCGCGGTCGGTGGCGATGGAGATGGACCTGCGGCTGGAGGCGGCCGCAATGTCCGAGATGGCGGAGAACACGCGCGGCGACCCGGATTTCCGCGTGCCGACCGTGGACTGGGATCGCACCACCCACAATGTCCTCACCATGGAGTGGATCGACGGCATCGCGCTGAACGATCACGCGCGTCTTCGGCAGGCGCATGTCGATCTGCCCGATCTCGGCCGCAAGGTGATCCAGAGCTTTCTGCGCCATGCGCTGCGCGACGGCTTCTTCCACGCCGACATGCATCCCGGCAATCTCTTCCTCGACGACGCCGGCCGGCTGGTCGCGGTCGACTTCGGCATCATGGGCCGGTTGGGGACGAAGGAGCGGCGCTTCCTCGCCGAAATCCTGCTCGGCTTCATCACCCGCGACTATCGCCGCGTGGCGGAAGTGCATTTCGAAGCCGGCTATGTGCCCGGCCATCACTCGGTGGAGAACTTCGCGCAAGCGATCCGCGCCATCGGCGAGCCGATCCACAACCGCACCGCCGAGGAAATCTCGATGGCAAAGCTGTTGTCGCTGCTGCTCGAGGTCACCGGTCTCTTCGACATGCAGACGCGGCCCGAGTTGATCCTGCTGCAGAAGACCATGGTGGTGGTCGAAGGCGTGGCGCGCGGCTTCGACCCGAAACTCGACATCTGGAAGGTCGCCGATCCCGTGGTGCGCGAATGGATCGAGCGCAACCTCGGCCCCATCGGCCGCATCCAGGGTGCGATGGCCGGCGCGGGCGAGCTCGGCCGGGCGGCCGCCAGCCTGCCTGTCATGGCCGGCCGCGTGATGACCGTGCTCGAACATCTGGAGCACATGGTGCGCGAGGGCGTAACGCTGTCACCGGAAACCATCGCCGCCTTCGGCCGCGCCGAGGCCCGCAAGGACCGCTGGCGGACGGTGGCGCTCTGGATCATCGCGCTCACCTTTATCGGGATTCTCTGGGCCGTTCGGCAGCTTTGATTGCAGAGCAATCAAAGCCATGCTAGCATTGCTAGCAATTTGCCTTAGTCTTGGGGGTTGCCGATGGCCAGTCTCACTATCCGAAAGCTCGACGACGCCATCCGCGACGAACTGCGGCTGCGCGCCGCCCGCAACGGCCGCTCGGTCGAGGACGAAGTGCGGGTGATCCTGCGCGAGACCGCGCAGAACCAGGCACCAGCGTCCTCGCTGCCCGCGCCCGCGGAACGCCCGGCCATGGAAATCGGCACCAACCGGCTGGCGCGCGTTACACTGATCATCGGCGGCGGCATCGCCGCCTACAAGGCGCTCGATCTGATCCGACGGCTGAAGGAGCGGCAGATTGAAGTCCGCTGCGTGCTGACCCAGGCCGCGCAGCAATTCGTCACCGCGCTGTCCGCCAGCGCGTTGTCGCATGAGCGTGTCTATACCGATCTGTTCGATCCCGAGAGCGAGTTCGATGCCGGGCACATTCGCCTGGCGCGCGACTGCGACCTGATCGTGGTGGCGCCCGCCACTGCCGACCTGATGGCGAAAATGGCGCATGGCCATGCCAACGATCTCGCCAGCGCCATTCTGCTTGCCACCAACAAGCCGATCCTGCTGGCGCCGGCAATGAATCCCCTGATGTGGAACAACGCCGCAACGCGCCGCAACGTCATGCAGCTGCGGCGCGACGGCGTTCATACCGTTGGCCCCAACGCCGGCGAGATGGCGGAAGCCGGCGAAGCCGGTGTCGGCCGCATGTCGGAGCCGACGGAAATTGCCGCCGCCGCCGAGCACCTGCTGCGCCCGCCGAAGCCTCAGCCGCTCGCCGGCAAGCGCGTGCTGATCACCGCCGGCCCCACCCACGAGGCGATCGATCCCGTGCGCTACATCGCCAACCGCTCTTCCGGCAAGCAGGGTTTTGCCATCGCCGCCGCCGCGCATGCGGCCGGCGCCGACGTCGTGCTGGTCACCGGTCCCGTCGATTTGCGCGACCCTGCAGGCGTCACCGTGATCCATGTCGAATCCGCGCGCGACATGCTGCACAAGGTGGAGGCCGCATTGCCGGCCGATATCGCGATATTCGCCGCTGCCGTCGCCGACTGGCGCGTCGCCAGCGAAGGCGCGCAGAAGCTGAAGAAGACATCGGCCGGCATGCCGCCGCTGCAGCTGGTGGAAAATCCCGACATCCTCGCCACCGTGTCAAAATTGAAAGACAGGCGACCGCCGCTGGTCATCGGCTTTGCCGCCGAGACCGAACATCTGATCGACAACGCCAAGGCAAAGATCAACCGCAAGGGATGCGACTGGATCCTCGCCAATGACGTCTCACCTGCGCTAGGCGTGATGGGCGGCGACCGCAACACGATTCATTTGCTGACGCGCGATGGCGCGGAGATCGACGTCGATTCGTGGCCGGTGATGACCAAGGAACAGGTCGCATCTGAACTGGTGGCACGGATCGCCAGCCAGGTTGGAGCAACCAAGCAAGTGGGAGCAAAGCCGTGAGCGGCACGGTGAAAGTCAGCATCCGCCAATTGCCGCATGGCGAAGGCCTTGCGCTGCCGGCCTACCAGAGCGCCGATGCGGCCGGCCTCGATCTGCTCGCGGCGGTACCGGAAGGCACACCGCTGATCCTCGCGCCCGGCAAGCACGCGATGGTGCCGACCGGGCTTGCGATCGCGTTGCCATCAGGCTTCGAGGCGCAGGTGCGGCCGCGCTCGGGGCTTGCAGCCAAGCACGGCGTCACCGTGCTCAATTCGCCGGGCACGATCGATGCGGATTACCGCGGCGAGATCAACATTATCCTGATCAATCATGGCGAGGCGCCGTTTGCGATCCGGCGCGGCGAACGCATCGCGCAGATGGTGATCGCGCCGGTGGTTCAGGGGCAGCTCGTGCTTGTCACCTCGCTGTCGACCACCGAGCGCGGCAGCGGCGGGTTCGGCTCAACCGGTCAATAGAAGCTCAGAACTTCGCCACGGTGCCACGATGCCACCGTGCAATTGCCGGCAGTTTTCCAAAACTGCGATGCAATTTTCCACGGCCGGATTCGCGTTCACGATCTGGACTCTTACCCCCTGAGTCACGTTGGGACTATTCTCTTTTTGATTCGTGCACGGCGGGGGTAGCGCCGGGCGTGAAGCCTTGCGTTCAAGTCTGGCGTTCCCTTGGGGCAAATCATGTTGGGCGTAGTCGCGACAATGCGTCGAACCCTGCTGTCGTGCACCTCACTGGCGCGCAACGGCCTGATGGGACTCGTCTTTTCGGCTCTGATGCCTGGCGGTTCCGCGCTGGCCGCTGACATCGCGATTGCCGACGCGCTCGCCGAATGGCTCGATCTCAATCATCAGGAATTCGCCGTTCTCGCCACCGCGATGGCGCTGCTCGGCTTCTCCGTGGTCTCCGCGATCCTGCTGATGCGCAGCCGTACGCGCGCGGCCAGGAACGAGGCCAAGTTGCGCACAGAGATCAACGAATTGACGGCGCAGACCGACCGGCTGAGCGCACTGCTGTTCGCCGAGCCGCAGGTGCTGATCTCCTGGCCCGCCGGCGACGACCGGCCGCGGATCGGCGGCGATATCTCGCTGCTGTTACCGGAGGGCCTGCAGCAATCGCCGCCGCGCGTCCTCGCCTTCGGTTCCTGGCTGCCGCCGGAGCCCGCGCTGCAGATGGACCGCGCGGTCGACGCCCTTCGCGAAAAAGGCGAAGGCTTCCTGCTCAACCTCGCGACCTCGGCGGGCCGCGCCGTGGAAGCGATGGGCCGCGCCATTGGCGGGCAAGCCATTGTCAGGATTCGCGAACTCTCCGGCGTGCGCCGGGAACTCGCCGAGTCCAATTTGCGCTACAAGACGCTGCTCGATGAAACCGAGTTGCTGCGCGATTTTGCCGGCGCCGCCCCCTGGCCGATCTGGGCCAAGGATTCGCAAGGCGTGCTGCGCTATGCCAACGCCGCCTATGCCAAGGCGACCGAAGCCAAGAGCGTCGCCGACGCGATCCATCGTAGTCTCGAATTCCTGGAGAGCGACCAATCCAGCGACATGAGCCGGGCGCTCAACGACAATTCGGCCTATGCGGCGCGGCTGCCGGTGGTGCTGCGCGGCGAGCGGCGCACCTATGACGTGCAGGCGATGAAATTTCCGAGCGGCAGCGCAGCAATCGCCGTCGACGCCAGCGAAGTGGCGCAGCTGAAGGCGGCGCTGCAGCGGATGTCGGAAGCGCACCGCCGCACGCTCGACCAACTCTCATCCGGCGTGGCGGTATTCGACGCCAACCGGCGGCTTGCCTTCTACAACGAATCCTACCGCCGGCTTTGGGGCCTCGATCAGGCCTTCCTCGACGCCCATCCCGACGATTCCAGCGTGCTCGACCGGCTGCGCGCCAACCGCAAGCTGCCGGAACAGCCGGACTTCCGCGCCTGGAAAGCCAACCTGCACGAAGCCTATCGCGCGGTGGAATCGGAGACCTACACCTGGTTCCTGCCGGACGGGCGCGCCGTCGCGGTCGTCACCACGCCCAATCTCGAGGGCGGCGTCACTTATCTCTTCGACAATGTCACCGAAAGCCTGGATATGGCCCGCCGCTTCGACGGCCTGATCCGGGTGCAGCGCGAGACGCTCGACAATCTCACCGAAGCCGTCGCCGTGTTCGGCAGCAACGGCCGCGCGCAATTGTTCAACCCGGCCTTTGCCAGGATGTGGAAGCTGTCGTCGGAAACGCTGCGCGAGCAGCCGCATATCGAGACGGTGGAAGAGCTGTGCAGGCCGCTGTTCGACGATGCGCTGACCTGGCGCGCGCTGCGCGAGGCGATCACCGCGATCGAAAACCGCGCACAGGTCGCGCAGAAGATCGAGCGCCGCGACGGCAGCGTGCTGGAATGCATGACCATCCCGCTGCCCGACGGCGCGACCATGCTGACCTTCCAGGACATCACCGACACCGAAAATGTCGAGCGCGCGCTGCGCGAGCGTAACGAGGCGCTGGAGGCCGCCGACCAGATGAAGGTGGATTTCGTCCACCACGTCTCCTACGAGTTGCGCTCGCCGCTCACCACCATCATCGGCTTTGCCCACCTGCTCAGCGAGGCCTCGACCGGGCCGCTCGAGCCGAAGCAGGCCGAATATGTCGACTATATCACCAAGTCGACCAACGCTTTGCTGGCGCTGATCAACAACATCCTCGATCTCGCCACCATCGACGCCGGCGCCATGAAGCTGGAACTTGGCCCGGTCGACGTCCGCAAGGCGATCGAGGCTGCCGCGCAGGGCATTCAGGACCGGCTCGCCACCGACCGCATCGTGCTCAACATCGACATCGACCGCGACGTCGGCACCTTCACCGGCGATTGGTCGCGGGTGGTCCAGGTCCTCTATAACCTGCTTGCGAATGCCGTCGGCTTCTCGCCGCCTGGCTCGACCGTCACCATCAGCGCGCGGCGAACCGGTGCGCATGTGGTGTTCCGCGTGGCGGATTCCGGACCCGGCATCCCGCCCGAGGCCAAGGACAAGGTATTCAACTGGTTCGAAACCTATGCCAACGGCTCGCGGCACCGCGGCGCGGGGCTTGGCCTCTCGCTGGTACGCTCATTTGTCGAACTGCACGGTGGTGAGGTACGCTTCGATCCGACCGTCGCCAAGGGCACGACGGTCATCTGTGAGTTCCCGCTCGATCGAGCCGCCCATCGCCACGCCGCGGAATGACATCACCCGCCATATTCTCGCTAGCCCTAGTCAACGAGACCGCCACCGCCCATCTGATGGCGGATCTCGCGCTGCTGACCGGCCCCGGCGAGGTCATCACGCTCTCCGGCGATCTCGGCGCCGGCAAGACCGCCGCCGCCCGCGCCATGATCCGCTACCTTGCCGGCGACGACGGGCTGGAGGTTCCGAGCCCGACCTTCACGCTGGCGCAGACCTACGATCTGCCCCTGTTCCCCCTGATCCATGCCGACCTCTATCGCATCAACGATGCGGCGGAGCTGGAGGAGATCGGGCTGTCGCCGCTGCCCGAAGGCACCGTTGTGCTGATCGAATGGCCGGAGCGCGCCGCCGCAGCGCTGCCTGCCGACCGCATCGATATCGCGCTGAGCCACCGGCCCGCGCTTGGCTCTACCGCGCGCGCGGCCGAGATCACGGGCTACGGCAAGTGCGCCGCGCAAGTCGAGCGGCTGAAGATTTTGCGCCAATTCCTGGAAGGCGCGGGGTTTGGCGACGCGAAGCGCGTGTGCATGGCGGGCGACGCCTCGATCCGATCCTACGCGCGGCTGATCCGCGACGACGGCGTGTTCATCCTGATGAATTCGCCGAAGCGGCCCGATGGACCGGCGGTCTATGACGGCAAATCCTACAGCGCCGCGGTCCATCTGGCCGAAGACGTCAAACCCTTCGTCGCCATCGCCAGCGGATTGCGGGCACAGGGCCTGTCGGCGCCGGCGATCCATCATGCCGATCTCGACGCGGGATTCCTCATCACCGAGGATTTCGGCGCCGCCGCCGTGGTCGAGGGCGAGCCGCCCGCGCCGATCGCAGAGCGCTACGAAGCCGCCACCGATTTGCTCGCGGCCCTGCACCGCGAGCCGCTTCCGGACACGCTGTCGCTGGCGCCGCAGGTCACCTATGCCATCCCGCCTTTCGACACCGAGGCGATGCTGGTCGAGATCGGGCTGATGGTGGAATGGTATCTGCCCGATCGCGGCACGGAGTTGAGCGCTGATCTGCGCGCGCAGTTCGTCACCATGTGGCGCGAGCTGCTCGACGGCAAGGTGGCAACCGCCGCGAAGACCTGGGTGCTGCGCGATTTCCATTCGCCGAACATCATATGGCTGGGCGAGCGCGAGGGCATCAAGCGCATCGGCATCATCGATTTCCAGGACACGGTGCTGGGGCCAGGCGCCTACGACCTGGTGTCGCTGCTGCAGGACGCGCGCATCGACATACCCGAGCAGCTCGAGCTCGCCTTGCTCGCGCGCTACATCAAGGCGCGGCGCACAGCCGACGAGGATTTCGACGCCGCGGCTTTTGCCGAGCTCTATGCCATCGTGTCGGCGCAGCGTAACACGCGGCTGCTCGGCACCTTCGCCCGGCTCAACCGTCGCGACGGCAAGCCGCAATATCTGCGGCACCAACCCCGGATCTGGACTTACCTCAACCGCTCGCTGGCGCATCCGGCGCTGGCCGATTTCCGGGATTGGTATGCGGCCAACGTGCCGCCGCCCGGTTCCTGATTTACCGCCCGTTAGCCAAGGCCCCTTAATCTGGCGGCAGCGTGCCGCACGCAGGCGATGCGGCCTGTCCGAGAACGGGAAACAAGCCATGGCGACCACGGCCGAGCGACGCATGGGCGAGCGTGTGGTATTTGAGCGGGGCTTTCCGGCCCACATGATGGCCATCGACGGCACCTGGCGCCGCGAGTGCGTCATGGAGGACGTTTCCGAGACCGGCGCCAAGCTGACGGTCGAAGGTTCCGTCGAGGGCCTGCACTTGAAGGAATTCTTCCTGCTGCTGTCGTCGACGGGCCTTGCCTATCGCCGCTGCGAGCTGGCCTGGGTCAATGGCGACCAGATCGGCGTCAACTTCCTCCGCCATGGCGACAAGAAAAAGACGGCGCGACGCACCCCGGCCGAGGCATAGAGGCCCCGTCGCACGGCCGTCATATCCGGCCACTATGGCCTGACGACCACACCCCCGGGCGAATCGCCGTGCTATGATCCGGCAAAACGAATTCGAGAACCTTCCGACTGATGTCCGTCCACCCCACTAAAGCCATGGTCCTCGCCGCCGGCCTCGGCGTGCGCATGCGCCCGCTCACCGACAAGATGCCCAAACCGCTGGTGCGTGTCGCGGGCCAGCCGCTGCTCGATCACGTGCTCGACAAGCTCGCCGGCGCCGGCGTCGCCGAGGCCGTCGTCAACGTGCACTATCTGCCCGATCAGATCATCGAGCACACCAGGTCTCGCAAGCAGCCGCGCGTGATCATCTCCGACGAGCGCGATCAGGTGCTCGGCACGGGCGGTGCCGTGGTGAAGGCGCTGCCGATCCTGGGCAATGCACCCTTCTTCCATGTCAACGCCGACACCATGTGGATCGATGGCGTGCGCCCGAACCTGGCGCGGCTTGCGGAAACCTTCGATCCCGCGCGCATGGACATCCTGCTGCTGATGGCGCCGACCACCAGCAGCATCGGCTATTCCGGCCGCGGCGATTACTCGATGCTGCCGGATGGCGCGCTACGCAAGCGGCGCGAGCTGCAGGTGGTGCCCTTCGTCTATGCGGGTGCCGCGATCATGTCGCCGTCGCTGTTTGCCGATGCGCCGAAGGGCGAATTCTCGCTGACCAGGATGTTCGACCGCGCCAATGAGCAGGAGCGTCTGTTTGGGCTCAGGCTCGACGGCGTCTGGATGCATGTCGGAACGCCCGAAGCGGTCCAGGCAGCGGATGAGGCGTTCCTGGAAAGCGTGGCCTGACGCTACCCGTCATTCCGGGCGATGCGAAGCATCGAATCCGGAACCTCGAGATTCCCCGGTGCGCACCTGATATCTGGTGCTTGCGCACCATCCCGGAATGACACCTGACTCCCATCTTCCCGGCATGCCATGATGCGCCCTGATCCCGAATCAGGAAGTCCATGCGCGTCCTCAGCGTTCCCCTTTCCGTGCCGTTCCTGCGCACCGTCATTGCGGCGCTGGTCGACGGCCGGCTGGTGGATGGCTTTGAGGCGCGTACGCAGCCGGAGCGGCTGGCCAATGCGACGCTGTATCTGCCGACCCGCCGCGCCGGGCGGCTGGCGCATGGCATCTTCCTCGACGTGCTCGGCACAGAGGCGGCGATCCTGCCGCGCATCGTCACGCTCGGCAATATCGACGAGGACGAACTCGCATTCTCCGAGGACTCCGAGCCGGGCGGCATCGCCCCGCTCGACATCCCGCCAAAGCTCGGCGAGCTGGAGCGCCGGCTTGCGCTGGCAAGGCTGGTCGCGTCCTGGGCCAGGCAGCCGGTGCTGTCGCCGCTGGTCGTCGGCGGCCCCGCTTCAACGCTCGCCCTGGCCGGCGACCTGGCGCGGCTGATCGACGACATGGTGACGCGAGGCGTCGAGTGGAGCGCGCTCGATCATCTGGTGCCGGATCAGTTCGACAAATACTGGCAGCACACGCTGGAATTCCTGAAAATTGCCCGTGAGTTCTGGCCGGCTTTCCTGGCGGAAGAAAACAAGATCGAGCCTGCTGCGCGCCGCGACATGCTGATCGACGCGGAAGCCGCGCGGCTGACGACACACCGTGACGGGCCGGTGATCGCCGCGGGCTCCACCGGCTCGATGCCGGCAACCGCAAGGTTTCTCCACGCAGTAGCGAAACTTCCCAATGGCGCGGTCGTGCTGCCCGGCCTCGACACCGTGCTCGACGAAGAAAGCTGGCAGAGCATCGGCGGCACGCGGGATGCGGACGGAAGATTCACGACGCCGCCGGCATCCAATCATCCGCAATACGCCATGCACGCGCTGCTCGACCGCTTCGGCATCAGACGCGGCGACGTCGAAATCCTGGGCCAACCTTCACCTGATGGCCGCGAAGTCCTGATGTCGGAAGCGATGCGGCCGTCCAGCGCCACCGCACAATGGCACGACCGGCTGCAGAAGCCGGAGATAGCTGCGCATATCGTGACCGGCATGAAGAATCTCGCCGTGGTCGAGGCGCCCAATCCCGAAATGGAGGCGCTGGCGATCGCGGTTGCCATGCGCGAGGCGCGGCATCTCGGCAGATCGGCAGCGCTGGTGACGCCGGACCGCGCGCTGGCGCGGCGGGTAAGCGCCGCGCTCGATCGCTGGAATCTCGCCTTTGACGATTCCGGCGGCGACGGGCTGATGGAAACGTCGGCCGGGATCTTCGCGCGGCTGATAGCCGAGGCCGTCACAAAGGGCCTGGAGCCGCCGACCCTGCTGGCGCTGCTCAAGCATCCGCTGCTGCGGCTCGGCAGCGCGCATGGGGCGCACAAGCGCGCGATCGATACACTGGAACTGGCGCTACTGCGCGGCACGCGGCCGCAAGCGGCGACGTCCGGCCTCGCACGCGATTTCGCACGTTTCCGCGAAGAGCTGCGCAAGCTGAACGACAACGAAACCTCCTCGCTTCACCGCGCCGAGCCGCGGGCAAGATTGAAGGACCGCGAACTTGATCAGGCGGAGACGCTGATCGCGGCGCTTGGCACGGCGCTGGCGCCGCTGGAAGCATTCCCTTCATCGAGGCCGCATGACTTCGCCGAACTGGCCCATCGCCACCGCGAGGTGCTGGTGAGTCTGTCGACCGACGAGCATGGGGTCGCCCACGCCTTCGAAGGCCAGGACGGTCAGGCCCTCGCATCCGCCTTCGACGATTTGCTCGGCCGAGGGGAGAAGATCGGCCTCATGGTTGATATCGGCGACTATGCGGAAGTGTTCCAGAGCGCCTTTGCCGACCGCATGGTGCGGCGGCGCGAGCAGGTGGGCGCGCAGCTGCACATCTTCGGCCAGCTTGAAGCACGGCTCACCGAAACCGATCGCGTGATCCTCGGCGGGCTCGTCGAGACCGTGTGGCCGCCGGCGCCGCGCGTCGATCCCTGGCTGAGCCGGCCGATGCGCCACGAGCTCGGCCTCGACCTGCCGGAGCGGCGCATCGGCCTCTCTGCCCACGACTTCGCGCAACTGCTCGGCCATCAGGAGGTGATCCTCACCCATTCAGCCAAGGTCGGCGGCGCGCCGGCCGTAGCCTCGCGCTTCCTGCATCGCCTGGAAGCCGTGGCCGGAGAAGAGCGCTGGAAGGAGGCAAAGGCTGTCGGCGGCAAATACGTCCACTACGCCGGCGCGATCGACCAGCCGGCCGAAGTCAAGCCGATCGACCAGCCGGCCCCCAAGCCGCCGCGTGAGACGCGACCGACAAAACTTTCGGTCACCGCCATCGAGGACTGGCTGCGTGATCCCTACACGATCTATGCCCGCCACATCCTGCGGCTTGATCCGCTCGATCCCGTGGACATGCCGTTGACGGCCGCCGATCGCGGTTCCGCGATCCATGCCGCGCTCGGCGAGTTCACGCAAACCTATTGCGACCATCTGCCTTCCGACATTCTGGGCGCACTGCGCAGCATCGGCGAGAAGCATTTCAAGCCGCTGATGGAGCGGCCGGAAGCGCGGGCCTTGTGGTGGCCGCGGTTCCAGCGCATTGCGCGCTGGGTCGCCGAGTGGGAAACTGCGCGGCGCGGCAACATCGCCTCGATTGCCGCCGAAATCAGGGGCGACATCAAGATCGCGCTCGACGACAACAGGAAGTTCATCCTGTCAGCCCGCGCCGACCGCATCGAACGCCGCCGCGACGGCAGTTATGCCATCCTCGACTACAAGACCGGCGCGCCGCCGACGGCGAAGCAGGTGCGGATGGGCCTGTCCCCGCAGCTCACGCTGGAGGCTGCCATCCTGCGCGGCGGCGGCTTTGCCGACATCGATACCGGCGCTTCGGTCGGCGAACTCGCCTATGTCAGAATCAGCGGCAACAATCCGCCGGGCGAGCACAAGGCGCTGGAACTGAAGATCAAGCAGAACGACACGCCGCAACCGCCCGACGAAGCGGCCGACTATGCGCGGGCGCAGCTCGAGGCGCTGATCCGGCGATTCGAGAACCCGCAAGAGCCATATCGATCGTTGGTCCTGTCGATGTGGACCGCCCGCTACGGCGACTATGACAATCTCGCCCGCGTCAAGGAATGGTCCGCCGCCGGCGGCATTGCGCTGGAGGAATGGTGAAGGCTCCACGCATCATCCCGCCGCCCGTCCGCGACGCGCAGGCCCGGGCTTCCGATCCTGCGGCATCTGCGTTCGTTTCTGCCAACGCCGGTTCGGGCAAGACGCATGTGCTGGTGCAGCGCGTGATCCGCCTGTTGCTATCGGGCGTGCCGCCGGAGAAGATCCTCTGCCTCACCTTCACCAAGGCCGCCGCCGCCAACATGGCCGAGCGCGTGTTCACCACGCTCGGCCATTGGGTGACGCTCGATGACGACAAGCTCGACGCCGCGATCCGCGACGCCGGCATCGAGCGGCCGACGGCAAAATTGCGCAAATCCGCCCGCGAACTGTTTGCGAGCGCGCTGGAGACGCCGGGCGGGTTGAAGGTGCAAACCATTCACGCACTCTGCACCCGTCTCCTGCAACAGTTCCCCTTCGAGGCCAACGTGCCGGCCCGCTTCACCGTGCTCGACGACCGCGACCAGGCGGAGATGATGGAGCGCGCCAGCCTTGCCGTGATGCTCGACGCCTCGCGCGCTCCCGACAGCGCAGTCGGGCGCGCCTTGCTGAC
>DASWVJ010000061.1:0-11846 GCA_036406295.1 Bradyrhizobium sp.
ACGTGGAAGCCGATACAGCCGTCGCAATGCGCAGCAACACCGAGCGCCAGCGCAATCAGCTCCTTGGTCTTCTTGTCGAGCACGCCGTCGCGGGTTGCCGCCTGCGCCAACGCGGAGAAACCTTGCAACGTATCGGGGATGTCCTTGCGCAGCTTCTTCAGGTTGGTGCTGAGCTGCCGGGTCAGTTCCGGATAATTCTTGTCCATGACGGGCCTTTCCATTTCCCGTCTGGCTAGCCCAAACGCGGCACGCCGTCCTTGACGCAGATCAGGCTCCGATGCGGTCGGCCGGCGTCACGATGCCGGACATGGATGGCCGGCTGGCGATGAAGCGCGCGAGCCACATGCCCGCAAGCATGGCGGCGACGAATATCACGGCGGCTTTCGTGCCAAAACCGAGCGCCGTGACGGCAGGGCCCGGACAGAAACCGGCAAGACCCCAGCCGACACCGAAAATTGCCGGGCCTGCAATCACGCGGGCGTCGATGTCTTCCCTGGTCGGCAGATGAAATCTTTCGCCCAAGATCGGTTGCGACCGCTGCAGGGCGAACTTGAAGCCGACGAACGTCACTGCAATCGCACCCGCCATCACGAAGGCGAGGCTTGCATCCCAGGTGCCGGTGCGGATGGCGGCGAAGTCGAGGAAATTGAGCACCTTTGCTGGGTTCGACATGCCGGAAACGATCAGCCCGAGGCCGAAGATGAGACCGATGATGAATTGCAACAGCACGGCCATGCGCATCATCCCCAGTGCCGGACGATGAACACAGTGACGATGCCGGTCGCCATGAATGTCACCGTCGCCACCAGCGAGCGCACCGACAGACGCGACAGGCCGCAGACGCCGTGGCCGGAGGTGCAGCCATTGCCCCATACCGAACCGAAGCCGACCAGAAGCCCGGCAAGGACCAGCACCGGCACACCCGCCTCGATCGTTTGTGCAGGAAGGCTCCCCGTGGCGAGCCACACCAATAGCGGCGCGGCGATCAGCCCCGCGACGAAAGCAGCCCGTCCTGCGAATTCCCCGTCCTCATAGGGCGGAAGCAGCCGCGACGCGATGCCGCTGACGCCGGCGATCCGCCCTTTCAGGGCCATCAGCAGCACTGCCGACAGACCAATCAGCGCGCCGCCAACGGCGGACGCGATCGGAGTGAAGGAAGTTGCAGTCATTTCGGCCTCCATGAGCCACAGAAGCGAGGCGCCGACATTAGCGCGACCGGCGACAAGGTAAACGGCGACTTACTATTACCGCTCGACTTGGATGGTGTTCCGCTCGGGTTTCTCCAATCTTTTCCACTAGCTTCGCCCCATCAGCGCGAGGAAGACGGACGAAGGGGTCAACGACGTCCGCCCGTCGCGCACGGGGATTTTCAGGACGTGACCGACATTGCCGATACAGCCCTGGCTCACCGCGCATCGAAGCCGGATGCCGCGGGAACGCGCGCCGCGCTGGCGCCGCTCACAAACGTCAGCGCCGATGCCTGGCGCAGGCTTGCCGATCGGGCCGTCGAGCCGAACGGCTATTATCTTCCCGATTGGGAACTGGCGATCGACGCGTCCGCGCGCGGCCGTACCAACGCCTTCGCCGTCTGCGCCTGGCGCGATGCGCGGCTGACGGGTCTGCTGCCGGTCATTTCGATGTGGCGCGCGTACGGGATTCCGTTGCCGGCGCTGGTCAGCGCCGATCCCTACGGCACGCTCTGCACGCCGCTGCTCGACCGCGAACAGGCGGAAGCTTCCGCGCTCGACATCATGAGCCAGGCGCGCGATGCCGGCGCCCATGCGCTGATCTTGCGCGATGTCACGCTCGACGGTCCCGCAATGAAGGCGTTCCGCGAGGAACTCCGCCGCGACGGCTTGCGCGTGAGGCTGCTGCACTCGCATTTGCGCGCAGCGCTCGACGCCACACGCGACGCCGACGAATTGCTGCAGGAAGCGCTGGGCGCCAAGAAGCTGAAGGAACTGCGCCGTCAGCGCAACCGGCTTGCCGACCATGGCACGGTGCGCTTCGACGTCGCGCGCACGCCCGAGGACGTCGCCTCGGCGCTCGAGACGTTCCTCACACTCGAAGCCAGCGGCTGGAAGGCCAGGCGCGGCACCGCGCTGGTGCAGGATGCGGGCGACGCCGCCTTCATCCGCCGCGCAGCGGTGGCGCTGGCTGCGAACGGCCAGTGCGAGATCATTACGCTACGCGCCGGCGTGACGCCCGTCGCCGCCGGCATCGTGCTGCGCCACCGCGATCGCGCCTTCTTCTTCAAGCTCGGCGCTGACGAGCGCTTTGCAAGATTTTCGCCGGGCGTGCAGCTCACGCTCGAATTGACGCGGCACCTCTGCGCCGATGCACAAATCCGCTTTGCCGATTCCACGGCCGCGCCCGATCATCCCATGATCAATCCGATCTGGCGCGGGCGTCTTGCCATCGGCGACGTGCTCATTCCGCTGCGGCGCCGCGATCCGGCCCTGCCGTTGATCCGCGCCGCGCTGGTGCTGCGGCAGGCGATTCGCGAGCCGGCCCGACGCGCCGTGCATTTCCTCCGGCAACGCCGGGAGAGCCGCCAGGAGAGGTCCGCATGAACACAACCACTGCCGTTGCACCCGTCATTACCGCTGCTGGCGACGCACTGCGCCGCGATTTTCCGCTAAGACCATTTCCGATCCGCCACAAGCTCGCCGGCCATCCGCTGCTCACCCTGCCGCGCATCGCGCAGCTCGCCGCAGAGCTGCCGCGCGATCTCATCGAATACAATTCCGGCAAGGTCGCGATCAGCCAGGATCCGGACGCAGTTCCCTCCGTCGATCTCGATCCCATCGACACCGTCAAACGCATCGAGACCGCCGGCGCCTGGATGGTGCTAAAGCACGTGGAGAATTCGCCGGAATACCGCCAGCTGCTGCAAGACACGCTGCTGTCGGTCGCCCGCGCGCGCGGCTTCAACTGCCTGTCCGATGCCGGGTTCGAGCAAGTCGAAGGATTCCTGTTCGTCTCCTCGCCGCACTCGACGACGCCGTTCCATCTCGACAGCGAGGACAATTTCTTCGTCCAAATCTACGGCGAAAAATTCTTCACCATCTACGACAACACCGACCGCGCCATCGTCGGCGACGGCGAGATCGAACGCTCGATGACCAAGCACCGCAACTTGAAATTCGACGAGCGCTTTACGCCGCGCGCGACGGAATTCCGCCTGTTTGCGGGCGACGGCTGCTACGTGCCCTATCAGTGGCCGCACTGGGTGCGCACCGCAGAGACCTATTCGATTTCGATGGCAATCACCTGGAAGACGCGCGAGGTCCGCCGCAACAACGACCTGCACTTCTTCAATTCGTGGCTGCGCGGCATCGGCCTGCCGCAGAAGCCGCCGGGCCGTCAGCCGGTGCTGGACGCGCTGAAGCTGGCCTTTTATCGGGCGGTGATATCGGCGATCAAACCGCTGCGCAGCTCGATGACGCTGCGACGGGTGCTCCGCCACATCGCGCTGGGCAAGAAGGCGAATTATTACTTGAAGGGAACCTAGAGCTCGTCTTCCAGCCGCGCCGCTTGATGATTCGAGCGAATTCGCGTCCGGATACTGCCTTCATGCAGTCAATTCCAGTATCCGTTCGACGCCGCCCGGTTCGGGCGGCGCGACTTCAATGGACAAGTACCCTTCGATTGCTTCCCGAAGGTTCTGCACGAGATCTTCCGTAGTCTCGCCTTGAGTAGCGCAACCAGGAAGCGCCGGGACCTCGCCCAGTAGCGCCCTCCTCAGTCTCGCGAACGACGATCTGATCTTCATCGTCGATCTCCGAACAAGATAGTCGCGCGAGCCTACTCCGCCGCCTGCGCGTTGATCTCGGCCGATACTTCACGGATCGCGCGGGCGAGTTGCTCGGCCGGCTGCGCGCCCGACACGGCATATTTCTGCGCGAACACGAAGGTCGGCACGCCGGAAATGCCCTTGTCGGAGGCTTCCCGCGCCCAAGAAGAGATCAGCTCGACGTCTTCGTCCGTGGCAAGCCGCTTGCGTATATCCTCGGCATCGAGACCGACATCGGCGGCTGCCTGCACCAGTACGTTGACGTCAGTGAGGTCGCCGCCGTCGCGGAAATACAGCTCCATCAGCCGCTGCTTCATCTCGGCGGCCTTGCCGTTCGCTTCTGCCCAGTGGATCAGGCGATGGCAGTCGATCGTGTTGGGCTGGCGTTTGACGAGTTCGGGGTGATAGCTCAGTCCCTCCTCGCCTGCCGCCTGCACGACGCGGCCGGCAATGCCCTTATAGGCTTCGACCGAGCCGAACTTCGCAGTGAGATACTCCTCGCGGCTGATGCCCTCACGCGGCACCCAGGAATTGAGGAAGAACGGCCGCCAGCGCACCTCAACCGGTACATCGGGTACCAGTGCCAACGCATTCTCGATGCGGCGTTTGCCGATGTAGCACCAGGGGCAGACCACATCGGAAACGATGTCGAGTTTCAGCGGCTTTAGGGTGCTCATGGGCCTCTCCCGGCTCGATTGAAGCGCTGAAGATAAGCCGATCCGGCGGGCGAACAAGCGCACAGGCCGCATGCCTCACATCACGGGCCCGAAGGCCCCTGTTCCGCGCCACCGAACATGCGGCGGACCCAGGTCGCGGGGCATGCTGCAGGGCAGCAGCGATCACGCGAGTGGCTTTCTACCGCACGCCATAGCGCGTGAAGTTGTCGGCGATCTCGGTGTCGATCGCCTGTGCGGCGGCAATATCATTGTCGCTGCCCGCCTTGTCGCCATTCCTGAGCCTGGCGTATCCGCGGCCATAGAGCGCACTCGCCAGCTTCGGATTGAGGCGCAGTGCGGAATTGTAATCGTCGATGGCCGAGCCGAGCCGCCCCATCTTGAGATGGATCAGGCCGCGGGAATCGTATGCTGCGGCGCTGTCCGGCTCCACCTGGAGCGCCTTGTTGCAATCGTCCAGTGCCGCCTGCAATGCACCCAGGATGGCACGGGCCCAGCAGCGTCCGTTCCACGCAGCTTTCAAACCGGGATCGATCCGAATTGCCTCGTCAAAATCGCGCGCCGCCCTATCGTACTCCTTCTTCTTCAGGTAGGCCTCAGCACGGTTGGCGAAGGCCTCGCCGTAGTCGGGCTTGAGCCTGATCGCGTCATCGAATGCTCCGATCGCGATATCGTATTCGCCCTTCCTCAGGTAAGCCACGCCGCGGTTGTTTAACGGCTTGATGTAAGTTTGGTTGAGCTTGATCGATTGGTCGAAATCCTGGATGGCGTGGTCGTAATCTCCCTTTGCGACGTACGCATTGCCGCGATTGTTATAGGCAATCGGCAAGGCCGTCGCGGTACCCTGAACCGTTCGGATGAGCGCCGTGCAACCTTCAATCCGGACTTCGGGCGACGTGCGGCTTGCGCCGTTGCACAATTCAGTATTCTTCAGATAGTCGCCCTTCGGCCCTGGGTCCTGCGCCGCTGCCGGCAGGCCAAGCAGCAGCAGGACGAGAGTGGAAGCCGTCCCTTTGGCAATCAGGGAACGATTGCTGCAGCAGCGCGCGCCCCGCTGCGCCTGCCGGGAGCGGCGTGCATCCGGAGAAATCACTCTAGCACCCCCGACAGATTTTCAGATTAGACTTGTCCTGCTCGGCCCGCTGCGGCGCGGCGGGTCCGGGCACGGGCTTCCTCGCAAGCTTGCTCTTGCCCTCTTCGAGGAGCGTCGAAAACTTGACCGCACCATCATTCGAAATTTCGACATGTGGCGTGGTGCCTCGAATGCCCATCGTTGCGACCGGCGTGTCGACCTTCATATTACCGGTCTTCGCAACACTGCCGGCAACGAAAGTCATCGTTCCGTTCGTCAAGTTGAAAAAGGACGAATTGGATTTGCCGTTTGGATCGTAAACGAACTCGTCCAAGGCCATACGCGCATTGCTCGAGAGATTGAACGAGCTGCCATCGGCAAAGTTGATGCCGATGCGGCCATCGGCCCCGGTCTTGACCACGTCGCCCTGATAAACGAGGTCACCCACCTTCGTCTGATCGGCCTGTCCCGCGACATTGGCCTGGACGACCACCGCGCTCGCGCGTTCAATCGACACCGAACCCGTGGCGACGATAACTTTGCCAATGGGTTTTGCCGGGAGATCGAGAACGGCCGGCCGGGGCGGCCCGATCTGGGCTGCAGACGGACCAGCGAAGAAACTTGCTAGCGCCAAAACAAAACCGGTAACTAATGCAATATTCTTGTGCGTGCACATGATCCCTGCTTTCCCGAGAGATCTCGCTGATGTTGCAGTCCGCCGGTTCACCGAACGAATAACCGGGCGCTGCGCCACGTATAATGCGCGATAGTCCAATGCTCACCAGCCGTTGCTGGCCAATCCATCAAATCCGTACCCCTTTTTATCCTAATCCTAATCCTAGGTCTTGCGCAGGACCACAAAAAGGGCGCATGCTTGCCATCAGGACGAATTCAATAATTCTTGAGGGGCAGGATGCGGCCGCGGCGCAACGAGAAGTTGCTAAACGTCGCTTCGGCATGTCTTCTCCCCTGAAGATGCTGAGTTATTTGGAGTAGATGTTTCGGCGGGTAGCCTAGGCTGCCAGCGCCAGAAAGTTTTAGGCCTCCTGGCGTTCGGCAAGCCAGAGCAAGAAGATTGCGGCGCCGCGCTGTACAGGCGAGGTCAAGCCAATGTTAGTTGCGTCCCACATCGAGTCCGGGGACAAGGCCGTTGCGGCCGCGTTTCCGCAAGTCATCGGCAACATTCACACAACGATCGGCGGCGGCACACTAAGGCGTGCGCACGGTAATGCCGTTCAGGTCATGGCAGGTGATGCTGTCTGCCACGGTGATGTAGTGGAGACCGGAGCCGACGGGCAAATCGGAATTCGCTTCATCAATGGCACCATGCTCGTCCTGTCACGCGGCACCCGCCTGGTGCTGGACGAATTCGTCTGCGACCCTGACGGCGTCACGCATGCGGCGCTGTTCTCGGTAACCCGGGGAACGTTCGCCTTCGTCGCCGGCCGAATGGCAGAGACCGGCTCGCTTCGGATCGACACGCCGGTTGGAAGCATTCGCGGCCGGGCCCATGCTGGTGGGTTCGGCATGCTCTCGCTCGCCGCATTGACCTTCGCAACCATGAGCGATGTGAAGGCCGCGGACCCGGACGCCACATTCGTGGACGACGACAATATCGCGTACAAGGATCTCGATCACGGCGTATTCGAACTCTGGACCAAGGAAGCGACCCCGCGACACATCATCGTTGAGGATCCTGCCGAGACGGTGATTCTTACCAAGAGAGGCTCTTCGATCAGCGTGAACCAGGTCGCGAATTCCGCTGCGCGAATGGAAGAGTTGCAGGCAGCCCAGCAGGCCATCCTCGCCAATTTCGCGAAAGGCTACGCCCCCGGATCCAGCACGCCTTACTTCCTCAATACGCCGTCGCTGCAACCGATCAACTATGTTCAGCCCAGCGGCCCGACGACGCAGGACTCGCTCCCGCCGCTGGAGTTCGCTCCGAACCCGATATACCAGCCGCTAATCCCGCCTCCTCTACCGCCCGTGCCGCCTTCGCTGAATGCGGCGACCGGGCCGGTCGAAATCGATACGGTGGCGTTTGACACCTTCACCGCAACGAGCGGCACCTTCACCGCCAGCAGTCCGCGCAGCGGCGCCACACTGACCTACGGCATCAGCGGGGGCACCGCCGGCAGCACGGTGCTTGGCGGGGCAACCTACGATTTATCGAAGGTCGGCCCTTATGGCACGCTCTACCTCAACAGCACGACCGGTGCCTACGCCTTCGTTCCGAACAATGACGCGATCAATGCGCTCAAGGCTGACACGATTCAAAACTTCACCATCACGGTGTCGGACGGCACGCTCTCAGCCAGTGAGACCTTCACGATCAACATCCATGGCGCTGACGACTCCGCCATCATTTCCGGTACCGCGACCGGCGCAGTGATCGAGATCCGTGGCGTCGTCAATGCCACGCCGGGCACCCAGACCACAACCGGCACGCTCACGGACACCGACGTCGACGATCCAGCCAACACCTTCACGGCCGTCAGCTCGCCGACGAAAAGCGCCGGCGGCTTCGGCACCTTCACGATGACCGCGGCCGGCACGTGGACCTATACGCTCGACACCACCAACAGCGGGGTGCGGGCGCTCAATGTCGGCGGCACGCTGACTGATAGCTTCACGGTGACCAGCATCGACGGCACCCCGAAGGTGGTGACGATTACCATCCATGGCCCGATGATTGCGGTGACGGGGACCGCTCCGTCGCTGACGCTGAGCGAGACGCATCTGACGGCGACAGCGCTCGACGGCAACATTGCCGGCTCGTCGCCGGACGCGACGCAGACCACGACGTCAGGCAACTTCTCAACGGCGTTCACCTCGGTTCAGGGCGTGGACGGCGCGACGATCAGCTACGCGCTGTCGATCACCGGCGGCAACGGCACGGCGTCGGGTCTGATCGACTCGCATACCGGCCAGGCCGACGTGCTGGCTCTGAACGGCAACACCATCGAAGGTCATGTCGGCACCAGCGGCGGCACGCTGGCATTCACCATCACGGTTGATCCGACGACGGGGCTCGTGACTTTCACCGAGTATCGCCCGGTGACGCAACCGCTCGGCACCAATCCGGACGGCGGGGAAGGTGCATCGCTGACCGCGGGGATTGTCAACCTGACGGCGACGGTCACCGACAAGGACGGCAATTTCCAGACGGCGAGCCGTGATCTCGGCAGCCGGCTGACGGTCACCGACGATGGCCCGATGATTGCGGCAACGGGGACCGCTCCATCGCTGACGCTGAGCGAGACGCATCTGACGGCGACAGCGCTCGACGGCAACATTGCCGGCTCGGCGCCGGACGCGACGCAGACGACGACGTCAGGCAACTTCGCGACGGCGTTCACCTCGGTCCCGGGGGCGGACGGTGCGACGATCAGCTACGCCCTGTCGATCACCGGCGGGAACGGCACCGCGTCGGGTCTAATCGACTCGCGTACCGGCCAGGCCGACGTGCTGGTTCTGAACGGCAACACCATTGAAGGCCATGTCGGCACCACCAGCGGCACGCTGGCGTTCACTATGACGCTTGATCCGACGACGGGGCTCGTGAGCTTCACCGAATACCGTCCGGTGACGCAGCCGTTCGGCACCAACCCGGATGGCGGAGAAGGCGCATCGCTGACCACCGGGATTGTGACCCTGACGGCAACGATCACCGACAAGGATGGCGACTTCCAGAAGGCGAGCCTTGATCTCGGCAGCCGGCTGACCATCACCGACGACGGCCCGACGATCGGAGGTTTCGCCCCCGTGACGATTGTCGCCAAGGACAATCAAGTTGCCAACGGCACTTTCAATGTGAGCTTCGGCGCGGACGGCGACGGCGCGATGCGCGCAGCCATCCACGACGGCGCCGTGAATGGCTACAATCTGGCTACAACGGCTCTGGGCGGCGGCATCACGTCGGTACACGTGACAGGGAATGGTGACGATTACGTCTTCTATTACACAACTCACGCGGCGAGTGGCGGCGTGGAGCTGAATGCGTTCTTCACCGATACAGGCGGGACGCTAAGCGATCCATTCTTTACGCTGCTGATCAATCCAGACGGAACTTACACCTTTGACATCGAGGGCGTCGGCTTCTTGCAGCAGACGACGGTGAGCGGTTCTGATTTCGGCGCGTCCGGCGGCGGCCAGATGTCACTCACCGCTCCAGACGGCCTGCTCGTCATTACCGGCGACCTCAATGGCGCCCCTGCGGACGTAAAAGCGTCGAGCAATGGCATCGCGGTCGGCGATTCCGGACTGCAAATGGATCAACACGAGACGTTGCTCCTGACGTTCACGCCGGAGCAGACCGACGTCAGCTTCATTCTGACGCAGTGGCAAGGAAACGGCACCGCGGACGTCATCTTCAAGGTCTATGATGGCGCCACCGACATTCATGACTTCAACATCAGCATTCCAAAGCCGTCGGGTGACGCCCGCATCGTGGTGGAAAAAACTTCGAATCTCGCGCTTGTAAATACCTATGCTTTTGATAGCGCAACTTCGACCTATACGCTCTACGTCGGATCGGACTTCAACCGAATTGGGGTGTCGTACGATCACGCGGTAACCGGCAACACCACGTTTACCGTCAACGACATCACCTACAGCGAGGGACCGAGGATTCCCAGCACCGATCTGCTGTTCGACGTGACAGCAGTCGATCGTGACGGCGATGCGTCGACGACCAGCCTGCAAGTTGGCCTTCTGGGCAGCACTAGCGTTACGAGTGTCATGACCTTGAGCGCTACCTCACAGCTAGCGGCCGCCGCTATCAACGGCACCAACGGCAGCGGTGCCACCATCGGCGGATTAAGCGGCGACATGCTGACCGGCAGCAGTGGCAACGACGTTTTCATCTATTCGGCCGTGGCCGATTCCAACTCGATCCAGCCCGACACCATTAGCGATTTTGCATCGGGGGCGGACAAGATCAACCTGACCGCCTTTGGGGCCCTGGCGTTCATGCACCTTGCTGCGACAAGCACCACTGTGCCGCCGCATACCCTCGCCTGGATCTATGACAGCGCGAGCAATGAAACCATCGTGTACGTGAATCCGACCGATAACGCTCTGGACATCGGGGATGAGGCCCTGCTGGAAATTCACCTGCAAGGGGTCACGTCCGTTCAGGCGTCGGATTTCGAATACGAGCCGGCAGCAACGACCGTCGCGGCAGCTGCCGAAGGGATCGATCCCGCGCTGCTGGTGACGACGGCAAGCGACGGGACTGTTCTGACAACGGGCAGCGCCGAGGCTTCCATCGATCCGGCGAGCGAGAGCACGCGCGTCACGGACGGCAGTTGGACCATGCCGGCCGCCGACGAAGGCTTCAGATTCCATTTTGCGCATGACCTCGATTCGATCGGTTCCGTCAGGCTTGCCCGCTTCGACGAAGCTCCGGCATACGCGACGGAAGACAGCCACGGTAACGCGGCCTTCAACTGGGAAAGCGCATCATCAACCGAGCTTCGGCACGATCATGCCACGACGGCAGCAGAGGATCACGTCGCAGCCGATCAGGGACACGGCCACGCCAGCGCCGGCGCTGTCGCGCCTCCCAACAGCACGATCGATCATGCAGACATAACGGTGGCGAACGCAATCGCGGCGGCACAGCACGTCAACCATGATGCAGCGCAGGGAGACGGTGCGAGCCCCGACCAACCGCAGCACGACCCGCACACGGGCTCCGAACATGGTTCCGCAAACGCCGAGTTGCAGCATGCCAAGCAGGACGTCGCGCAGGGGAACGATGCGGGCACCAACCAAGCGCAGCAGGACCTGCACACAGCCTCCGAACATGGTTCTGCTAACGCCGAGTTGCAGCATGCCAGGCAGGACGCAAGACCAGACAACGATACCAACCCCGATCCGTCGCAGCATTCTGGACAAAACGGCCCCAAGGACGCTTCTCCGAAGTCAACCTCGACGGCCTCTGGCCCGGACCATGACCCCGCAGACGCTCAGGTGGCGGCCGCGCACGGACAAGATTCATTCCACTTCAAGAACGAGGTTGCTGCCTCCAACCATGCAAATGCCGTCGACCCGATAGATGTGGACCATGCTCCGGCTGCGCACGGTCACGGTGCCGGACCTGACGGGCCGGCAGCAGTCCCCGAGACGGAAATGGCCGAGCTCTCTCCTGCGGAGGATTACGCCGCGGCTCACGCCAACGTCCATGCCGCAAGCCACGGGGCGCACGATCTGATCGTGTGATGGAATTACCCGCCGCTCGGTGCTGCGAACGCGGCCGCCCCCGCCATGTTGGCGCCTCAATGGTTCCATCGGGACGCCA
>DASWVJ010000062.1:0-6686 GCA_036406295.1 Bradyrhizobium sp.
ATACGTACTCTCCCCGGTGAGCGGCCTTTATTGTCACCGTTGCCCCGCCAGCACAGGCCGGCGGGGATAGACGCCAGGGTCGCGGCGCCAGGACCACACGACTTCGCCGTCCGCTGCAGCGTTTTCGTCCGGCGGGAATGACCCCGCCTGACGCCGCAGCGTCCATCGCAACCCGCACCAACGTTCCGTGACGATCGCGTTTCGTCCCCTCATGGCGGCGCGGGCTGGGTGCGTCATGCCACTGATTTGGTGTTTCTGTAAAGCAGAATATTTTTCATTGCGAGACTTGACACGATTCTGTGAAACCGAATCGATTTGCCCGTCGTGCTTTGCAATATCCCCGCGCCATACTCGCTGCAATCCCGGCAATCGTAGCTGGCGCCCGTGCAAGGCCTGATGAGGGGTGTCACGCCATCCGTGCGATTGCCGTCGGGATCGATGGCGAAGGCAGTGTAATATTTCACGCGTGTGTAACATTTCACGCGGTTGTGCGGACGGATACTGGCGGCAATTTGGAACACAGCCGCTCACATGAACATATGTTCACGAGCATGGCGTAATGGTCACACAAGTTCCTTTGACTGAACCAGCACGCTTTCCTACGTCTTGTTCAGCAGGAGTATGAGTCATGAAGCAATCCCAGCAATTCCTGAACAATGCGGAGAACTGCGCAGAGCTGGCCGACCGCGCCAAGGATCAGCCGAGCTACAAGCGCTTCAAGCTGATGGAAGCGAGCTGGCTGGCGCTGGCAAAGGAGCAGGACTGGCTCGACGGCGTGACACCGCCGCACCGACTGGCGGCATGAACTTGACCGTCATTGCGATGAGCAAAGCGGACGACGCAATCACCACCAGCAGAGACGTGGGCTGCATCACTGGCAATCCAACGATGGAGCAATCGGCGCCCGCCTATGCCGGCGCGCCTGATTTCACGAGCTTGTAGATCACCGAATCCATCAGCGCCTGGAACGAAGCGTCGATGATGTTCGGGGACACGCCGACGGTGGTCCAGCTTTCGCCCTTCTCGTCCTCGCTCTCGATCAGCACGCGCGTGACCGCCCCGGTGCCGCCATTGAGGATGCGCACGCGGTAGTCGATCAGTTTCAGGCCATCGATGTATTTCTGATACTTGCCGAGGTCCTTGCGGAGCGCGACGTCGAGCGCGTTGACCGGACCGTTGCCCTCGGCCGCGGAGATCAGGCGCTCGCCGGCGACGTCCACCTTCACCACCGCCATGGCCACGGTGACGCGCTCGCCGAGTGCGTTGTAGCGCTGCTCGACATTGACGTCGAACTGCTCGACCCGGAAATATTCGGGCACGCGGCCGAGCACGCGCCGCGCCAGCAGCTGGAACGAGGCATCGGCGGACTCGTAGGCGTAGCCTGCCGCCTCCTTCTCCTTCATCTCCTCGACGAGGCGCGTCAGCTTCGGATCGTTCTTCTCGAAGGGAATGCCGGCACGCTCGAGCTCGGCAATGACGTTGGAACGGCCGGCCTGGTCGGAGACCAGCACCTTGCGGTGATTGCCGACGGATTCCGGCGTGACATGCTCGTAGGTCTGCGGATCCTTGAGCACGGCGGAAGCATGGATGCCGGTCTTGGTGACGAAGGCGCTTTCGCCGACATAGGGCGCGTGGCGGTTCGGCACGCGGTTGAGCATGTCGTCCAGCGTGCGGGATACCTTCATCAGGCCGCTCATCTGCTCGGCGCTGACGCCGATCTCGAGGGAATCGGAAAATTCCTTTTTCAACCGCAATGTCGGGATCAGCGAGCAGAGATTGGCGTTGCCGCAACGCTCGCCGAGGCCATTGAGCGTGCCCTGGATCTGGCGCGCGCCGGCGCGCACCGCGGCGAGCGAATTGGCCACCGCCTGCTCGGTGTCGTTATGGGCGTGGATGCCGACATGGCTGCCGGGGATCTGCTTCGTCACGGTGGCAACGATGGCCTCGACCTCGTGCGGCATGGTGCCGCCATTGGTGTCGCACAGCACCACCCAGCGCGCGCCCGAGTCGTACGCCGCCTTGGCGCAGGCGAGCGCAAAATCGGCATTCTCCTTGTAGCCGTCGAAGAAATGCTCGCAGTCGACCATCACCTCGCGGCCGGCGGCCTTTGCGGCCGTGACGCTGTCGCGGATCGACGCAAGGTTCTCCTCGTTGGTGGTCTCCAGCGCCACCCGCACCTGGTAGGCGGAGGATTTTGCGACAAAGCAGATCGCATCCGCCCTGGCCTCGATCAGCGCGGCAAGACCGGGATCGTTGGAGGCGGAGCGGCCGGGCCGCCGCGTCATGCCGAACGCGGTGAAGCGGGCATGGTTCAGCTTCGGCCTGGCCGAGAAGAATTCGGTGTCGGTCGGGTTGGCGCCGGGATAGCCGCCCTCGACATAGTCGATGCCGAGATCGTCCAGCATCTGGGCGATGATCTGCTTGTCATGCAGCGTGAAGTCGACGCCATTGGTCTGCGCGCCGTCGCGCAGCGTCGTGTCGAAGAGATAGAGGCGTTCGCGGCTCATGTTGGAGCTCCTGATGCAGGCGCAAGCTGCTTCTGCATCGTGGTGTTGGCGAGCCATTCGCCATGACGGGGAACGGAATTGCGCTGCTGGGCGACGTAGCCGCGCTTCTTGAAGAAATCGAGCGCGCTGTCGCTGGCATCGACCGACAGTGATTTGGCGCCGCGCGCGCCCGCGAGCTTTTCCAGGGCGTCGACCAGCATGGCACCGACGCCCTGCCCCGCCGCGGACGGATGCACGTAGAGCATCTCGATATGGTCGGCGCCCTTGAGCGAGGCGAAGCCGACCGGCGAGTTCTGCATGGTCGCGATCAGCGTCAATTCGCTTGCGAGCTTTTTGCCGAACGCAGCCTCGTCTTCGGCCGCCGCCGCCCAGGCTTCCTGTTGCGCCTCATTGTAGTCGTCGCCGGTCAGTTCCTGAATCGAGGCGACGAAGATCTGTGCCAGCAGCGGAGTATCCGATGCCAGGTACGGCCTCAGCGCAGGCTTGGGCAAGGACTGGCCCATCGCTCAAAAGACTCCGAACAATTTCAGGACGAGCAGCGCGGCAGCAACGATCACCGCCCATTTGATGAAAATGTAGTAGCGCCAGTGTTTCGGGAAAGGTGTGTCGGGTTTCGTCATCAGGCCATCTCCCATGTCGTCACCGGCTTGCCCTCAGCGTCCTTGCCGTCCTTCAGCACCACACCCATCGCGGCGAGCTCATCGCGAATGCGGTCGGATTCCTTGAAATCCTTGCGCGCCCGCGCAGCGGCGCGGTCGGAGATCAGGCTCTCGACGCGCGCGGGATCGATGCCGCTCGCCTGCTGCCTGCGGCCCTTCCATTCCGCTGCGCTCTGCGACAGGAAACCGAGCATGCGCAGCGTCGCGGCGAAATCGGCGCGATCCTTCTCGCTCGCATTCGCCTGATGACGCAGCGCATGCAGCGCGGCCAGCATCTGCGCGGTGTTAAGGTCGTCGGACAGCGCCTCGACTGCGGCAGGCGCAGGCGTCCCGCCCGTGGCATCGGCCACGGCTGCGTACCAGTCGTCGAGCGTCCTTGCGCTTTCTTCCGCGCTCTTCAGCGTCCAGTCGAGCGGCGAACGGTAATGCGTCTTCAGCATGGTCAGGCGCAACACCTCACCCGGCCAATCGGCCAGGAGATCGCGGATCGTGAAGAAGTTGCCGAGCGACTTCGACATCTTCTCGCTCTCGACCTGCAGAAAGCCGTTGTGCATCCAGAAATTCGCCATGCGGTCGGCATGGAAGGCGCAGCAGGTCTGCGCCAGCTCGTTCTCATGATGCGGGAAAACCAGATCGATGCCGCCGCCATGGATGTCGAAGCGCTCGCCGAGATGTTTCCACGCCATCGCCGAGCATTCGATATGCCAGCCGGGACGCCCCTGAACGGCGATGCCCGCCGGCGACGGCCAGGACGGCTCGCCTGGCTTTGACGGCTTCCACAGCACGAAATCGGTGACGTCGCGCTTGTAGGGGGCGACATCGACACGGGCGCCGGCGATCATCTCGTCGAGCGAGCGCCTGGCCAGCGCGCCATAGCGCGGCAACACCTTGTTCGCCGCATTCATCGCCTGGGGCGAGAACAGCACGTGGTCTTCCGCGACATAGGCAAAGCCGCCGGCAATCAGCTTTTCGATGATCGCGCGCATCTCGGCGATGTGCTCGGTGGCGCGCGGCTGCACCGTCGGCGCCAAGCAACCGAGTGCGGTGACGTCATCCTGGTATTGCTGATACGTCTCTTCGGTGACCTTGCGGATCGCCTCGTTCAGCGGCAGCCCGGGATAGTCGCGGGCGGCGCGTGCGTTGATCTTGTCATCGACGTCGGTGATGTTGCGGACATAGGTCACGTGGTCCGCGCCATAATGATGGCGCAGCACACGGAACAGCAGATCGAACACGATCGCGGCGCGGCCGTTGCCGATATGGGCGAAGTCATAGACCGTCGGTCCGCAGGCATACATGCGGACGTTCTTGGCATCGAGCGGCACGAAGGGCCGCTTTTCACGGGAGAGGGTATCGTAGAAGCGCAATTGCATGGGAATCCGTCCGGTGGCGGCCGGGCGTCCAAAAATCTCGATTGAGAGAAAAGACGGCCTCAGCCAGCGAATCGCTAGCTAATAATCTCGCGGCAAATGGCGCAGATATCGAGGTGGCCGTTCATGGCGGCTACCATTGGGCCGCCCGGACTTCCGCGTCAAGGGCAAATGGCCCCTTTTTGGCCGCTTTTGCCTCCCAAAGGCCCCGGCGCGTTGGAACCTTATAGTTAATCATTCTTAATCATTGGGCGGTATTTGAGGTTTGCGTTTCCTCCATTCGACCGGTGCAGCATGCGATCCCTTCTTCTGGCTGGCGCCGTCGCGCTCAGCGCCTCCGCGGCCTTCGCCGATACCCGCGTGTTCATCGTCGCCAACCAGGCCGACGGCTATGGCGTCGACCAGTGCCTGGCCAGGGGCGAGAAATGCGGCGCCCATGCCGCGCGCGCCTATTGCCAGCAGCGGGATTTTGCCCAGGCCGTATCCTACCGCCGCGTCGATCCGGACGAGATCACAGGCTCTGTTCCCAGGAATGTGACTGGGGGCTGCGGCCATTCCGGCTGCAATGAGTATGTCGCCATCACCTGCGAGCGCTGAAACTGCTCGTTTTCGGCGGTAATCCAACGCCACCGCCATATCTGCGCCGCCAAAACGACGTGACGCTGCCCACGGGAGCGGCTAGGAAGGCGGTCCTGGCCGCGCCGCGATGCGTCGGCCGCGCGCCTGGCCCAGCCCGGCCGCCCCGCGAAATCGTCTCTAACGGCCGGATATGTTGCAAACGCTGACCAATCCCCTCTCCCGGTGGTTCCTCGCCTGCGCTTTGCTCGCAGCACCCATTGCGCTCCCAAGCGAGAGTTTCGCCCAAGCAAACGACGACAGCTTTGCCCAGATGCCGCCGGGCGCGGCTCCGCCGCCGCCCCAGCAGGCCGGCCCGCCCGGTGCTTCCGGCAATCCAGTCTGCCAGCGGCTCGAGGTACAGCTTGCCACCATCGACCGTGGCAGCGGCACGGGCGACCCGGCCAAGGACGAACAGGTCCGCCGCTACCAGGAGGCGCAGGCGCGCCAACAGGCCGAACTCGATCGCCTTACCCAGCAGGCCAAGCGCATGGGCTGCGAGTCCAGCGGCTTCTTCTCGCTGTTCAACCAGAACTCGGCGCAGTGCGGTCCGGTGAACAACCAGATCCAGCGGATGCGCGGCAATCTCGACCAGATCACGACCAGCCTCGAGCAGTTGCGCTCCGGCGGGCTCGGCGGCGCCGACCGCGAGAACCAGCGCCGCTCGGTGCTCACCGCGCTCGCGCAAAACAATTGCGGCCCGCAATATGCGGCGGCGCTGCGCGACCAGGGTCCCACCGGTTTCCTCGGCGGCCTCTTCGGCAACAACAACGCCACGCCCGTGCCGGGCGGCGATTTCAGCACGGCCTCCGGCACCTATCGCACCGTGTGCGTGCGCACCTGCGACGGCGCCTATTTCCCGGTCTCGTTCGCGACGGTGCCGGCGCGCTTCCCGGATGATGAGAAGACCTGCAAGGCGCTGTGCCCGGCGACGGAAGCGAACCTCTATGCCTATCGCAATCCCGGCGAGGACATGAACCAGGCCGTGTCGACCACCGGACAGCCCTACACGGCGCTGCCGACGGCGTTCAAGTTCCGCGCCTCGTTCGATCCGGCCTGCTCCTGCAAGGCGGCAGGACAAACCTGGTCCGACGCGCTGAAGGCGGTCGACGACAAGGCCCAGCTCGAGCAGCAGGGCGACATCATCGTCACCGAGGAGAGCGCCAGGAAGATGCAGCAGCAGAGGATGCAGGCAAAGAGCACGCAGCCGCCGGCGAAGAAAGGCGCAGCCGCTCCGGCGACCACCGCCAGCACGCCCGCGCCCGCACAGCAGCCCGCCGCGACGGCCTCAGCCCCGGCGAACGGCAAGGACAAGCCGATCCGCTCGGTCGGCCCGACCTTCATCCCGAACAACAACACGACGACGCGCTGATCTAGCCGTCAAAAGCCTCAGCCGACACCTTGCCGGCGCGCGACACCAGGGCGTCGTCGGGTTTCGGCAGCGGCTTGCCGCTGTCGCGGAAGCGGTTGGTGATGGGATAGCGGCGGTCGCGGCCGAAATTCTTCTCGGTCACCTTCACGCCGGGCGCGGCCTG
>DASWVJ010000063.1:0-7026 GCA_036406295.1 Bradyrhizobium sp.
GCGTTGAGCATCGGTTGCCCGCACACCAGATCGAGCACGACGTCGAAACCGTCGCCCGCCGCGTCCTTCAACGCCGCGACATCGTTCTCGCTACCGAGCGCCACGACTTCGTCGGCAATCCCGCGCGTCTTCAGGCGCTGCAGGGTCTCGGCGGAGCGCGCGGCCGCGACGACCCTGCCCGCGCCGAGATAGCGGGCGAGTTGCAGCGCGACCTGCCCGAGCGTGCCGGTCGCACCGAGCACCAGCACCTGCTCACCCCGCTGGATGTTGGCCTGCTCGAGCGGCACCAGTGCGCCGGTGGCGGCGATGCCCATCGTGATCGCGGTCTTGTCGTCGACCTCGTCGGGCACGTTCCACATCTCATCGGCCGGCACCAGCGTACGCTCGGCCCACGCCCCGAAGGGCATCACCGAGCGCTCGCCGAAATACACGCGGCGGCCGTCCGGCGCCCTGCCCACGCCTTCGCCGCGGATCACGCACGGGTATTGCACGCCCAGCCGGTACGCGCCGAGTACGTCCCAGCCCCCGAGCCCCGCCGTGTCCATGTCGATGAGGACGGCGCCTTCCTGGGACGCCGGTTCCGGAAACTCCTGCACGACTGGAGCGGCGCCCCGCTCGCTGATGACAGCTGCTTTCATCGACGACTCCTTACATTCCCTTCGCGCCGGTCTGCGCGAAGAGGGCCTTCATTGCGACAAGCGAGGGCGTGTGGCATGAGAAACCGCCATCGGCGACCAGCGTCGTGCCGGTCACGAAGGACGACTCGTCGGACGCGAGGAAGGCCACCACGTCGGCGATCTGGCGCGGGGTGCCGACATCGGGCGTGAGGTGATTGTCGCGGATGATCTGGATCACGGCCGGCGGCATGCTCCCGTGGGCGTTCTCCGCCGGCGCGAGGCCGATCTGCAGCGCGTTTGAGCGAATGCCCTCCTTGCCGTACTGGGTCGCGATCGACTTGCTGAGCATCATCAGCGCCGCCTTCGAAGCGGCGTAGGCCGACAGCGACAGGTCGCCTTGGGCGCCGAGCCCCGAGGTCGCGAAGATCAGGGAGCCTTTCTTCTGCTTGAGCATCTCGCGGATCGCATACTTGGCGCACAGCATCGAACCGCGCAGATTCACCGCCATCGCGCGGTCCCACGCCTCGACGTCCATGTTGGCAACGTCGCGGTCGCGCTCGCGTTGCTCGACGCTCAGGATCGCCGCATTGCTGTACAGGACATCCACTCGCCCGAAGCGGTCCACCGCCGCCGCGACCATCGCCGCGACGTCCGCCTCGGACGAGACGTCGGCCCGCACGGCAATCGCGCGCCCACCGCCCGACTCGATCTCGGCGGCCACCTTGCGTGCGCCGTCGAGATCGATGTCCGTGATTGCCACACTCGCACCGTGCATCGCCAGCACGCGGGCCGATTCGGCGCCGAGGCCGCCGGCCGCCCCGGTCACGATCGCGACACGGCCATCCAGTTTTCGCTCGCTCATCTGTCTGTCTCCTGATTCTTCTCTGCGCAGAGCGCGTCGCTTAGCGACCGGTGAAGCGCGGTTCGCGCTTTTCGCGAAAGGCGGTCGCCGCCTCCCTCGCGTCGTCGCTGGGTTTGAGCAGTGCGAAAAGATCCAGCTCGAGGTCCAGGCCCTTCTTGAGGTCGACGTCCAGTGCGGCACGCGCAGCGCGCTTCACACACAGCGTCGCCGCCGGCGCCCGTGAGGCGATGCGCATCGCGAAGGCACGCACCTCTTCCACCAGTTTGTCCGGCGCGCTCGCCACCCGGGTGACCAGCCCGATCGCCTTCGCTTCATCGGCGCTCAGGCGGTCACCGGTGAGCAGCAGGTCCATCGCCCGGCCCGGCCCCACCACGCGCGGCAGGCGCTGGGTTCCCCCGCCGCCGGGAATCAGGCCCAGGGCAGTCTCTGGCAGACTGAAAACCGCGTCGGGCGTGGCAAAGCGGATGTCGCAAGCGAGGGCGAGCTCCATGCCCCCTCCCATGCAATAGCCATGAATGGCCGCAATCGTGGGTTTCTCGGCGGCATCGAACGCCTCGACCCAGCGCGCGCCCTGCATGCGCCGGCGCACTTCGATCGAGGTCTCGGGGCCACGCTGTTCCTTGATGTCGGCGCCCGCGCAGAAACCCCGCGGGCCATCCCCACGAATGACGATCACGCGGATCGACGGGTCTGCCTCGAGATCCCGCAGAGCCTGCGGAACGCCGGTGCGAATCTCGTCGTTGATAGCATTGATCTGGGCCGGACGGGTCAGCACGATCCAGCCGATGCTGCCCTGACGCTCCACGACCACGGCGTCGTTGAGCGGGACCGCCATCGACTCGGCCCCGGCATTCTTGACCGCAAGGTCGGATGCCATGTCAGACCTCCTCGAACTCGATGAGCTGCCCGCGCATCTCGCTCGGATCGATCCGGATCATCGCGCCGCCGCCGACGGCTTCGGACTCCTCGATCCATTGGAAACGGGTCCCGCGCGCGCGCAAGTCCTCGGCCTTGGCCTTGAGGCCGTTCACTGCGATGCGGATGTAGTAAAGACCCGGCCCCCAGTTATTCAGGTACAGGCCCGCGTCGCTGTCCCAGCGGCTGGGCTGGATCACGTCGAGGCTGGCGCTGTTGGCGACGGTAAAGGGCATCGTCGCGCGGCGGTATCCCTCGCGATGCAGCGCTTCGACTTCGCCGCTCGGCTCCCAGTCGAGATTCTTCGAGCAGCAGCGCAGCGTCTCGTCCAGATCGCGGACGAGGAATCCGCGCGCACTGACGCGCACCATGTCGCCCGGCTTCGGGTCGCGCGGCTGCACGGGTTCCGCGGCGAATGTCTCGGACGGCATCTGCAGCGGTTCAGTCGGCATCACCTCGATGCACAGGCCGCCATCCACCACCGGGGTGTAACGCGGCCGCTCTGGCGTCGCGCCGAGCCACAACCGGTCGAACGGCATGTCCGGCGTGCGCTGGGCCATGCGGAACGGCAACCCGCGCCGCATCAGCTTGTCGACGAAGGCGTCGAATTTCGGCCCTTGCAACGCGAGCACGACCGAGTGGGTGAGCATCGGACGATGGCGTCCCTGGTAGTCCTTCAGGCTTTCGAGGAACTCGTGGAACATCGGGTCGCCGGGATTCTCGCGATCCAGATGCCATTGCGGTTCGAGCCGGGTCGGAGACACCGCCAGCGACTTGTGCACGCGCAGGAAGTGCGCGACGTAGGGATGATCGTCGAACGCCTGACGCCAGTTCGGATGGCCATGCACGCCGAGCTTGTTCACCAGCCGCGCAGCCATGTCGTCGGGATCAGGCAGCATCATGTCGGCACTCAGCAAGAGGTCGAACATTGTCTTGTCTCCAGTTGTGGTCTGTCTTGTCCGCCAGTCGCCCGCCGGGGCGATGTCGGCTTTCTTGAATTTCTTGAGGGATCAGGCAGCCGCACGCAAAAGGGCTCCGCGTGCGCCGCTCGGTTCGCGCGGGTTGAGCATGAAATGCGACAGCGCCGGAATCAGGATCAGGGCACCGAGCATGTTCCACAGGAACATGAAGGTCAGCAGGATCCCCATGTCGGCCTGGAACTTGATCGGCGACCATGCCCAGGTGATCACGCCGGCAGCCATCGTGAGTCCCACCAACGCGACCACCTTGCCGGTGAAATCGAGCGACTTGCGATAGGCATCGCGCAAGCTTCCCCCGCGACGCTGGACGGCAATCTGCACACTCAGCAGATAAAGCGCGTAGTCGACGCCGACGCCGACGCCGACCGCGATGACCGGCAGGGTCGCGACCTTGAGTCCGATACCGAGCCAGACCATCAGCGCCTTGCAGAGGATCGTGGTGATGACGAGCGGGATCAGTGCGACGATCGTCGCGCGAACGCTGCGGAACGTGATCAGGCACAGCAGCGCCGTTGCACCATAAACCGCGAGATACATCGTGACGATGCTCTTCTGTACCTCGATGTTGGTCGCCGCCTCGATACCAGCGCTGCCCGCAGCCAGCAGGAACTGCACCGGCTCCTTTGCATCGGGCGCGGTATTGTTGGCAGCCGCGTACGCTTCCGCAGTCTGCAGAATGCGTCCCACGGTATCCGCCTTGTGGTCCTTCAGGTAAGCGACCAGGGGCGACACGGAGCAACTCTGGTTCGTGATGTCCGGCGTCGCGATCACGGCTGCCGACACGGAGCCGTCGGTGATCGACTGGTTACGGCTGATCGTGAGCCACTTGCCACTGCCCTCGAACATCGCCGAGGTCACGAAACGCACCGTTTCGGCCAGTGAGGTCGTCGTCTGGACCGCCGGATCCTGCCGCAGCAGTTGTGCCAGCCCGTCCATCTTCTGCAGGCTCGAATACAGGCGACAGCCCTCGTCGCCGGTCTTCATGATGACCACGAACTGGTCGCTCGAGAGCCCGTAGTGTTCCGTGATGTATGCGTTGTCGCGGTTGTAGCGCGACTCGGGACGAAGTTCGGGCGCCCCGGCATCCAGATCTCCGATGCGAAGGTCCTGCATGACGATTGCGGAGACGACGGTCACGATCGCGGCAATGGCGATGACCGGAATCGCCCACCTCCGCTCGGTGAGTTCGTCCAAACCGTGCCAGATCCGCCCCGGCAACGAACGTCGGCCGCCCGCCTTCATGTCGTCCGCCGTGGCATGCCGGATGGCCGATTCGCTGACGCCGAGATAGGAGAGTGCGACCGGGATGAGGAAAAGCTTCGTGAAGATCAGGACCGAAACGCCGACGCTGGTGGTCAGGGCCAGATCGCGGATAACCGGGATGTCGATGATGATCAGTACAGCAAAACCGACGATGTTCGCCAGCAGTGCCGTAAGGCCGGCCATGAACAGGCGCCGGAAGGTGTAGCGCGACGCGACGTACTTGTGGGTGCCACGGCCAATGTCCTGGATGATGCCGTTCATCTTCTGCGCGCCGTGCGACAGCCCGATAGCGAAGATCAGGAAAGGCACCAGGATCGAATACGGATCGAGCTCGTACCCGAGCAACTGCATCAGCCCAAGCAGCCACACCACGCCGATCACGGCGACCGTCACGAGAAGCGCCGTGCTGCGCACGCAGCGGGTGTAGAGATAGACGAAGAACGCGGCAACGACGACTGACACCGCGAAGAACACCATCACCTCGCGCAGGCCCGCGATCAGATCGCCGACGATCTTCGCGAAGCCGACGATATGGATGCCGACCGTGTCACTCTCGTAGGTGCGGATCTTCGCTTCGAGAGCGTCCGCAAACTCGCCGTAATTCAGCGCTTCACCGGTTTTCGGATGGGTATCCAGCAGCGGCGCCACGATCATGCTCGACTTCATGTCATTTGCAACGAGTCTGCCGACGATGCCCGCCTTGCCGATGTTCTCGCGCAGTTTCGCGATCTCGTTCGCGCTGCCGTCGAAGCTCGCGGGCATGACCGCGCCGCCGGTGATGCCGTCTTCGGTCACCTCCCGCCAGCGGACGATCGGCATCCAGATCGACTTCATCCACGAACGATCGACGCCGGGAATCAGGTAAAGGTCATCATTGACTTTCTTGAGCACGTCAAGGTACCCGGGGTCGAAGACGTCCCCCGACTTGTTCTCGACGACGATCCGGATCGTGTTGCCCAGACCCGGCAACTCGCTTTTGTTATCCAGGTAATTCTTGATGTACGGGCTGCCGAGCGGAATCATCCGCTCGAAATTCGCATTGACCTGGATGCGCGTCGCGGCGAAGCCGAGTACGAGAGTCGCCACAAGGCATGCCAGGAGCACGACGATGCGATTGTTGAAGATGATGCGCTCGAGCACGCTGCCGGAACCGAGATCGAAATCCTTCAGGTCCCGGATCACCGGCATCACTCTTTGTTCGCTGTGGCCTGCCATGCTGTGTCTCGCAAATTTCAGTATCAGGAGAGGCCGTTACCGGAGGGGCAAACGGATCAGATCAACGCCATTGACTCGGGCGAGCAGGAGCTCTTCCGGACCGGCCATCGCAGCGGCGAATACCTCCCCGCCGCGTTGCACCTCGAGCGCTGCCACGCTCGCCCCATCATCGTTACTCAGCAGAACCTGACCAGATTGGGTCACGAACACCATGCGTCCCGCGCCGCGGTCGAGGGCGGCGACAAGGCTCGCATCGCTGCCCATGGAGAGAGAGGACCAGCTCGCCGCCCCATCGCGGCTAATAAAGGCATTGCCACGCAGCCCGTAGACGATCAGCTTCGAGTCCCCTGCGGTGATACCGAAATACGTGCCCTTATAGGGCGTTTCGACGGTCTGGAACCGGGCCGCGTCTCGATCGAGGCGACGCACCAGACCTTGCTCTCCGGCAAGAAACACCCCACCGTCGGGCGTCGGCTCAATCGCATACAGGTGCATGCGACGCCCGTTGTCCGCGCGCTCGATCCACGGCTCCCATGTGCTGCCACCGTCAGTCGTATGCAGCAGCAGACCGAAAGCGCCAGCCAGAAAACCCTCGCCGCGCTCGTTTACGTTGATGTCGAGAAACGGATAGGCCAGCACGCCCGGCGTCGCGGACTGCTCGGCCGCCATCTCGACGTCCCGCAACACGCGTCCTGCCTCTTCATTGCCCGCATTGGCCAGAGCGCTGTAGTGTTTGGAGAGCAGTTCGAAGAGAGCATGACCGTCCATTACCCGGGACCAGGTTTCCCCGCCGTTATCCGAACGCAGGACGACTGCATCGTGTCCGAGCGCCCATGCGGTGCTGCCCGCCCCGAAGCGCACCGTCGTGAAGTCTGCGCTCAGCGGCGCGACGATCTGGGACCAGTTCCGACCGGCGTCGCGTGACAGCAGAATGATCCCGCGCGGCCCGACGGCCAGGGCGCGCCCATCCTTGCTGGCGATACCTGACATTGCACCCCGCAAGGACTGGGGAGAGATCACCGCGGGGACGGTTAATACGTCGCGCACGGCGGAACCCGTGGCGAGCGCCACGCCTGCCGCGCCGAGAACCGCTGCCGCAAGGGTCAGACGCAGACGCCGGCCCGGGACCATGGAACGGGAGATCGAACTGCTAACGCGATTCAAGAGACAACTC
>DASWVJ010000064.1:0-4916 GCA_036406295.1 Bradyrhizobium sp.
GCGATCCCGACAAGCTCAGGCGCGCGGCGTTGATGGAATCGAAGATCAGCGCCGCGGCGTGACCGGCACGTGTGAGGCATTTTGGCCACGGCGACCGCCTCATCGTGCCCACCCGCAAATTCGCCGCAAGGCTGCTACGCGTCTGCCTCCCTTCGGTCAAACCGGATGGGCTGATCGGCGCCATGGGCAGGAAACGCTGAAAGAGGACACAATGCTTTACTCACAGAGTCCGCCGCTTGCGCAGAATGAGACGGCCCACGAGGGGCCATCCGGCAGATTTGCGCATGAACTGGATTCCCGCGGCGAACCGCGGTTCGGCAAGCGGCCCTCAAGCGCGTCGATCCATGCCCTTCCTCCGCCGCGCCCGCGGTCGTCGATCGGCCGGCGAATGCTCCGCGCCGTGACGAAGTTCGTGATCACGGTCCTCATCGGCGTCGGCGCGACGCTCGGCTGGCAGGCTTACGGCGATACGGCAAAGCAGATGCTGGCCGCCCAGGCGCCGCAACTGGCTCCGTTGCTGGCCTGGTTGCCGGCGCGCGCGCCGGCCGTCGTCGCAACGCCCGCCAGCCCAGCACTGCAGCTGGAGCCGCTGGCGGCCAATCTGGAATTCGTGCGCCGCAGCGTCGAACAGGTCGCCCTCAAGCAGGAGCAGATCATCAGGAACATCGCCGCGCTGCAGGCCGTCGATGAGGAGATCAGGCAGAAGGTGTCGCAGCCGCCTCCCGCCCCGCCGCAGCCCGCCGCGGCGGTCCCGCAGCCAAAACACGCGCCAAAGCTGCAGCCGCCGCCAGGTGCGGCCGCGCCCTCGGCGCAGCGCCCGTCAGCTTCCGCTGCACCAGTCTCGCTCTTGCCTCGGTAAGTCGCTTGTCGTCATGGCCGGCTTGTCCCGGCCATGACGACGGAGCGATTGTGCTAATGCACCGCCGCCGACTCCACCGGCCCCTTCGCGTTGCGATCGGTCACCAGTGCGAGCAGCACCGTCATCAGCATGAAGACGACGGAAGCCCCGAATACCCAGTGCGGCATGTGCTGGTCCATGATGAAGCCGTAGAGCAGCGGCGCGAGGATGCCGGAGAAATTGAATCCGGTGGAGACGATGCCGAAGGCACGGCCTGCGGCGCCCGGAGGCGCGGCATTGCGCACCAGCATGTCGCGTGACGGCGCGATCACGCCGCCGAGAAAACCCGCGATCGTCATCAGCGTGGTCAACAGCAGCGGGGGCAGCGTGATCACGGCAATGACAAGCACGATCGCCGCATTGACCGCAAAGCACGCCGCGGCCACCTGGCCGTGCCGCTCGGTGCGATCGGCCAGAAATCCGCCGGCGAGCACGCCGACGGCGCTCGCGCCGAGAAAGCAGGTCAACGCCAGGTTTGCCGTTCCGAACGCGACGCCATAGCCGCTCATCAGCGCCACCACGCCGAAATTGTTGATGCCGGCACTGGACAGGCCCAGCAGCATGAAGAAGATCGTCAGCACCATGATCGTAGGCGTCAGGATGTTTTGCTTCGGCGCCTCGCCATGCCTGTGCTCGGCCGCGCGCGCATCGGGCAGGCTCATCGCCATCATCAGCATGGCTACCGCTGGCCCAAACGCGCCCGCCACCATCAGCGCGCCAAAACCGTCGAGGCTCGCCACCAGCGCCGCCATGATCGCGGGCGCCACTGCGCCGCCGAGGAAGCCGGCAAAAGTGTGGACCGAGAAGGCGCGCCCCATCCGCGCCTCGTCCATATGCGCGGCCAGGATTGCGTAGTCGCAAGGATGATAGACGCTGTTGGCGAGCCCGAGCAGCGCGGCGCAGACGATCAGCGAACTGTAAGACAGATGCAGCCCGAGCAGGATCAGCGCAACGCCGCCGAGGCACAGCCCGATCAGCAGCACCCTTCGCGCACCATAGTGATCGGCGAGATAGCCGATCGGCGCCTGCGTCAGGCCCGACACCACGCCGAACACGGTCAGGGCAAAGCCGAGTTCGATATAGCCGACGCCGAGCTGTTGCTTCAAAAACGGAAACAGCATCGGCAGCACGAAGATGTGAAAATGGCTCAGCCAGTGCGCGATCGAGATCGCGGTCAGCGTGCGCAGCGCGCTATCGGCTTTGCCTTGTCGCGGTGCAGCCAGAACGTCGGCCATATCTCTTTGAAAACCCGGTTGAATCCGCTCGGAACGAAGTGGCAAATTATGGGCCAAAGGGGTTATCTGTCCATGAACGCCGCTGCATGGCAGGGTCGTTTTCGGCGGCCGGGCAAGGGGCGGGCGCGTGCTCGCGCCCAGCAATGGCGACGCAATGATTTCGCAACGTCGCCTTTTGGCCCGGCGCGCCCTAACACAGGGAGCCGTGAGATCGCGGCCTCCACGTCTTGCGGAGATTTGTTCGGGAGACAGCATCATGACAGCGAAGGCGGACATCGTCACCGCAGGAGAGAATTGGCGGGCAAGCGCGATCAGCACCATCGTGCTGGGGTTTGCAGCCGACCCGATGACGCGTTGGGTTTGGCCTGACTCATCCGAATATTTCAGGATCATGCCTCAGTTTGCCATGGCTTTTGGCGGCCGCGCCTTCGAGCATGGCACGGCATACATCACCGAGGGAGCTCGAGCGGCCGCGCTATGGCTGCCGCCCGGTGTCGAGCCCGATGAAGCGGCCATGGGCGCACTCATGGCGCGGGCCCTGCGCCCGGAAATCGCTGAGGATATCGGCCAGGTTCTCCAGCAAATGGCCAAATATCACCCTACCGGGCCGCATTGGTATCTGCCCCTCATTGCCGCCGATCCGAACTGGATCGGCCAAGGCCTCGGCGCGTTGCTGATGCGACACGCTCTCCGGCGTTGCGATGAAGAGGGCATTCCGGCCTATCTGGAAAGCTCGAACCCGCGCAACATTTCCTTTTATCAGCGTCAAGGTTTCGAGATAGTCGGCGAGATACAGCACGGCTCTTCGCCGACCATGACACCAATGCTGCGGATGCCTTCCTGAGCATTCAGCTCGGCGCGAGCTCGCCAAAGGAGCGAACGATGTGGCGGAGCGCCGGATGCGGCATGACGCCTCCAATCTGAATTTACCCGAAGTGAGATTTCTTCGCCTGCCTGGGCTGTCAAAATGACGCAGGGGAGATTGACTTTCGCGCACCAATCAACGGTCCATAATTCCTTTTCGAAATGCAGACCGATCCCGCCATACCGCTCCGCGTTCTGATCCCGGAGGGTTCCTCCACCTCCGCCCGCGAGGCCATCACCATCCTTGGGCTCTCAGGTCATCACGTCGAAATCTGCGATCCCTCGCCCTGGTGTCTGGCGCGCTATTCGCGCTTCGTGCGCAAATTCCACCGCTGCCCCGGGCTGCGCCGCGACCCCGCGGGCTTTCTCGCCTTCGTCGAAGGGCTGATCGCAAGCGGCCGCTTCGACGTGTTGTTGCCGACGCATGAGCAGGGACTTTTGTTCGCAAAGGTGCAGGATCGCCTCAAGGACCGCATCGCGGTCGCGCTGCCGTCGTTCGAAAGCTATCGCATGGCGCATAGCAAGGCCTCGTTCAGCCGCCTGCTCGCGCGCCTCGACCTGCCGCAGCCGCCGACACGCATCCTGAAGTCGCAATCCGAGCCGCGCGGCGCGACGCATTTTCCGGCCGTGGTGAAGACCTCGGTGGGTACCGCAAGCCGCGGCATCCATTTCGTGCACAATGAGAGCGAACTTGCGAGCGCGCTGCACGCGATCCATGTGCAGGGCAGCTTTGACGAGGTGCTGGTGCAGGACATGGTCGACGGCACCACCGAAAAGGCGCAGTCCGTGTTCTGCCGCGGCAGGCTCGTCGGCTTCCACGCCTACCGGCAGGTTACGCCCGGCATCGGCGGCGGCGAGGCGGTCAAGAGAAGCGTGCGCCGTCCGGCCGTGGCAGGCTATCTGGAGAAGCTCGGCGCCGCGCTCGACTGGCATGGCGGTCTCTCCGTCGATTACATCATGCCCCGCGATGGTGGCACACCGCTTCTGATCGACTGCAATCCTCGGCTGGTCGAGCCGTTCAATGCGTGGGCGGCGGGCACCGATCTGGTGACGCTGCTGCTGCGCGTTTCGGTGGGGCAGGAGCCCGCTCCCTTGCCCGAAAGCCGCGAGGGCGTCCTGACGCATCTTGCCATGCAGGCGCTGCTTGGGCTGGCCTCGCGCGGCGGCTCCCGCCGCGCCATCCTGCTCGAATTTGGCCACCTCCTCGACCACGGCGGTCCCTATGCCGGCAGTACCGAAGAGCTAACGCCCCTGGCGCACGACGGCGCCGGTGCGGTGCCGCTGGCGATGACACTCGCGTTGCTGCTCGCCTCACCCTCGTCGGCCGCCAACCTCGCCCGCGGCGGCTTCGGTGAGCATCTGCTCGATGTGAGGAGCATCGCGGAGATTGAGAAGATCTAACTCATCGTCGTTGCGGGGCGCGCGAAGTCCTCACCATCAGGGTCAAGCCGTCTCGCCGCTCCCCACGTCGAACGCGCCGAGCTTGTATTCCTCCTGCGGCCCCGCTGAGAACATCGGGACCAGCGTAAACGCGGCTTGCGGATATCTCTGCCAGATTGCGAGGTCTTCGGCGGAAACAATCACGAAGCCGAACCTGAACATGTAACGGCCGGGTTCGGTGACCTTGCCGACCTGCGCCCAGTTGACCTTCATCATGTCTGGTTACCCCTTGGACAACCCACCCGCCGGGCCGGGCGGGCGGAGTAGTCTATGCCAGCTTTTGCGGGAATCGTAGGGGCCTGCGCCGGGGCGACAGCCGGTGCTGCAAATCCGGCGCGACGAGGCTGAGCAAGAACTTTGGGTTATGTGGCTGGATCGGCTGTGAGCTGGCCGATCGCAGATTTTGCGACGATGTGCACTCGGAAGGCATCCTGAACGAACAGAATGCCGCGTCGGGCCGCTGCAAGGGCGGATTGGCG
>DASWVJ010000065.1:0-4870 GCA_036406295.1 Bradyrhizobium sp.
GTGAGCGCTGCCGGACCGTAGATCGCAACGCGGATGTCGGAGAGGCGTTGCGAGCCGCCGCGCAGGCGGCGCATTGCAAAAACCCAGCGATGCCTGAGCGACAGCCAGTTCGGCGTCAGCTCGTCCTGTTCCATCAGCTCGCCGAAGGCCGTCACGATAGAGTCGTCTGCGGGCAGATAAAGCACGGAATTGCCGAGCTGCCGCGGCCGCTCCCAGGCGAAATAGGGTCTTGCCGGATCGATCTCGACGGGCCTCAGCAGCAGCACGTCGGCATCGAGCCAAAGCCCCGCGCCCTGCGCCATCAGGCGCATGCGGAAGAAGTCGGAGAACTGCAGCGTGGTCCAGTCGCGCCAGCTCCCATCCGGCTGCGGCGGGCGGAGCTTTTCGGAGAAGGCGTGCGGCAGCACGGCTTCCGCCTCGGCGTTGGCGACGCCGTCCGGCAGGCCGGGAAGCGGATCGAAACTATAGACGGTGACCTTGTGGCCGGCGGTGACCTGCGAACGCAGGCATAGCGTCCGCAGCCGGTCGAGCGGGCCGTGCCAGAAGGTGACGACGTCAGGACGCATGCGTCACCATCGGCAAGGCATAGCGTCTTCAGGCGAAGTGGAAACCGGTTCGCGTGAAGAAGACGCGTCAAACAAGGGAGAGCCTTATGCCCAGGCGCGCTCTTTCTTGAGCTTGGCCTCGTAAGCGTCGATGGACGTCTTCTTCTCCATCGTCAGCCCGATGTCGTCGAGGCCGTTGATCAGGCAATGCTTGCGGAACGGATCGATCTCGAACTTCACCTTGCCGCCGTCGGGGCCGCGGATCTCCTGGTTCGGCAGGTCGATCGTCAGCGTCGCATTGGCGCCGCGCTCGGCGTCGTCGAACAGCTTGTCGAGGTCCTCCTGCGACACGCGGATCGGCAGAATGCCGTTCTTGAAGCAGTTGTTGTAGAAGATGTCGCCGAACGAGGTCGAGATCACGCAGCGGATGCCGAAATCGAGCAGCGCCCAGGGCGCGTGCTCGCGGCTCGAGCCGCAGCCGAAATTGTCGCCCGCGACCAGCACCTTGGTGTTGCGATAGGCCGGCTTGTTGAGGATGAAGTCCGGGTTCTCGCTGCCGTCATCCTTGTAGCGCTGCTCGGAGAAAAGCCCCTTGCCGAGGCCGGTGCGCTTGATGGTCTTCAGGTACTGCTTGGGAATGATCATGTCGGTGTCGACATTGATGATCTTCAGGGGCGCCGCGACGCCTTCCAGCGTGGTGAACTTTTCCATCGATGCACTTCCCGGTCGGAATTTTGGGGAAAAAAGGCCGTTCAGGGCCGCTGGTTTATCCCGAATGGGCACCCGTTCAAAGGCCCAAATAACGCAATCCTATCCCGCGGACGCCTCAATCTCCTCCATATCGGCGTCGGACAGCCCGAAATGGTGGCCGATTTCGTGGATCAGGACATGGCGGACGATATGGCCGAGCGTCTCCTCATGCTCGGCCCAATAGTCCAGGATCGGCCGGCGGTAGAGCCAGACCATGTTGGGCAGCCGCGCAATGTCCTGGTTGCTCTGGTGCGGCAGCCCCACGCCCTGGAACAGGCCGAGCAGGTCGAACTCGCTTTGCGCCTGCATCTCGTCCAGGACCTCGTCGGTCGGGAAATCGTCGACACGGATGATCACCCCCTCGCAGAGCTTGCGGAAGGTTTGGGGCAGGCGCTCGAAGATCTCGTGCGCCATTGCTTCCATTTCCGCGAGGGAGGGGGCTCTGCTCTTGGTCCACATCGCTCTTCCTTAGAGCATGATCCCGAAATGTGGGAACCGATTTTCGGGAAAGATCATGCTCAAACCAAAGCCATTCCACGCAAGTCCAACCGTGCAGGTCCAAGGCGGTTTTGGCCGCGGGCGGCGGTTGACCTTGGCTGGGCAATCGGAGACTTTACGCCCTGCAATAAATCTGGGTGGGCGTGATGTACAGGATTGTGATGGCAGGCCTGATGGCTGCTTTCGCGTGTGTGCTGCTGGCGGCAGACGACGCGCAGGCGCAGACTGTGACGCCCGGCGTGCGCGTCGCGCAGGCCATGCCCGATTATGTGCTGCCGCGCCGTAGACTCCGCCGCGTGCCGGTCTATCCGCGCGAGCATTTCGATCCCGACGTCTATCCGCGCTACGACCCCGGCCCGAACGCGGTGCGCGAGTGCAACGCCCATTACGTGCAGGAAGCCCGGCCCAGCGGTACGGTGATTACGCCGCGCATGCACTGCTTCTGGCGGCCCGGCTAGTTGCGGAGGAAGACGCGATGAAGGCGTGGGTCGGCCTGGCTGTCTTGACGGCGGCACTGGTATTCGCCACTCCAGCCGCTATCGCGAGAACCAGAGCAGCGCCGCAGGCGAAACCAGTCGCGACATCCGATGCGACCGACCTCAGCGCGCGGCGCGTGTACCGTCGCTACCGCGCCTATCCTTCGTACCCGCGCTATCCCTCTTACCCGGCCTACTACGCGCGGCCCTATAACTATCGGCCATATCCTTACACGGTGCCGGTCCCGTTCTTCCTCGGCTTCGGATATCTGCCGTACTACTGAACGCGCAGGCGAATTGTCGCAGCACGTTCATCTCTGCGGCTATCTCATTCATGACGCATTCACCTCGCTGTCACTAGCTTCATCTTGGGAGCGACTGTGAGTGGATGCGTGCGGAGGGCGGGCATGGCCTCCAGCACGAGCCGGGAGGTTTCGGATAATGAAGATGATCTCGGGGGCCGCGCGCGGGCTTGTCCGCCGCGCGGGACTGATGGCTGTTGCCGCGGTCGCGGTGACGGCAATTTCTCATGGACGCGCCGAAGCGCTGTCGCTGGCTAGTCCGGCGGCGCTGCCGTCAGCAAGGCACGCCAGCGACGGCATGACCATCGAGGTTCGCCATCCCGGAGGCGGCGGCTTCCGCGGCGGCGGTGGTTTTCGTGGCGGCGGCTTTCATGGCGGCGGCTTTCGCGGTGGTGGCTTCCGCGGCGGTGGCGGTTTCCGCGCCTTCCACGGCGGCGGGTTTCGTGCGCGCCCCGTCTATCGCGGTGGCGGTTTCCGTGCGGCGCCGATTTATCGCGGCGGATTTCACCGCTTCGGCGGCTACCGCGTCCATCGCTACGCCTATCGGCCTTATTTCCACCGCAGGCACTTCCATCACCGGCGCTACTTCGCGCCCTATTATTACGGCTATCCGCGCTACTACCATCGCTATCGCTATTGCCGCATCGTCTGGACCTATTGGGGTCCGCGCCGGATCTGCCGTCCGCCATACTGGCACCGCCGTCACTTCTGGCGTGTCCAGTACTGGTAAGCAGACGGACTGCTGAAACGAAGCAGGCGCCCGATGGGCGCCTGCTTTTCATTGAAGAAGTTTCGATCGCCTTAGTCCCAGTCCACGAACTTCCAGGACTTGAGCTTGATCTTCCACGGCGTCAGCGTCTCCAGGCGCCAGCGTTTCAGGCGCGGCGGCGTATGCGCCATGCGCGAGCGTTGCTTGACGCTGTCGGACAATGGATCGACCTCGACGGGCATGGCGCGGCGGCGATGCTGCCGCGTCGCCATGCTGATCGTATCGACAAATTCGGGCTTCTCGGCCATGGCCGGCTCCTTCCGGTGTGCACGGCCAGTCTGCGCCTGGACCTTTAACGGAGCGTTTCCGAAATAGGTCGAAGTAGCAGGAGTGGCTTACCGCCACTCCCTCACGTCGACGAAATGCCCGGCAATCGCCGCGGCCGCGGCCATGGCGGGCGAGACGAGGTGCGTGCGGCCCTTGAAGCCTTGCCGTCCCTCGAAATTGCGGTTCGAGGTGGAGGCGCAGCGCTCTTCGGGCCTCAGCTTGTCCGGGTTCATCGCAAGGCACATCGAGCAGCCAGGCTCGCGCCACTCGAAGCCTGCCGCAATGAAGATCTTGTCGAGGCCCTCGGATTCCGCCTGCTCCTTCACGATGCCGGAGCCCGGCACGATCATGGCGTTGACGTTCGGGTTGACCGTCTTGCCTTCGACGATCTTGGCGGCGGCGCGTAGATCCTCGATGCGGCCGTTGGTGCAGGAGCCGATGAAGACACGATCGAGCTTGATGTCGGTGATCTTCGTGCCTGCCGTCAGGCCCATATATTTGAGTGCGCGATTCTTCGACAGCCGTTTCGCCTCATCCGCGATCTTGTCGGGATCGGGCACGAAGCCGGTGATCGACACGACGTCCTCCGGCGAGGTGCCCCAGGTCACGATCGGTGGCAGCTTGGCCGCATCGAGACGCAGTTCATGGTCGAAATGCGCGCCGTCGTCGGAGCGCAGCGTCTCCCAGTAGCGCATTGCCGCGTCCCAGTCGGCGCCCTTTGGCGTCTTGGGCCGGCCGCGCAGGAAATCGAATGCCTTCTGGTCGGGCGCGACAAGGCCGGCGCGTGCGCCGCCCTCGATCGACATGTTGCAGACCGTCATGCGGCCTTCCATCGAGAGCGCGCGGATCGCTTCGCCTGCATATTCCAGCACATAGCCGGTGCCGCCGGCGGTGCCGATCTCGCCGATGATGGCCAGGATGATGTCCTTGCCGGTGACGCCGTCGGGCAGCTTGCCGTCGACGGTGACGCGCATGTTCTTCGCCTTCTTCTGGATTAGCGTCTGCGTCGCCAGTACGTGCTCGACTTCAGAGGTGCCGATGCCGTGCGCCAGTGCGCCGAACGCGCCATGCGTCGAGGTGTGGCTGTCGCCGCACACGATGGTGGTGCCCGGCAACGTAAAACCCTGCTCGGGACCGATGACGTGGACGATGCCCTGGCGCTTGTCGAACTCGTTGTAATACTCGACGCCGAATTCCTTGGCGTTCTCGGCCAGCGCCTTGATCTGCTCGATGCTCTCCGGGTCGGGATTGGGCTTGGTGCGG
>DASWVJ010000066.1:0-23918 GCA_036406295.1 Bradyrhizobium sp.
CTGCCGTCGTCTACCAATCCGACGCGTCCGTTCACCCGCAACACCATCGACGAGCATCTCGACATGCTGATGGTGTGCCATCATCTCGATCCCTCGATCGCGGAGGATCTCGCCTTCGCCGAGAGCCGTATCCGGAAAGAGACCATCGCCGCCGAGGACATCCTGCACGATCTCGGCGCGCTCTCGATGATGTCGTCGGACTCGCAGGCCATGGGCCGGTTGGGAGAGGTGATCATCCGCACCTGGCAGACCGCGGACAAGATGAAGAAGCAGCGCGGCGCGCTGCCGCAGGACAAGGGCAAGGGCAACGACAATTTCCGCGTCAAGCGCTACATCGCCAAATACACCATCAACCCGGCGATCGCGCACGGCGTCTCCAGGCTGATCGGCTCGGTCGAGAAGGGCAAGCTTGCCGACCTCGTGCTGTGGTCGCCGGCATTCTTCGGCGTCAAGCCGGATTGCATCATCAAGGGTGGCTCGATCGTGGCCGCGCCCATGGGCGACCCCAACGCCTCCATCCCGACGCCGCAGCCCGTGCACTACCAGCCGATGTTCGCGGCCTTCGGCAAGTCGCTCACCGCCTCATCGGTGGTGTTCACATCAAGGGCTGCGATGACCGGCGGCCTCGCGCGAAAACTCGGGATCAGCAAGACGCTCTATCCCGTGAAAAACACCCGCGGCGGCATCTCCAAGAAGAGCATGATCCACAACGACGCCACCCCGAAGATCGAGGTCGATCCGGAGACCTATGAGGTGCGCGCAGACGGCGAGCTTTTGACCTGCGAACCCGCCGAGGTGCTGCCCTTGGCACAGCGCTATTTCATGTTCTAAAACCGCTCCCGGCAGAGTTCAGAACAAGAGCCGGGAGGATTTTATCGTGATTTACGTCGTTGCCACACTGACCATAAAGCCCGAAGCGCGCGCCGAATTCATCGCTGCCGCCACCGCCTGCATCAAGGAGACGCGCAAGGAGAAGGGCAATATCGCTTATGACTTGCATGAGAGTGTGACCGATCCCGCCAGGATGGTGTTCGTCGAGCAGTGGGAGAACGAGGACGCGCTGGTGCCGCACCGGACCGCCGAGCATATGAAGACCTTCGGTCGCGTGGCGGTGAAATGCATGACGGCGCCGCCGAAGATCGAGGTCATCACGCCGGCCAACGTCACCGTGCGCTGAAGCAAAAAGAAAAGGGGAGAGAGCAATGATCTATGTCGTCGCCACCACGCAGGTAAAGCCGGATCAGCGCGATGCCTTCATCGCCGGGCACAAGAAATGCATCGCCGAGACGCTGAAGGAAAAGGGCTGCGTCTCCTATGAAGGCCACACCAGCATCCACGATCCCAACATCTATGTCGTGGTGGAGCGCTGGGAGACGCGCGACGACCTCAACGCGCACGGCCGTGCGCCGCACATGAAGGTATGGCGTGAATATTCCGCGCCGCTGAAGGCCTCGCCGACCGTGATCGAGATCATCAGCGACGCCAAGGTGGATACGATCAAGGCATGATCCGCGCGACCGAAGTCCGGGGCCAATATCGCTGGACGCAAGCGCCGGCCGACACCGTCGTGCTTGATTTCGACGACCGCCACCGGCGGCGGATGGCGATGACGGGCACGCGCGGCCTGGAATTCCTGCTCGACCTCGAAAACGCCGTTGTGCTGCGCGGCGGCGACGCGCTGGTGCTGGAAGACGGACGTCTGATCGAGGTCGTGGCGGCGCCCGAGCCGCTGGCGGAGATTCGCGGAGCCGATCCGGCGCATCTGGTGCGGATCGCCTGGCATCTCGGCAACCGTCATCTACCGACGCAGATCGTGGGCAAGGGCCTGCGCATCCGCAGGGATCACGTCATCGAGGCGATGGTGAAAGGGTTGGGCGCGCGCGTGATCGAGATCGAGGCGCCGTTCGATCCCGAGGGCGGCGCCTATGCGGCCGCGCATGATCACGGCCACGGCCACACCGGCCATCCCCACGCGCACGACCATCCCCACGATCACGCGCATCATCATGATGAACATCATCACCATGATGAGCATTGCGACCACGAGCATCATCACGGCGACACCCATGCTCATGACCACAAATAGCGTGGCGCCGGATGCGGCGCGCGCCATGAGCGAGGGCGAGCTTGCCGCGCTTTACCGGCTGATGACCTGGCTGTCGCCGTCCTTTCCGGTCGGCGCGTTCTCCTATTCCAGCGGCATCGAATGGGCGGTGGAGGCAGGGGACATCGGTGACGCCGCCAGCTTGCGCGATTGGCTCTCGGCCTTGCTTACCGACGGCGCGGGCTTTTGCGACGCCGTGTTCCTGGCGCAGGCGCACCGCGCCGTATCGGCGCACGACGATGCATCCTTGCGCGACATCGCCGAGCTCGCCGCAGCCTTCGTGCCCTCGCGCGAGCGCCAGCTCGAAACGTCGACGCAAGGTCGCGCCTTCATCGACACGTCGCGCGCGGCATGGTCGTGCGACGGTCTCGATGCGGTGATCGCGGCCTGCGGCGACAAAATCGTCTATCCCGTCGCCGTCGGTCTCGTCAGCGCCGCGCATGGCATTCCGCAGGAAGCCGCGCTGCACGCCTTCCTGCATGCGGTAGTCTCCAACTGGATTTCCGCCGGCTCCAGATTGATCCCGCTCGGCCAGACCGACAGCCAGCGCGTGCTGGCGCAGCTCGAGACGGATGTCGCCGCCACCGCCAAACGCGCCATCGCCGCCTCGCTGGACGATCTCGGCAGCGCTACCTTCCGCGCCGATCTCGCCAGCCTGCGGCACGAAACGCAATATACGAGGTTGTTCAGGTCATGATGTCTCGTGCGGACGGATCGGGGCCTGCATGGGCGGCGCCGGCGGGTCCGCGCGGAGCGCGGTCCGATGATAAACTCAGCGCCATCTCGAACCATGTGGCCGATATGACGAGGGAGAGATGATCATGGCTAGATCCCACGGCCCCCTGCGGGTCGGCGTCGGCGGTCCGGTCGGATCGGGCAAGACCGCGCTGATGGACCTGCTCTGCAAGAACATGCGCGAGCGCTACGACATCGCCGCGATCACCAACGACATCTACACCAAGTGGGATGCGGAATTTCTGGTGCGCTCGGGCTCGCTGACGCCGGACCGCATCGCCGGCGTCGAGACCGGCGGCTGTCCGCACACCGCGATCCGCGAGGACGCTTCGATGAATCTTGCCGCAATCGCCGACATGCGCGCAAGGTTTCCCGAACTCGACCTGGTGTTGATTGAATCCGGTGGTGACAACCTTGCGGCGACTTTCTCGCCGGAGCTTGCCGATCTCACCATCTACGTCATCGACGTCGCCGCTGGCGACAAGATCCCCTCCAAGGGCGGCCCCGGAATTACCCGCTCCGATCTGCTCGTGATCAACAAGATCGACCTTGCACCCCATGTCGGGGCGTCGCTGGAGAAGATGGACACCGATGCGAGAAGGATGCGCGGCGAGCGGCCCTTCGTGATGACGAATCTGAAGAAAAGCGAGGGCCTTGAGCGCATTGTGGCCTTCATCGAGGCCAAGGGCGGCTTGCGGCCGGTCACGAAAGCCAAGGCTGGTTGATGCCAAGGCTGGCTGACGCCAAGACTGGCTGATGCCAAGGCTGGTGGATGCAGCGCCGCAGGCGTTAATGATTGTTAACGGTCTGCGCGCTCCACGCGAGTTTTTAAACGCAAGCGGGAACCAAATCCCGCCGCCGCAGTTGAAAACTTCTGGCCTCGCGGTGACCAAGGTGTCGTACCCGGTGTGACTGTCCGCGTTGGTGCAGCTCAGTTGCGTCCCGATGACCGCTCCGCCAATATCCCGCGCAATTTGCTGCTATGCCTTTCACAGCCGTCGTCGTCGTCGCGGGGTGATCCGGATGCGTCGTCTGCTTTGTTGCGGCCCCCTCACTTCCGGATAGGCGAGTGGTTCGGCTGGGTTTCATCGTCGGTCTGATCGGGTTGATCGGGGTCCTGCTCTCCGGCGCCTCGGCTTGGCGCGTCTATCAGCAGGAGCTTGCGATCGAGGGCATTGCGTTCGCGCGCGCCGTCGACGTGCATGCGAGCCTCGCGCAGGATCGCCTCACCGAGCGCGAACTGCTTGCCCGCGTTGCATCGGGGCTGTTTCGTGCGCCTGCGGCTGTGAAGGCCAACATGCTGCAGCCGCTGCGCTCGGCGATCTACGCCTTCAAGACCGATTTCGTCGTCGCCGCCTGGATCGCGCGGCTCAAGCCGACTGAGCTCGACGCAGCCCAGCGCGAGCTGGCCAACGAAAGCTTTGCCGATCCGAAGATCCGCGACTTTGACGATCAGCCGCTCGACGTGAAGGCGATCGACAAGCCGGTCAATGTGCTGATGGATATCGAGCCGCGCACTGCCGAGACCGTCACGCTGCCCGGCCGCGTGCTCGACGGCCATTCGATCGTGGGCCCCACGCTCGCCAGGGCCATGATCGAAGCAAAACCGGTCGCCTCCGATCCCGTACCGCTGCTGCGCAAGCAGGGTCCGATCGGCGTCGTGCTCATCGCGCCCGTAATGCAGGAGGGGGCACAGCCGGCCGGCTTCGTCAGTTTCTCCTACGAAATCGGGCCGCTGATGCTGGCCAATGACGATCGCTCGCTGTTCTCGGTGGCGCTGCGCAATCCGCTTGAGCCGGGCAGCGAGCTGATCGCCAATGACCAGGGCGCGGTCAGCGAACGCGCGATCTCGGAAGAGAGCCCTGCGCCGTCGATCATGCGCACCGTCACCTTCGGCGGGCGCGATTGGTCGCTCGCCTACTACGCCAAGAACAACGTCGTGCAGCGCGCACAGCAGACTGCCGCGATCGTGGCGGCGATCGGGCTTGCCATCACCGGCATAATCTGCGGCCTGTTCGGCTATGTCGTCTATAACAACCTCCGGCTCAGCCGCGAGATCGAAGTGCGCATCGGCTTCGAGCGGCGGCTCACCGCCGTGATCGACGAGCTCAATCACCGGGTCAAGAATATCCTGGCCGTGATCCAGTCGATCATCACCCGGACGTTGCGGCACGGCTCCGACGTCGACGTCGCGCGCGAACTCTTGATCGGCCGCATCCACGCCATGTCCAATGTCGTCACGCTGCTCAGCGAAAGCCAGTGGCAGGGCGTCAAGCTCAAGGGTCTGTTCGAATCGCGCTCGATCCCGAATGCCGACCGCATTGCGGTGGGCGGTCCCGACATCACCGTCAGCGCCCGCGCCGCCCAGAGCCTGTCGCTCCTGTTCTTCGAGCTGGCCTCGCATTCCGACGAGGGGTTGTCGCTGGTCGGCAAGCACCCGCATATCGTCGCGAATTGGGAGATCACGGGCGAGGAGGCCGACAGCACGTTTCATTTCCGCTGGGAGGAGTTCAACACCTCGGAAGCGACGCGCCGGCCGGACAGTGATTTCGGCTTGATCCTGCTCGACCGCGTCGCGCCGGAAGCGCTCGGCGGCACGGCCAAGCGCTATTTCACCGATGTCAGCTACGTCTACGAGCTCATCGCGCCGATGCAGACCGTCGTCGACATGAACGAGCGCGACCGCACCGAGCAGTTCTCCGCGCCGGTGCGCTAGGGCGGAACAACCGCGTCAGCTTCCGCATTGAATTCCCATGGAGCCACTGAGAGGAGAGGGCTGATGGGACGATATATGCTGCTATGGTTGCTTGGCGTGCCGATTCCGATTTTGTTGTTGATCTGGGCATTCGGCGGTTTGCATTGATTTGCAGGATGGGTAGGGCGAAGCGAAACCCATCATGGTTGCGCGAGCATTGAGATGATGGGCTTCGCTTCGCTCTAGCCATCCTGCGCTCGAACAGCGAACAAAAAAGGCGGCCACGACGGCCGCCTTTTCTGTCTTCTTCCGGGGCTGTTGTTATCCATTGCCGCCGATCACCGCGCGCACGGTGTTATCGGGGCCGAAATCCTCGGCGCCCTCGACATAGAGCAGCGCGGAGAGCTTCGAGCGCGCGCGGTTGACGCGGCTCTTGATGGTGCCGACGGCGCAGCCGCAGATCGCGGCGGCATCTTCGTAACTGAAGCCGGAAGCGCCGACCAGTATCAGCGCCTCGCGCTGGTCCTGCGGCAGCTTGTCGAGCGCGGTGCGGAATTCCTCGAATTCCAGATGCGCGCCTTGCGAGGGCTGCGTCTTCAGCGTCTTGGCGTAGTTGCCCTCTGAGTCCTCCACCTCGCGCCGCCGCTTGCGATAGTCGGAGCGGAAGAGGTTGCGCAGGATGGTGAACAGCCAGGCCGGCAGGTTCGAGCCCGGCTGGAACGAGTCGATATTGGCAATCGCCCGCAGCAGCGTCTCCTGCACCAGATCGTCGGCGCGGTCACCATTGCCGGAAAGGGAGATCGCGAACGCGCGCAGGCTTGGGACCGACGCTAAAATGTCGTCGCGGAGTTGGTTGGTGAGAGGCATTTAGTCCCTCCCGTCGTTCTTTTCGGTGTCGCCCCCGCTTTGGGCCCCGGACTGGTCAAGCTTGCGGATCAGCTCCGCAAAGCGGTCGGGCACGCCTTGCCGCACCACGTCATCATACATGGCGCGGAGTTGGTGGCCGATCCTTGCCTGAATTTCTGCGTTGAGACCGCCCTGCTTGCGGGGCGCGCCCGATTGGCTTGCTTGTGACTTTACTTCCTTCATGATCCGATCCACGCTCGCCCGAGAGTTAAGTCCCTGAATTCTCGAATTATCTTTGCTTCGGAAACCCTGGGTTCCAGCCGCGCTGTCGTCTGGGTAATGCAAAATTCGGCCAATGGTTCCTAGATATCGGAACTTTTATTGGGAACTTTTTTGGGCCATGCGGCGTTATAGGCGGCATCCAACCGGGTCACCCCCCAAGGGGCTACTGACCCAAAGACAAGATGGAGTGGGGATGTCCCGTTCACAGGTTGTTGCTGAACATCTGCCGCTGCTGCGGCGCTATGCCCGCGCGCTGACCGGAAACCAGTCCTCGGGCGATGCCTATGTTGCCGCGATGCTGGAAGCGCTGCTCCAGGATACGTCGCTGCTCGACGAGCGCCACGGCCCGCGCGCCGGTCTGTTCCGCCTTTTCACCCAGATCTGGAATTCGGTCTCGGTCAACGACAAGAGCGACGTGACGCCGCTGCCGCTGCCCTCGGAACGGCGGCTGTCCAACATCACGCCGTTGCCGCGCCAGGCCTTCCTGCTGCTGTCGCTGGAAGGCTTCTCGGAGGAGGAGGTCGCCTTCATCCTCGGCACCGACGTTGCCGAGACGCGCCGCCTGGCCGATGCGGCCGGCCGCGAGATGGCCGCCGAGATCGCTACCGACGTGCTGATCATCGAGGACGAGACCTTCATCGCGATGGACCTCGAAAGCCTCGTGAAGAATCTCGGGCACAATGTCATCGGCGTTGCGCGCACGCACAGCGATGCAGTGGCGCTGGCCAAGAACCGCAAGCCCGGCCTGATCCTCGCCGACATCCAGCTCGCCGACGGTTCGTCGGGCCTGGACGCGGTGAACGAGCTGCTGCGCGCCTTCGAGGTGCCGGTCGTGTTCATCACCGCCTATCCCGAGCGCTTCCTCACCGGCGAGCGCCCGGAGCCGGCGTTCCTGATCTCGAAGCCGTTCCAGCCCGCGATGGTCTCCGCCGTCGCGAGCCAGGCGCTGTTCTTCCAGCGCAACTCGCGCAACCGCGCGCCGAAGGCGGCGTCGGCGTAAGAGCTCGCGGTCGTCATGGCCGGACCTGTCCCGGCCATCCACGCCTTTCTCGGCAGTGGGCACTAAAGACGTGGATGCCCGGACAAGCCCGGGCATGACGGTGGATGATGTCAAAGGCGCCGGGCTTTCCTGATGCAGCAGTAACGCCGCTCACCCGTCCGCGTACATTTCCCGAAGCACGACGCTGGCATCCGTTGCCGGCAGGCGGATGATCTCCTCGTACATGTCGATCGTCACCGCGCAGAAGCGCGCCCAGGACGATGGCGGAATCGTCTTGGCCGCCATCGCCTGCAATTCGGCGGCTGAGTAACCCTTGCGGACCAGGTTGTCGCGGATTTTGACCCAGGCGGCTTCCGTGCTGCCCGCCTTGTCGCGTTTTTGCGCCGACAGGATGATCTTCTCATGGACCGACGTCTCGCGCCTGACCAGCTCGGGCGGAATCATCCGGATGATGTTCTCGTCGACGTCGGTGCCCGATGCATATTTGTAGCAGGCGGCCGGGTCCTGCGCCTGCAGGGCGCGGTATTCGTCCATCGCCAGCCGGCTGAACTCGACCAGCACACCATCGTCGGCCTGCGGCAGCAGGGTCTTGATCAACTCGTTGAACTTTGCCCGCGCCTTTCCGATCAGGGCTGCGCGCGGCGTTCCCCGTGCGGCTTCCTTGACGAAGATGTCGAGGATCTCGGCATAGTCGGCGGGATATCTCTGCTTGACCACGCCATAGGCGGGAGTGGATTTCAGCAGCGCCTTGTCCCATTCCTGGCTCGTGAGGGCGTGGCCGCCATATCCGCCGATCGCGAACTCGTCGCCGTCGGACAGTTTCGTGACCACCCGGTGCGACATGAGCTCGGCTGCGTCGGGCTTCCACATGTCGGAATTCGGGGTCGTCAGCGCCCGGTCGATGAAGGCCTTCTCGAAGCCCGCCGCGGCATAGATCTCCCGCTCCACGCTTGAGCCGATATCGTCGGACTGGTTGCCTGGGAACGCACCGCGGTGGAAGCCGAGGACCGCGCCCTTGCGCAGGATGCGCTGGCTGCCTGCGGCGAAGGCAAGCGTGCAGGCCGACATGCATTTTGCCTCGACATAAGTGTCGAGCTTGCGTGCGCGGATCAGCGCGTTGAGCTTCTTGCCTTCGCCGATCCTGCCGCCAACGCTGTCGAGATGCACGACACGCACGCCGGGGGACTTCTGCAGCAGCTTTTCGAAATCGGCGGTCAGGCCGTATTTGATGCCGCCGGTGATCTCGGCTTCGGTGCCGTCGTTCATCGCCCGCACCTCGTAGGACGGAATCGACGGATCGCCCATGAAGGCCATCCGCGTCGCTTCCGCAATTTGCGGGATCGCGGCCTTGACCAGCACCCCGCCGAGCTGCAGGGCGCCAAGACAGACCGCGACCTTGGCCAGTGTCGCCCAGGGTGCACGCTTTCCCGCCGCCTGGCACTCGATCCGCCGCCGCGTCGCCGATCGCCAGATGCCCACCGCCTGCCATATCCCGAGGCCGACCAGCCCAGACCAGATACCGACGAAGAACGTCCAGAGCGCGAGCGGAACGTAGGTGACCTGCGTCACCATGAACTGGCTGAGCAGGAGGATCGCAACCAGCGCGGCGAAATTGCTGGCAAGGCCGACCACCCAGTAGGAAACCCACAGCGGGCACTCGCCCCGCCAGTGCCGGACGATGATGTTCTGCGCTTTCGGAGTTTCGACGGGAAAGGCTGCCTTCGGCAGCGGCAGTGGCGGCGGAGCCGGGACCTTGGCGAAGGCCGGGCCGAGCGCTTCCTCGATGGTTTTCCACTCCGCCAATCCCTGGGTCCAGACCAGCAGCCCGGCAGGGTTTGCATGCGATCGAATCCGCATCTCGAGCGTGCCGAGGTCCATCGGACCCTGCTGCTCCACCCCATCCCAAAGATACCAGTCGGTCATCAAAAGCCCCATGCCGGACGGCAGGAGACTATGTGTGCCATTGAGGCCGCACAATGTTCAGCAAATACGCCAACGCGTAAGGTGCGCCGGGTGGGGTGGCCGGGCCACACCCACACCTCAGGGACGGCGTTCGCATCTCCCTCATGCACCTGCCGGCGTGGAACCCGCGCCTGCCGGCTGCTAAGCGATCCCTGATGGATTCCTCCCGCCGCGATCGTTCGATCGGCTTCTTCTGCCTTGTCGTCACCGCCTTTGGCTGGGCGCTGAACTGGCCCTTCATGAAGCTCCTGCTGCAGCAATGGCCGCCGCTGTTCGCGCGGGGCCTCGCCGGCATCCTCGCTGCCGTGATTCTCGCTGCGCTGGCGCTCGGGCGCCGCGAGTCGCTGAAGGTCCCGCGCACAGCGATCCCGCGGTTGATCTTCGCCTCCTTCACCAACGTCTTCGCCTGGATGGGCTTTGGCACCATGGCGATGAAATACGTCACCGTCGGCGAGGGCGCGCTGATCGCCTACACCATGCCGATCTGGGCCATGCTGTTCGCCTGGCCGTTCCTGCATGTGCGCCCGACCTTGCGCGACATCGCGGCCCTCGTGCTCGGTATAGCCGGCGTCGCGTTGCTACTGGGGGCGGACGGCTTTGCCTTCACCGAAGCAAAGCTCACCGGGATCGCACTGGCGCTGGCCTGCGCCATCCTGTTCGCGCTCGGCAACGTGCTCAACCGGGCGCAACTGCCGATGCCGCCGCTCGTGGTGGTCGCCTGGCAGGTCGGCCTCGGCTGCCTGGTGATGCTGGTCCTCGGCATCGCCTTCGAGCATCCGCACCTTGGCTCCATCACGCCGGTCGGCATCGCCTGCTTCGTCTACATGACGCTGGTGCCGATGGGCCTGTGCTATCTCACCTGGTTCGAGACGCTGCGCCGCCTGCCGCCGACCTCGGCGTCAACAGGCATGCTGCTGGTCCCCGTGATCGGCGTCGTCTCCGCGGCCTTCATCCTCGGCGAGCCCTTGGGCGTGCGCGAAGTTACGGCGATGGCGCTGACGCTCGGCGGCGTCACGCTGGCGCTGCGAAGGGCGTGAAACGAAAAGCCAAAAGCCAAAAAGAAAGGCGCGACCGGCATCACCACGGTCGCGCCCTCTATAGCCGGTCAATGGGGCAGGGGGGATAACCGGCTGCCGGAATGACTCTTGGACGCCGCAGTCGTTCCCTACTGTCTCGAAAAAAGTTTGCTTCCGAAAAAAGTTTGCCCCTCGCAAAGAGACGGAACGGAACCCAAGGAATCCTTACACACGGTTAATTTATCGGCCGGGCCAGGAAACCCGCCTTGTGCTCCCGCGTTGTTCCCGCGATCGCCGTGGGGCGAGGGATGAAGGCCATGCCACAGAAATCCTTGAAAAAATCCACCGCTATCTTCGGAGCGCTGGCCGCCGTTGCGACGCTTGGCGCAGTGCAGTTCGCCTCCGGCCATGATCTCGCCGATCGGTTCCAGGCCGTCACAGAACCTGCCGGCGCCGTCGGCATCAACCGCGCCGCCAAGGCCAACCGCGAGGCCGTCACACTGGCCGCCGGCCAGAGCCGCACTGTCCAGCTCAGGGTCGACAGCCTGACCGATACCTCGGTGCTGGTCCGCATCCCCGTCCAGAAGGATGCGCGCAATCTTCCAGCCGGCAGCAAGCCCGCCATCAAGCCCGCCGGTGACAAGGCGAAGAGGATGGTCGCCTGTGAGCCGGTGGTGAGCGTGCTGACCGAGGTCGCAAAGCTGCTGCAACCTGGCAAGTGTGTGACGTGATGTCGAGGAAGAGCCCCGACAAAAGCTCGTAGGGTGGACAAGGCAACCGCTTTGCCCACCCTTTCCATGAGGATCCGGACAAGAGAGGGCGGGACGCGGCGGCACCAACGCCGTGCCCACCCTGCGTCCTCCAACATGTATTCCGCTGTCATTCCGGCCAAGCGAAGTGCCTCGTGCGCTGGATGGGTTGAGCCCACAGGTCGCGCGAAACGCGCCCGATGAACCTATCGCCCTTGCTCAGAGCGTTGATGGCTGATGTGCTTCGCGCTACCCGTTCCTGCGATTGCCGAGAACCTACTTCGGCCCCTCAATCGTCTTCGATGAACCATCGGGCGCCGGCTGCATGTTGGGCGGGCTTTGTCCCTGCGGGCTCTCCGCCGGCGCGCCGCCACTGCCGGTCGTGATGGGGCCGGTGGGACCCTGCGGCTGCTTCTGGCCGTTGTCCTTCAGCTCGGTCTTGCCGGTGGAGTGCTGCGAATGCCGCGTATCGTCCGGCTGCTTGCCGGAAGGGGTTTCGGCCGCGGCCATTGAAAACGGCATGACGATGCCGAGCAAAATGAACAGATGTCGCATGAGATCCTCCGAAAGACATTTTTCCAAGTCCTTCGGGCGCGAGTCGTTCCGGCTACAAGAACATCTCCGCAAAGTCGATCGTCGAGCGCGTGCCGATGTGCTCGAAATTGGCGTCCAGCCACGCCGTCGCAGTGTCGCGGCCGGCATCGCGCAAGCGGCACAACAGGCTCCATTCGGGGTGGAACTGGGTTGCGGTGCCGAGTTGCGACATCAGAGGATCATTGCCGATCCAGTGCATGAACATGCGCCGGTGTTTTTCGCTGTTGAGCTCGCCGGCGTCGATCAGCTTTGTCGCAAAGGCGATCGCGCGCATCTCGCGCATCAGGGAAGAGTTGAAGCTGATCTCGGTGATCCGGTGCAGCACGTCGGCAGCGCTTGCCGGCAGTTCGTCGCGCCGGATCGCGGTGACCTGCGCGATGATGACGTCGCGCGTGCCGGGGCGGTAGATCAGGGGATAGATCGCGGGATTGCCGAGATAGCCGCCGTCCCAGTAATGCTCGCCGTCGATCTCGACCGCCTGGAAATAGGGCGGCAGGCAGGCCGACGCCAACACCGCTTCGGCCGTGATCTTCGGCGTCTGGAATACCTTCAGCTTGCCGGTGCGCACATTGGTGGCGTTGAGGAAGAGCTGCGGCGCGTCAGGCGAATCATTGAGCCGATCGAAATCCACCACGCGCGTCAGCAACTCGCGCAGCGGATTGAAGTGGAAGGGATTGAGCAGGTTCGGCGGCAGGGTGTGGGTCAGCGTGTGGATCGCGGCATGCACCGGGTGATATTCCGGCGGCAGCTTCATGGCCTGGATCCACTGATTCCACGGCGAGAAGAAATCGAACGCCACGTCCATCTGCGAGACCTGGCGCCAGAAATCATGCAGCGTCGCCCGCGCCCCTTCCGGCCCGCCCGACACCATGCCCGAGGCGAACGCCACGGCGTTCATCGCGCCCGCGCTGGTCGCGCTGATCGCCTCGATGCCGAGCCGTCCATCCTCGAGCACGCGGTCGATCACGCCCCAGACAAACGCGCCATGGGCGCCGCCGCCCTGCAGCGCAAAGCTCACTTTCCTGACCGGCTCGTCACCCACGACACGCCCCTTGACGACATGCTGCCAAAACTACCCGGCAGGACGGTTACCCGAACGGGCGGCACATTTCCGCGTTTTTGCAGGGGCGATGTCCAGTCTTTTTTCGACATTGCGAGGCTCTGCCATCGCGCCCTCCAGCCGCGTCCTGCGCAGTGCACCTTGGCGCGCGCCTCGAACGAGGGGCTGCGGGCGATACCGGGGCCTTTCATGGTTCGAGACGGCGCTTGCGCGCCTCCTCACCAAGAGGGTCTGCGACAAACTGGCGCGACGAGAAGGTGGAGGCTTCGACTTACCGGAATTACAGAGCCCCGGCCACGAACGAGTCGCGGGAATGACGACGTATGTCAGATGCGCTTTTGAAAACTGAATCGGGAAACTCGAGTGTCGGTCCGGCGCTCGCCGGGGACGACAGCGGAGGCTGTGGCGACGAAGGAGCCTACTCCGCCGGCTCCTCGCTGGGGCTCGCATGCCCGCGCGCGGCGAGTAGCCCGAGCGCCACGCCGCCGATGGCGAGGATCGGCACCAGCCGCTTGACGCCGATGGCGCGCACCAGCTGGATGCCGATTGCCAGCATCGCAGGATCTGCCAGCAAATTACGCGCTGCATTCTTTGCCGCCCGTTCGGCGCGAACCTTCATCTGATGCTTGTGCACCATGTAGCTGCCTGCCGCGATCGTGGTGACAATGAAGAAGACGGCAGCCCCGGCGAGGCAGGCCTCCACCGGGCCGTAGCGCTGCAGCACGAACATGAAGGCGGCCGCGCAGAGAAAGGCGGTCGCGATGAGCAGCGCGAATGCGGCGGCGGCTGCGAGCGACGTCAGCCGCACAGCGCTCCCGGCCGATTCCTTGACATCATCGATCATGCGCTGAAACATCGACCCGCCTCGCTCTGTAAAGCGTATCCACGAAACGCATCGCGACCCACCAGCGCCGCCATCCGCGCCAGAGTCCGGTCTTGCGGGGGCCCGACATGTCCAGCCTCAGCGGCGCCAGGTGACGCCGATCAGGAAGCCGAGGCCGAGCGCAAGCGCGATCGTCGCAATCGGCCGCTGCACGATGGCGTCCTCCAGCGTGTCCTCGACCGTGGTTGCCGCATCCTGCGCGGCGCCCATCACGGCGCTGCCGCGCTCGGAGAGGTCGTTGATCGTGCCTTCGGCATTGGCGCGCGCCTGCTTGTAGCCGCGGCGCGCCTGCTTCTTGGCGATGTTCGTGAAGGTGTTGAGCGCATCGGCGACCTGGCCGGTAAGCGCAGAAATGTCGTTCTTGACGGCGGTGACGTCCTTTTCCAGACGTTCGACGGTGGCATTGTCCAGCATGTTGCTTTCCCGAATTCGCGAGGGTCCTTGCCTACCGGGGAAACGCCCGACGCCGCGGGAAGTTCCTGCGCAACCGCGTCAGTCGTCCGGCAGCTGCGGTGATTCGTCCGGCATCAGATGTTCTTTCAGGATCAGCGCGACGATCAGCAGCGGAGAGGAAAGAAATCCGCCCATCGGCCCCCACAGCCAGGTCCAGAACGCGAGCGTCAGCAGCACGGCAAGCGCATTCAGCGCCAGCCGCTGCCCGATGATGGTGGGCGTGATGAAATGACCTTCGACGAAGGTGAGGGCGACAAACAGCATCGGCGCCACCATCGCGCCGCTCAGGGTCGGGAAGGCGACGATGCCGACCGCGGTCAGCACGGCGAACATGGCGATGGGACCGATGATCGGGATGTAGTTCAACGCTGCTGCCAGCGCGCCAAGGCCGGCCGGGTTCGGCATGCCGGCGATGGCGCAGATCAGGCCGGTCGCAACGCCGACGCCGGCGTTGATCATGGTGACGGTCAGAAGATAGCCGCCGAGACGTTCCTCGATATCATTGAGGATGCGCAGCGTGCGCAGCCGCGAGGCGCGGTCGCCAAAGGTCATGATCAGCGTGCGACGCAGTTCCTTCCAGCTCGCGATGAACAGCACCAGAGTGACGAAGAACAGCAGGAATTCCGTGAAGGTCGGCGACAGGAATTCCAGCGCCGGCTTCACCCATTCGAATTTCGGCACCTGGAAGGTCGTAAGCGTGTCGGAGCCGCCCAGCATCGCCAGCAATTGCCGCCACAGCTCCAGCGGCCGGTCGAACATGTGCAGCTTGTCCTTCAGCTCGCCTGCAAGCTCCGGCAGCCGCGAGCTCCATTCCATTGCGGGCGCTGCGATCAGGCCGAGGATGAAGCTTCCGAGCGCAGAGACGGCCAGCACGATCAGCACCGCGCCGATGCCGCGGGGAATACGGCAGCGTTCGAGCAAGCCCGCTGCCGGCGAGAGCATGGTGCCGACCACGAAGGCCATCACGACTGGCAGGAAGAATGCCTTGGCGAAGTAGAGCACGGTGGTGGCGGCAATGATGAACAGCCCGGCCAGCGCGAGCGCCACCACTTCCTGGCGGCGGATCAGCGGCGGCAGCTCGGCTGCGCTGCCCGGCATCGACGTGCCGTTTGCGCGCTGCGGCTCCTGTTCGCGATTGGCCTCCTGATGCGGCGCGTGCTTGGCCTCGCTCCGGCCCTCGCGTTTGCCATTGCGGTGCGGCTCCTGCGCTCGCTCTTTGGGAAGCTGACGATCACCTGGAAGGGCACGCACGAATTTTCTCTCCTGCGCAAGAGCACAATTGCCCGTCACGCCGTCGCGCCCTGCCGATTGAACTTGTGCCGTGTCAACGCACGGTGCCGGATCGGGTTCCATCGCAGGATCGTGAGGGCCGCGTGCTTGACAGGCACGCCTTCGCGCTTGCCTGCGGCGGAACTGCAACGGCAGCCGCCGCGTTTGTCGGGGCAGAGCATCGCCACGATGCGCATCCCGATGGGGCAGGCACCATGACACAGCCAGCTGTCTTCCACCGCCGGCCGTTTGGCCGCGATACGATCCTTGTTGCCGCGCTGCTGATCGCGTCGGCGATCCTCCCGACGTCAGCCGGCGCGCAAACGCTGGGCTACGCGCCAGTACAGCAGAACTTCCCATCCGACTATGTGACCCCGGACCCGGGCGCGGAAGCGCCGCTGCCGGAGCGGCTGCGCCGCGCCGTCGTTGCCTTCGACACGCGCGAGGCACCCGGCACCATCGTGATCGATACCGGCGGCACCGCGCTCTATTACGTGCTGGGTGGTGGCCGGGCGATCCGTTACGGCGTCGGCGTCGGCCGCGAGGGCTTTACCTGGTCCGGCGTGCAGGCCATCAGCCGCAAGGCGGAGTGGCCGGACTGGCATCCGCCGGCGGAGATGATCGCGCGCCAGCCTTACCTGCCTCGCTTCATGGCCGGCGGCCCCGGCAATCCGCTCGGCGCCCGTGCGATCTATCTCGGCTCGAGCCAGTATCGCATCCACGGCACCAACGATCCCTCGACCATCGGCAAGTTCGTCTCCTCCGGATGCATCCGCATGACCAATGCGGACGTGATCGACCTGTTCAGCCGGGTCAATATCGGCACGAAAGTGGTGGTGCTGCCGAAGAACGCGCCGCTGGAGGCGCGCAATCCATCGCGTCCGGCCGCGACTGCGGCGCTGGCGTCACGAGTGAACTGAGGTGAGTGCAATGGCAGTGCGCAAGGTCAAGCTTTGGACGATGGGTGCGGCGGGCCTGCTGGCTTGCACCGCGCTCGCGCCGGCGGCGCAGGCACAGGATTTCTTCGCGAATTTCTTCCGCGGCTTCGGCGGCTCGCGCCCGCCCGCATTCCAGATGCCGTTCGGCGGCAATTTCCAGCAGTCCGAGCCGCGGCAGCGCCGCGGCGGCGGGCAGGCCTATTGCGTGCGGACCTGCGACGGCCGCTATTTCCCGATCACGGGCGACGATAGTGCGAGCCGCGCGAAGGCCTGCGACAGCCTTTGCCCGAAAGCAGACACCAGGATCGTTTATGGCAGTGCCATCGACAATGCCGCGACCGAGGACGGAAAGCCGTACTCCAAACTGCCGAATGCGTTCCGCTATCGCAACGAGCTCGTCTCCGGCTGCAGCTGCAATGGCAAGGACTCCCTTGGCCTTGCCCGGATCGAGCCCGAGAACGATCCCACCTTGCGCAGGGGTGACATCGTCGCGGGCGCGAACGGGCTGGTGGTGGCCAACAAGGACGCCGACAGGCGCGGCACGTCGGTGAATTTCTCACCCGCCTCCGAGCGCATCAAGCAGCGCTACCGGCTCCCGCCAGTGGTCGCGAAGGGCAGGAACTAGGAGGGACGTAAGAGGAGGTCTTCCGATGCTCGTCGGTGCGCTTGTCACATTCCTTGTCGTTATCCTTATCCTCTATCTGATCAACCTGCTGCCGATCGATGGCCGCGCCAAGCAGATCTGCCGGGTCATCGTGATCATCCTCGGCGTGATCTCTTTGGTGAAATACCTCGCGGTGTAGGTGAGGCCGTCATTCCAGGGCGCGTCGAAGACGCGAACCTCAGATGCGCAATTGCGCATCGGGGAATCCCGAGATTCTCAGGAGCGCAACGGCACTCCATAGTTCGATGCTGGTGCATCGCCCCGGAATGACAAAAAGCCCCGGCGTCGGCCGGGGCTTTCATCGTGACCGGTTGCCGAGCAATCAGCCCGCCGCCTTCGCCTCCTTGCGGCGCGCGTGCAGGATGAATTCGGTGTAGCCGTTCGGCTGCTCGCGGCCCTTGAAGACGAGATCGCAGGCCGCCTTGAAGGCGACGCCGTCGAAGGCGGGCGCCATCGGCTTGTAGAGGGGATCGCCGGCGTTCTGCTTGTCGACGACGACGGCCATGCGCTTCAGCGACTCCATCACCTGGTCTTTGCTGATGACGCCCTGATGCAGCCAGTTCGCCAGATGCTGGCTGGAGATGCGCAAGGTGGCGCGGTCTTCCATCAGGCCGACATCGTGGATGTCGGGCACCTTGGAGCAGCCGACGCCCTGGTCGATCCAGCGCACGACGTAGCCCAGAATGCCCTGGCAGTTGTTGTCGATCTCCTGCTTCACGTCGTCGGGCGCCCAGTTCGACTGCGACACCGGAATGGTGAGGATGTCGGAGAGTTTTGCGCGCTGGCCGCCCTTGGCGAGCTCCTGCTGGCGCGCGGCGACATTGACCTGGTGATAGTGCAGCGCGTGCAGTGTCGCGGCGGTCGGCGAAGGTACCCACGCCGTCGTGGCGCCGGCCTGCGGATGGCCGATCTTCTGCGCCAGCATATCCGCCATCTTGTCGGGCGCGGCCCACATGCCTTTGCCGATCTGGGCGTGGCCGGGCAGACCGTCGATCAGGCCCATGTCGACGTTCCAGTCCTCATAGGCCTTGATCCAGGGCTGCGCCTTCATGTCGTTCTTGCGGATCATCGGACCCGCTTCCATGGAGGTGTGGATTTCATCACCGGTGCGGTCGAGGAAGCCGGTGTTGATGAAACAGATGCGCTTCGTCGCATTCTGGATGCAGGCCTTGAGGTTGACCGTGGTGCGGCGTTCCTCATCCATGATGCCGACCTTCATGGTGTCTGACGGCAGCGACAGCATCTTCTCGACTTCGCTGAAGATGTCGCAGGTGAGCGCGACTTCATCCGGGCCGTGCATCTTCGGCTTGACGATGTAGATCGAACCGTTGCGGCTGTTCTTGACCTTGGAGTTGCCCTTCAGGTCATGGATCGCGAGCAGGCCGGCGACCGCGGCGTCCAGAATGCCTTCCGGGATCTCCTCGCCTTTCTCGTCGAGCACGGCGTCGGTGTACATGTGATGGCCGACATTGCGCATCAGGAGCAGGCTGCGGCCATGCAGCTTCACTTCGCTGCCCGCGGGCGACTTGTAGATGCGGTCGGCATTGAGGGAGCGGGTCATGGTCTTGCCGCCCTTCTCGAAATCGGCGGAGAGCGTGCCGTTCATCAGGCCGAGCGTGTTGCGATAGACCAGCACCTTGTCCTCGGCATCGACGGCGGCGACGCTGTCTTCCATGTCGAGGATGGTCGAGACCGCCGCCTCCAGGATCATGTCGGCAACGCCGGCCGGGTCGTCCTTGCCGATCGGATGCTTGCGGTCGATCTGGATGTCGATGTGCATGCCGTTGTTGACCAGCAGCACGGCCGCGGGTGCCTCGGGATTGCCCTGATAACCCGCAAATTGAACCGGCGTCTTCAACCCGGTCGCATTACCGCTCTTCAGCTTGGCAGAAAGCTGGCCCGCGACCACGCTGTAGCCGGTGACGTCGCTGTGGTTGCCGGTGGCGAGCGGGACGGCGGAATCGAGGAAGGATTTGGCCTTGGCGATCACCTTGTCGCCGCGCGCCTTGTTGTAGCCCTTGCCGGTTTCGCTCGGGTCATGCGGGATGGCGTCGGTGCCGTAGAAGGCATCGTACAGCGAGCCCCAGCGCGCATTCGCCGCGTTCAGCGCATAGCGCGCGTTGGTGAGGGGCACGACGAGCTGCGGACCGCAGATTTTTCCAATCTCGTCATCGACATTGGCGGTCTCGACCTTGCTGGTCGCGGGCTCGGGCAGGAGATAGCCGATCTCCTTCAGAAAGGCGGTATAGGCGTTGATGTCGACCGGCTTGCCCTTGTTGGCACGGTGCCAGGCGTCGATCTTCTCCTGCAGCGTGTCGCGGAATTTCAGGAGATCGCGGTTCTTCGGCGCGAGCTTCTTGATGACGGAGGCCAAACCTGCCCAGAACGCGTCGGGCGAAATCCCGGTTTTGGGGGTCGCCTCCTTGGCGATGAAATCGAACAGGACGGGGGCGATCTTCAATCCGTGGGCTTCGACACGCTTCATGATAGGCTGGCTTTCTCGGCAGAAAGGGGCTGTTTTCGGAGGGAAAACTGCAAAATCGCCCCTAAAAAGGGCGGCGTTCAAGGCGCCCTTTTAGCCACAAGCCGGCAGGATGAGAAGGCCCCCTAGAGCCGCAAAAATCCCCTTGGGCTGCCTCAGATATTGGCGGCGAGATCGGTCAGTTCGTCGAACAGGACGCCGGTCCTGGCCAGCATGCGCTCGATCTCCTCAGTCGCCTCGGCAACGGTACGGGTCGAGGTATCGAGCACGAGTTCGGCGCCGGTCGGCGGCTGGTAGTCGTTGCCGATACCGGTGAAAGACGTCAGCGCGCCCGCACGCGCCTTGGCGTAGTGCCCTTTGGGATCGCGGCTCTCGCAGACCTCGGCCGGGGTCGAGACATATATTTCGCGAAAGCTACTGTCGGCGATGCGGCGCGCGGTGGCGCGGTCGTCCGTTGCGGGCGAGACGGCGGCGACGATGGCGATATGGCCGTTGCGCGCCAGGTGCGTCGCGACCTCTGCGAGCCGGCGGATGTTCTCGCTGCGATCTTGCGGCGAAAATCCGAGATCGCCATTGAGGCCGGCCCGCAACGTGTCCCCGTCGAGAAGGATCGGCGAGCCGCCATTGGTGAAGAGGCGGCGCTCCAGCGCGCGGGCGAGCGTCGACTTGCCGGCGCCGGGCAAGCCCGTGAGCCACACCACCGCGCCGTTGTGGCGGTAGCGTGCCGAGCGCTCGTCAGGACGCAGCGCCGATTCCACCGGCACGATGTCGATGGGAGCCGCGCGCTGTCCGGCATCTACCGACAGCACGAGTCCGCCGCCGGCAATGCGGCCGTTGACCTCCATCACGAGACGGCCGGTACGTGGATTGTCGCTGTGGGCATCGGCGGCGATCGGCTGCGACAGCGAAACGTCGATCTCGCCGACGTGGTTGCGCGCGATCGACTTGTTCTCCTCGTTCGACAGCGCGCCGGGATCGATCGCCTTTTCGATCGCGACCACGTTGGCGCGGCTCTCGCGGGTGCCGAGGCGCACCAGGATGGAATCGCCCTTGGCGAGCGGCTTGTCGTGCAGCCAGAAGATGCGCGCGCGGATGCGGCGGGTGTCGCGCGGGGAGGTCCCGGCATGGGCGATGATGTCGCCGCGCTCGACGAAGAGTTCGCGGTCGAGCGTGATGCCGACCGAGCGGCCCGCACCCTGACGGCCTTCGACCGGCGTGATCGGCCAGCTCTCGACCGAGCGGATCTTCGCAATCTTGCCTGCGGGCATGATGACGATCTCCTCGCCCGCAACGAGGCTGCCGGACTCGATGCGGCCGGCGACGATGCGGCGGTCGTCGAACTTGTAGATTGCCTGTACCGGCAGGCGCAGCGGCAGCGCTTCCAGCGGCCGTGCCGGCTCCAGCTCATCCAGCGCCTCGACCACGGTCGGGCCGTTGTACCAGGCGATGTTTGGCGTATGCGCCGCGACGCCGTCGCCGTCGCGCGCCGAGATCGGAATCACCGCCGACGGCGTGACGCCGAGGCCGGTGAGGTGTGCGGTGATCTCCGCAGCTATCTCTTCAAATCGCGCCTCGCTGAAATCGACGCGGTCCATCTTGTTGACCACGATCGCGACCTGCTTGATCCCAAGCAGATGCAGCAGATAGCCGTGCCGCCGCGTCTGGTCGCGCACGCCCTCCAGCGCGTCGATGATCAGCACCGCGCCATCGGCCTGCGAGGCGCCGGTGATCATGTTGCGCAAGAATTCGGCGTGGCCGGGCGCATCGATCAGCACGACGTCGCGCGAGCGGGTGCGGAAACGGATCTGCGTGGTGTCGATCGTGATGCCCTGGTCGCGCTCGGTCTGCAGCGCATCGAGCAGGAACGACCATTCGAAGGGCATGCCGCGCCGCGCGCTGACGGCTTTGAGCATTTCCAGCTTGCCTTCGGGCAGGCTGCCGGTCTCGTGCAAGAGGCGGCCGACCAAAGTGGATTTGCCGTGATCGACATGGCCGACGATCACGATGCGGACCTGCGGGCGCGTGGTGCCATTGGGCGTTGCCGACAGGGCGGGGGAAACGATCATGTTCATGGCGGCGCTCACAGCAAAAGTTCGTCAGAGATAGCCGGCGACCCGCAGGCGTTCGAAAGCGTCTTCCGTCTCGTGGTCGAGCGCCCGGCCGGCGCGTTCGGGCACCTTGGTGGCGTCGAGCTCGGCGAGGATTTCGTCGATGTTGGAAGCGGTCGAGGCGACGGGATTGGTGATGTCCTGATCGCCGAGCGAGCGGTAGCGCTTGCCGTTCTTGGCGATGTAGAGCGGAATGATCGGGATGTTCTCGCGCCTGGTGTAGGCCCAGATGTCGGCCTCGGTCCAATGCAGGATCGGGTGGATGCGCAAGTGAGCGCCTTGCGGCGGCGAGGCGTTGAAGTGGTCCCAGAATTCCGGCGGCTGGTCGCGCACGTCCCATTCGCCTTCGAGGCCGCGCGGCGAAAACACGCGCTCCTTGGCGCGGGTGGCCTCCTCGTCGCGGCGGATGCCGGCAATCAGGCCGTCAAAGCCATGCTTGGCGAGGGCGAGCTTGAGCCCCTCGGTCTTGCGCGCGGCCGAACGCGCCGCCGGCGGCAGGGTCGGATCGACCGCATCGATCGGCGGGCAAGCCTCGATGCGCAGATCGAGATCCCATTCCTTCGCGTAGCGGTCGCGGAAAGCGTACATCTCGGCAAACTTCTTGCCGGTATCGACATGCATCGCCGGGAAGGGCACGCGGCCGAAAAACGCCTTGCGCGCCAGCCAGATCATGACGTTGGAGTCCTTACCGAGCGACCACAGCAGCGCGAGCTTCTTCAGGCGTGCGAAGGCCTCGCGCAGAATGTAGATGCTCTGGGCCTCGAGCTGGTCGAGGTGATCCATCGAGGGCGGCGCAATTTGCGGCACGGAAGCTGCTTGGATCAGCGGTGCCTGGCGGAGCCGCGCCTTCGCGGATTCGTTGGTGAGAACGTCCATCTCGTTAACCTCAGCCTGAGTAGGCGAAAATTCCATCTGCAAGCCGCGATTTAGAAGAAATAATTTTCTATTTATCGGGCTTGCGAGACACTTAGAGAGAAAATAATTTCAGTCAACCCTGAAAGCGAGTGGCCATGCGGTTTCTGCCAACCTTCCTCGATCTGCAAAGCGGACCGGTCCTCCTGGTCGGCGCAGGCGACCTCGCTCGCGCAAAGTTGCGGCTGCTTGCATCGGCCGGCGCGCAAGTGCGCTGGCATGCGACCGACGGCAATCATGATCTGAGCGGCATTGATGCCGCACGCATCGAGATCGCGCGGGGCGACCCGCTGGCGGCCGACCTGAGCGGCGTGATCGCAATCCTGTGCGCCGGCGCAGGCGAGATCGGTATTGCCATGTCGGCGCGGGCGAAGGCGGCTGGATTGCCCGTCAATGTGATGGACGACCTCGCGCATTCCACCTTCATCTTTCCTGCCATCGTCGATCGCGGCGATGTCGTTGTCGCCGTCGGCACCGGCGGCGCTTCGCCCGTGGTGGCGCGCCGTGTGCGCGAACGTATCGAAGCCGTGCTGCCGGCGCGCATCGGCGATCTCGCAAATTTCATCGGCGCGTTCCGCAAATCCATTCACGCGCGCATTCCGGAATTTGCGCTGCGCCGCCGCTTCTGGGAGCGCATTATTGATGGACCGATCGGCGCGCTGGTGCTGGCGGGGCGCAAGGACGAGGCCGCGAAGGCGCTCCATGAGATTTCTGACGCCTCCGCTTATGCCGGTGGTGAAGAGGGCAAGGCCACGGGCCATGTCGCGCTGGTCGGAGCCGGTCCAGGCGATCCCGACCTGCTTACGGTGAAAGCATTGCGCGCGCTGCAGGACGCGGACGTCGTGTTCTATGACGAACTGGTTTCCGCCGAAGTGCTCGACCGCGCCCGCCGTGATGCCGCGCGCGTGCCGGTCGGCCGCCGCGTCGGCAAGCCCGGCATCGGGCAGGAGGCGATCAACAAGCTGCTGGTCGAGGCCGCCCGCGCGGGCCAGCGCGCCGTGCGGCTGAAGGGTGGCGATCCCTTTATCTTCGGCCGCGGCGGCGAAGAGGTCGACGTGCTGCGCGCTGCCGGCGTGAGCTATTCCATCATCCCCGGCATCACGGCCGGCCTGGGGGCAGCTTCGCAATTCGAGACGCCGCTGACCTATCGCCAGGAAGCGCTGCGC
>DASWVJ010000067.1:0-23076 GCA_036406295.1 Bradyrhizobium sp.
TTCGGCGTGCGGAGAGAAATCTGGAGCGGGCGAAGGGGCTCGAACCCTCGACCCCGACCTTGGCAAGGTCGTGCTCTACCACTGAGCTACACCCGCATCCGAGATGGCGGCGACTGGTCGCCGGCAACGGCGCACCTATGCCAAATGCGCACCGCGAATGCAACACTTCTCCGAACCGTTAAAATCCGGCCCGCACGGGGCGATTTGGCGAGAAATGGTCGCCGAATACCCCGAATTCAAGCCCGACCCGGTTCCCGGCAATTGAAATTAACTGCGGCCGCCGCCAATTAGGGCAGATCGACCCCGCCCTGAATCGCACCCAGCCGTGCTAGAAGGGGCCCGACTTCCGAAAGACCAGGCGAGGATATCGTGACCATTACGGAGCAGAGCGGCGGAGCGCCGCAGGCGGCCCCTGACCTCATCAAGGAAACCACCACCCAGTCCTTCATGAAGGACGTCATCGAGGAGTCGAAGCGCCAGCCGGTGCTGATCGACTTCTGGGCGGAATGGTGCGGACCCTGCCGCCAGCTCACCCCCGTGCTGGAAAAGGCGGTCCGCAACGCCAAGGGCCGGGTCAAGCTGGTGAAGATGAACATCGACCACCACCCGGCCATTCCCGGCCAGATGGGCATCCAGTCGATCCCCGCCGTGATCGCCTTCGTCGATGGCCGGCCGGCCGACGGTTTCATGGGCGCGGTGCCGGAGAGCGAGGTCAATGCCTTCATCGAGCGGCTGACCAAGGGCGTGCCGGCCGCCGGCGAGCCCAATATCGCGGAAATCCTCGGCGAGGCCGAAGCGGTATTGACTGGCGGCGATGCCGCAGGCGCCGCGCAAATCTATGCCGAGGTGCTGGCGCTCGATGCGACCAACATCGCGGCCCTCGCGGGCCTCGCAAAATGCTACGTCACCACGGGCGCGATCGAGCAGGCCAAGCAGACGCTCGCCATGGTGCCGGAATCCAAGCGCAACGATGCGGGCGTGAAGGCGGTGCAGGCCGCCATCGAGCTTGCCGACCAGGCGAAGACGGTCGGTCCGGCTACCGAACTCGAACAGAAAGTCGCCGCAAATCCGCTCGATCATCAGGCGCGTTTCGATCTCGCCACCGCGCTGAACGCGCAAGGCAAGCGGACCGAAGCGACCGCACAGCTGCTTGAGATCGTCAAGCGCGACCGCAAATGGAACGATGACGGCGCGCGCAAGCAGCTCGTGCAGTTCTTCGAGGCGTGGGGCGGTGCCGATGAGGCGACGGTCGAGGGGCGAAGGAAACTGTCGACGATTCTGTTCTCTTAAACTTCAGGGCAAAGCGCCGGGACTGCTCGCTCATGCCGATCAATGCCGAATATCGCGGGCCCGGCGAGCTGCCGGAAGTAATTCCGGTTTTTCCATTGCCCGGCGCGCTGCTGCTTCCGCGGGGCCAGATGCCGCTCAACATCTTCGAGCCGCGCTATCTTGCCATGGTCGACGACGCCTTCCGCGACGGCCATCGCCTGATCGGCATGATCCAGCCTGACGTCACCCATTCGCCGCGCGAGAAAAGCCCGGCGCTGTTCCGCGTCGGCTGCGTCGGCCGCATTACCCAGCTCGCCGAGACCGGCGACGGCCGCTACATCCTCGAGCTCACCGGCGTGTCGCGCTTCAAGGTGATTGAGGAATTGTCGGTGCTGACGCCCTACCGGCAATGCAAGGTCGATTTCTTCGCCTTCGGCGACGACTTCGTCGCCCGCAAGGGCGAGGAGGCGGTCGACCGCCAGGCGCTGCTCGAAGTGCTCACCGATTTTCTCAAAGCCAACAACCTGAAGGTCGATTGGGAAGGCATCGAAAACGCACCCAATGAGGCGCTGGTCAATGCGCTCGCGATGATGTCGCCCTACGGCCCGGCCGAAAAGCAAGCCATGCTGGAAGCGCCCGACCTTAAGACGCGCGCGGAAATCCTGATCGCAGTGACGCAGATGGATTTGGCGAAGAAGCGCACCAGCGGCGATCCCGGACTGCAGTGACATTGCGAGCCGTTCCGGGCGCGCGAAGCGCGAACTATGGTGCGCACCTGAGAACCTCGAGATTCCAGGTTCGGCTCTTCGAGCCGCCCCGGAATGACTCCTCCATCTCAAGCCGCCGTCTGTGCCTCGGCAAAATGCCGCCGCAGCCACTCTTTCCATGACAGCGTTCCGCGCACGCCCTTGCTCGTGACAAAGCCCATTCCGCGTCCCGCTTTTTCGGAAAGGGAGATCGGCATGATGGTGCGATGCATGCCCCGCGCCTCCTGATATTGACGGGCGAACTCGACGAGGCTGAGATCTTCCGGGCCGCCGATCTCGGCGCGTTCACCGCGCCCGCCATCGAACGCACAGTGCACGAGGTAGTCCGCGACATCTGACGTGTCGACGGGATTGAAAACGGTCTTCGGGACCGGCCAGACCGGAAGCCAGGCGAGGCCCGCGAGCATGCTCTCCAGCAGATAGTAGAACGGCGTCGCGCGGACCACCGACCACGGCAAGGGGCAGGCACGCACCATGCGTTCCCCCGCGAGCTTGATACGGGCGTAGGGAAGCGAGGCGTCCTCCAAGCCGACGATCGAAACGTGAAGAAGGTGCTGCACGGACGCCTGCTGGCACAGGTCGAGCAGGCGCTGCGTTCCGTCGGCGTCGACATCGGACGGCGACCTGAACAAATCCACCGGACGGATGCCGCCGCGGCGCGCGATCGGCGAGTGGGTCGCGGCATTGATGACGGTGTGCACGCCGCGTAGCGCCATCGCCAGCCCCTCGCCGGTCGCGAGATCGCCGATCGCCCATTCGACATCGGTCCGCGCCCGCCGTGATCGCGCGAAAATGCGGACCTCGTGTCCGTCCCGAACCAACCGGTCCACGAGGTCCTGTCCGAGATGGCCGGTTCCTCCGGTGACGAGAACAAGGGCCATGGCAAAACTCCCTGTTGTTCCCAGCCGCCAATCGAGGATGAAGTTCCGCGGCCTGTTAACCGACGGGAACGAGCAGGGTTTCGCCGGTTGCGACCAGCGACGCCAATCCCTGCTCATCCTCGGCAAAGAGTTCCGCCCGGGCAAATACCTGCCGTCGCCCGGCGCGCACGATCTTGCCCTTCGCAGTAAAGGTGCTGCCGACCGCAGGCCTCAGGCAGTTCATCGAAAAATGCGATGCGGTCACCGAACCGACCTTGGTCGCCGCGGCGAAGCCGCAGGCGGTATCGAGCAGGGCGGCGATCATGCCGGCATGGAGATGCCCGGAATATTGCGTGAAGCTGTCGTCCCACTTCATGCGGATTTCGGCTTCGCCGCCTGCAGCCGCGGTCACCTCGAACCCGGCTCGCACATTGAAATTGGCCGACGCACTGGTCGCGCGGACTTGCCGCAGATCGAAACCGGCATCGCCATGGTCGCGCGATTCCATGGCGGCGCCGCTAGTAGGCCGCGACCGAGAGCGCCACGACGGCGCTCATTCCGATCCAGCCGGGATGCACCGTGCGCGTAGCTAGAGCGTTGGCGATGGCGGCAAAGCCGAACACCACGGCAAATGTGCTGATGATCCAGTGCCGCGCGGCATCCGAGCCCAACCAGGGCGCGGCGATCAAGAGCACGCCGCCGGCGATCCACGCCAGCGTGCCCGCCTGCCACACCAGCCGCAGCAGCGTGCGCAGCCGCGGCGGCTCGACGGTGGCTCGCGCAAATACTTTGGTTTCGCCGAGCACGCCGTGGGCAATGCTGACGAGGATCGCGACAAGGCCGGCGGCCTGCAGCAGAACATCGCGCATCTGGAACCTCCGATCTCCTATCCATACAGTTGTGTATGGTATAAGTGGACGCGCTGGCGCCTGTCAATACACTTGTGTATGGTGGAACATCACGTGCGGGGAAGCCATGGCCGATCAGCTTTCGGCGCAGGACTGGGTCGATTTCGGGCTGAAGACCCTGGCGAAAAGCGGCTTCACGGCATTGAAGGCCGAGCCGCTGGCGAAAGCCATGGGCGTGTCGCGCGGCAGCTTTTACTGGCATTTTGCCGACATCGCCGCCTTCCACGCCGCCATTCTCACCCGCTGGCGCGAGGTCGCGACCGAGCAGATCATTGCCGGCGTCGAGGCAGCCAAAGCGAGCAACAAGGACGAAGACCCACTCGCCGTGCTGCTCAAGCTGACCTTCGGCAGCAAGCTGTCGCTGGAGAAAGCGGTGCGAAGCTGGGCTTCGAACGACGCCCGGGCGCGCGCCGCGGTCGTGGCGATGGATCGCCGCCGGCTCGACTATATCGAGGACCTGCTGAAGCAGGCCGGCCTTGCCGACGAGGTGGCCCGCGCCCGCGCGCAAATCCTGTTCTGGGCCTTCTTCGGCTATGCCCTGTCGGACCAGCCGCTGCCGGCCGAAAGACAGCAGGCCGTCCTCGCCGAACTTTTGCGGATCGTCGCGCGCTAGCTGTATTATACGCCGCAAACGGATGTGCTAGAGCAGCCGCAAACCGGAGGTGAGAGCCAATGAACGCGCAGCCCGAGCGGCCTGAATCCAGTGTCGACCCAAAGCTTCTGGAGATTCTGGTCTGCCCGCTAACCAAGGGACCGCTGGAGTTCGATGCCGCAAGGCAGGAGCTGATCTCGCGCTCGGCCAAACTCGCCTATCCGATCCGCGACGGCATCCCGATCATGCTGCCGGAAGAGGCAAGAAAGATCGATTGACCGTCGGCTCCGTCATTGCGAAAAGCCAACGGGTCGCAATGACGGCGGTGGCTACAACGCCTCGCCTTTCAAGAGCCGCGGCACTTCGCCGGTGAGGCCGGCGGCCTGGCGGATGAACAGGTTTTTCAGCGGCGGCGCGCGGTCGACCAAACCCAACCCGATGTCGCGCACCGCGCGCAGCAATTTCGATTCGTTGGAGAACAGCAGATTCAACGAATTGGTGGCGACCCCCATCGCCATGGTGTCGAAGCGACGCCAGCGCTGGTAGCGCTCGAGCACGTTGGCCTGTCCCGGATCCATGCCGAGCCGCGCGGCATCGACGACGACCTCGGCGAGCGCTGCGACGTCCTTCAGACCCATATTGAGCCCCTGGCCCGCGATCGGGTGGATGACATGCGCGGCGTCGCCGACCAGCGCCATCCGCTCGGCGATGAAGGAGCGCGCGACGAAATAGCCGAGCGGGAAAGCACGCGGCTTGTCCAGCGCCTTGATCTCGCCGAGATGCAAACCGAAACGCTGCTCGAGCTCGGCGTGAAACTCCTCTTCGCCCAGCGCGGTGATGCGCGCAGCTTCCTTGCGCGTCTCCGTCCATACCAGCGAGGAGCGCTTTCCCGTCAGCGGCAGAATCGCGAAGGGACCGGCGGGCAGAAAATGCTCTTCGGCGCGGCCGTGGTGATCGCGCTCATGGCCGACGGTGACGACAATGCCGGACTGATCGTACTCCCAGCCATGGGTCGCAATCCCTGCCTGCTCGCGCAGCTTCGAGCGCGCGCCGTCGGCGGCAATCAGCAGGCTCGCCGCGATGGTGGCGCCGTCCGCCAACACGACGTCGATGCCGTCAGCGCTCGCCTCGTAATTGTTGACTGCGGTGGCGCGCAGGTCGACGCCGGCCGCCTCGGCGCGTGCGGCAAGCGCATCGATCAGGTTGCGATTCTCGACCATATGGGCAAAGGGCTCGCCGGGTTCGACATCGCCGGCGAAGGTCAGGAACACCGGCCGGGTGGCGTCGGCGAGCGCGGAATCCGTGACCACCATGTCGAGGATGGGTTGCGCGTTCGGCGCCACCTCCTCCCACACCCCTAACGCCTCGAACAGCCTGCGGCAGGCGGCAACGATGGCGGTGGCGCGCGGATCCCGGCTTGGCCGCATGCCAAGCGCGGGATCGGCGACAACAACGGGAATATCCGGCCCCAACCCCTGGCGCAACGCCAGGGCCAGCGCCAGTCCGGCAAATGCCCCGCCGCAAATCACAATGCTTCGCTGTGCCGTCATGGAAACCCGCGTACTCTTGCTCTTGCGATGGGAGTATAGCTGGGCGAAACAGGTTAACCAAGCAAGGGGCTTGCTGTCATTCCGGAGCACGAACCCGGAATCGCGGTGTGCGGGCTCCAGATTCCGGGTTCATGCTTCGCATGCCCCGGAATGACGAAGGAAACTGCATGTCCAAAAGCCTGATCGACCTGATCGCCATCCTCGACCTCGAACAGCTCGAGGTGAATTTGTTCCGCGGCAGCAGCCCGAAGACGAGCTGGCAGCGGGTGTTCGGCGGCCAGGTGATCGGACAGGCGATGGTAGCGGCATGCCGCACCGTCGAAGGCCGCCTGCCGCATTCAATCCATTGCTACTTCATCCTGCCGGGTGATCCGCAGATCCCGATCATCTACCAGGTCGAGCGGCTACGCGACGGCAAGAGCTATTCGACCCGACGCGTCACCGCGATCCAGCACGGCAACGCCATCTTCTCCATCATGGTTTCCTTCCATGCCGAGGAGGAAGGCGCCTTTGATCATCAGGAGAAGATGCCCGACGTTCCACCGCCCGAGAAACTCACGGCGGAAGAAGTGTCGAAACAGCCCATGTTCAAGGAGATGCCGGAGTTCATTCGCCGCTACTACGAGTCCGATCGTCCCATCGAGCTGCGCCCGGTCGAGCTCGGCCGCTATTTCGGCCAGAAGATCGACGACGGCCGCATCCATGTCTGGATTCGCACCGCCGCAAAACTGCCCGACGATCCCGCGCTGCACCTGTGCGCGCTGGCCTATGCGTCGGACTTCTCGCTGCTCGATGCCGTGATGGCGCGCTACGGTCGCACGCTGTTCGATCGCCGCATGATGCCGGCGAGCCTCGATCACGCGATGTGGTTTCACCGCCCGTTCCGCGCCGACGAATGGCTGCTCTACGCCCAGGATTCGCCGAGCGCGCAGGACGGCCGCGGGCTGACCCGCGGCCTCATCTTCAAGCCCGACGGCACGCTGGTGGCGTCGGTGGCGCAGGAAGGCTCGGTGCGCCAGCGCCGAGCATGACCCCGACCCGAAGGGCCGCGTTGGCGCAAAGCGGAAACCGGCTTTGTATCAGATCATGCTCACGCAAAAGTCCTGGCTTAGGCGTTGGCGAGCGTGCCGCGCGGCGCCAGTGCGAACTGTGAGATGTACCAGTTCGAGTACCAGCGCAGCATCCACGGAATCGGGATGATGAGGAGGCAGAGCAGCGCGAATACAATCGAGCGCCACAGCACCTCCAGGCCGCTGCCATTGAAAACAATCTCACGCCGCGTACCGCTGACGTTGCGGCAGATCCAGCGGATCATGGCGGTGATGACCCAGGCCCAGCCGATGATGGTGATGAACGATATGATCATCAGCAGCTGCCAGCCGATAAAGGCCCAGATGCTGCCGTCGAAGCTTGCCGGAATCTTCTGGCCGTTCGAAGCGAAATTGCTCACGGCCCATCGCAGGACGAACCAGGACAGCACCGCTTGCAGGACGATGGCGATGAGCTGGTACGTAGTATCGTAGGCGCCGACGAGGCCCAGCAGAGCGAGCAATATGAACGCCCACCAGATGTCGCCGACCTGACCGGTGAACGAGAACTTCGGCCGTCCCGGCACCTGCAGGCACGAGGCGAACCAGCGATAGAACCAGACTGCCACCCAGGGCGCCGGAATAACCAGCGCCATGCCGATAATGTAGAGCAGGCTGCGCCCCAGAAGGCCCCACAGCGGCAAGTCGGCCGAAAGCGCGTTGCCTGTTGCTCCGCCCGCCGCCATCATCGGCGGTCCCCCATGCGGCATCAGCGGTGGACCGCCCGCGCTAGCCATCAGTCCCGGCACTTCGGTAGCCCTCTGCCAACCCGCCATGCCCTCGGTCCAAACCAAGGTGTCGGCCCTTACGGTGCCGTTGGCGATGAGGTCGCGGAATTGGGCGTCCCCGAAGGGACCCTGCTGCTGGCCGTTCGCGGCATAAAACCAATTCGACATGCGCTCCCCCCTACCTGTTGACCCGGTTACGCCAGTGAGGCCGGGTTCTGCCGGGTCGAAAAGCCCGGCTCGGAAAGCTGCATTCTGACGGACGATCCGGTCCGCTGTACAGAGACGACAGCGTTCAGCCCAGATGAATCCGCTTACGCCTGCAACTTTTTTGTGCCATTTGCACACAAAGATGCCAGATTTCGATTGGCAAACCTGCCGGGGCGGTCAAACTGCCCAAGACATGATGGAATGAAGGCCCATGAAGCTCGTTGTCGCGATCATCAAACCGTTCAAGCTTGACGAGGTCCGCCAGGCGCTGACCGCCATCGGTGTCCACGGCATGACCGTGACCGAGGTCAAGGGTTATGGCCGCCAGAAGGGCCACACCGAGATCTACCGCGGCGCCGAATATGTCGTGAACTTCCTGCCCAAGTTGCGCATCGAGGTCGCCGTCGATTCCAACATGGCTGACAAGGTGGTCAACGTCATCACGCAAGGCGCGCGCACCGGCCAGATCGGCGACGGCAAGATTTTCGTCACGCCGATCGATCACACCGTGCGCATCCGCACCGGCGAGACCGACAGCGACGCGCTCTGAGCATGATCCCGATGCCAAGGACCGCGTAGGAGTCGGCACCGGTTCTCGGAAAGGATCATGCTCACAAAGTGAGAGCCCAGTTTCAAAGCGCATCCGGTCTCGACGGCCGAAGGTGCGGACAAGAATCGCAGCTTGGTATGCCGGGGAGCACATCATGGGGGCTTACTCACGCGCCGTGAGACGGTTGGCGCTTATCGGATTCATCGCAAGCTCGACGCCGGCCTTTGCCGAGGCTTCCACCGTCAACGCCGCCGACACTGCCTGGATGATCGGCGCCACCGCCCTGGTGCTGATGATGACCATCCCGGGCCTGGCGTTGTTCTATGCCGGCATGGTGCGCAAGAAGAACGTGCTCGCCACCATGGCGCAAAGCCTCTCGGCGGTGGCGCTGATCTCGATCCTCTGGGTCGCCTACGGCTATTCGCTCGCCTTTGTCGGCGACGGTTGGTGGATCGGAACGCTCGACCGCTGGTTCCTCTCTGGCATGACGATGGAGTCGATCAATCCGGCGGCGAAGACGATTCCCGAAGCGCTGTTCATGCTCTACCAGATGACCTTTGCGATCATCACGGTGGCGCTGGTGGCAGGTTCAGTCGCCGACCGCATGCGGTTTTCGGCGTGGGTGTGGTTCTCGGTCGGCTGGTTCACCTTCGTCTATGTGCCGCTGGCGCACTGGGTGTGGGGCGGCGGCTTCCTCGCCACCATGGGCGTGCTCGATTTTGCCGGCGGTATCGTCGTGCATCTATCCGCCGGCATCGGCGGGCTGGTCGCGGCCAAGGCGATCGGCAATCGCCACGGCTATGGCGTCGAGAACCTGGCGCCGTTTGATCTGTCGCTCGCGGTGATCGGCACCGGCATGCTGTGGGTCGGCTGGTTCGGCTTCAACGGCGGCTCGGCGCTGACGGCCAGCCCGCGCGCAGTGATGGCGATATCAGCTACGCATCTGTCGGCTTGCGCGGGCGCGCTGACCTGGGCGGCGCTGGAATGGTCGATGCGCAGAAAACCTTCGGTGCTCGGCATGATCTCCGGCGCGGTGGCCGGCCTTGGCACCATCACGCCGGCCTCCGGTTTCGTCGCGCCATGGGCCGGCATCGTCATCGGCGTGGTCGCGGGCGCCGTCTGCTTCTGGGCCTGCACCTGGCTGAAGCAGCGCTTCAAATATGACGACTCGCTCGACGTGTTCGGCGTGCACGGCGTCGGCGGCATCACCGGCACGCTGCTGTGCGGCGTGTTCGCTGCCAAGGCGATCGGCGAAACATCCGGGCTGATCGAGGGCAACCCGCAGCAGCTCCTGACCCAGTTCTATGGCGTCGCCATCGCTCTGGTCTGGACGGCCGCCGTGACCTTCGTCCTGCTCAAGCTGGTCGGCGCCTTTGCGCCGCTTCGGGTGACGATGCAGCAGGAACTCGAGGGTCTGGATATTTCGCAGCATGGCGAGGCGCTGCAGTAACCTCGCTATCTAATTACCGCTCGCCTGCACTCCCCGTGGGCATGATTGTGCTCGAACACGCTCGTGCCCATGCCTTAGGCATGCCTGACCAGACATTAGGCGCGGCCGAATAGCGCACCGCCGGCGCGTGCCCGGCAGAGGCGAAAAGGTCCGGATTCATAAATCGTTAGACAACGCCGCCGTTCTGGCACGGCATTTGATTCTACGGGGCAAGGCTGTGCCCGCGTAGCGAAACCTCTCCGCGTGGTGACGTCAGTCCAGATCGCCCGGAACACCGGGCCCAAGCGGGGATAGGACCCATGAAAATTGTTATGGCGATCATCAAGCCATTCAAGCTCGAAGAAGTCCGTGACGCCCTGACCGCCATCGGCGTTCACGGTTTGACGGTAACGGAAGTCAAGGGATACGGCCGGCAGAAGGGCCACACGGAAATCTATCGCGGCGCCGAATATGCCGTGAGCTTTCTGCCCAAGATCAAGATCGAGGTCGCCGTCGGATCGGAGCAGGTCGACAAGACCATCGATGCGATCACCTCGTCTGCAAAGACCGGCCAGATCGGCGACGGCAAGATCTTCGTCATGAACCTCGACCATGCGGTCCGCATCCGCACCGGCGAGGCCGACGCCGCTGCCCTTTGATTTCGCGCTCAACCCTACCACCCAGGAGTAAGACACAATGACGTTCAAACGTCCCTATGGCGCGGGATTGGCGGCCCTCGCAGTCGGCCTGTTCGCTGCGACCGCAGCCTGTGCCGAGCCAACCGTCAACAAGGGCGACAATGCCTGGATGCTGACCTCGACAGTACTGGTGCTGTTGATGACGATCCCGGGCCTGGCGCTGTTCTACGGCGGTCTCGTCCGCACCAAGAACATGCTCTCGGTGCTGATGCAGGTGTTCTACACCGTCTGTATCGTCACGATCATCTGGGCGCTGTACGGCTACAGCCTCACCTTCACCGGCGGTTCCGACTTCGTCGGCGGCTTCTCCAAGGCCTTCCTGATGGGCGTGACGCCGGACTCCAAGGCAGCGACCTTCAGCGTCGACGCCAACATCTCGGAACTGGTCTACATCTGCTTCCAGATGACCTTTGCGGCGATCACGCCCGCCCTCATCGTCGGCGCCTTTGCCGAACGCATGAAGTTCGCGGCAATCGCGCTGTTCATCCCGCTGTGGGTGACCCTGGTCTACTTCCCGATCGCCCATATGGTCTGGTACTGGCCCGGCCCGGACGCGATCACGGATGCGGTCAAGGCGCTTGCTGCGGCCGGCGACGAAGCCGCCAAGAAGGCGGCGCAGCTCAAGCTTGACGAGATCAACGCCGATGCCGGCTTCATCTTCAAGAAGGGCGCGATCGACTTCGCGGGCGGCACCGTGGTGCACATCAACGCCGGCATCGCGGGCCTCGTCGGCGCGCTCCTGATCGGCAAGCGCACCGGCTACGGCAAGGAACTGATGGCCCCGCACTCGCTCACGCTGTCGATGGTCGGCGCCTCCCTGCTCTGGGTCGGCTGGTTCGGCTTCAACGCCGGTTCCAACCTGGAAGCCTCGGGTGGTGCTGCGCTCGCCATGACCAACTCGTTCGTCGCAACCGCGGCGGCGGCGCTGGCCTGGATGTTCGCGGAATGGATCGTCCGCGGTCACCCCTCGATGCTCGGCGTCATCTCCGGTGCGGTCGCCGGCCTCGTCGCGGTCACGCCCGCCGCCGGCTTCGCCGGCCCGATGGGCGCCATCGTGCTCGGCCTCGTGGTCGGCGTGGTCTGCCTGTTCTTCGTCACGGTGGTGAAGAATTCGCTCGGCTATGACGACTCGCTCGACGTGTTCGGCGTGCACTGCATCGGCGGCATCGTCGGCGCGATCGGCACCGGCATCCTGGTCAACCCGGCGCTCGGCGGCACCGGTGTGATGGACTACGTCGCCGGCAAGGTCGCCGACTACGACTTCGTGGCGCAGATGACCTCGCAAGTCTGGGGCGTCGGCACCACGCTGGTCTGGTCCGGCATCGGCTCGGCAATCCTCTACAAGGTCGTCGACGTGATCATCGGCCTGCGCGCCACCGTCGAAGTGGAGCGCGAGGGTCTCGACCTCACCGAGCACACCGAGCGCGCTTACAACATGTAAGTTCTCCCGAGGGGCGGCGCCTTCGTAGCGCCGCACCCAGAACTACGGTCGGGGCACATACCCGGCAATGCCCTGACCGTTGAGGGGCTCCAGCGCAAGTTGGAGCCCCTTTCTTTTTGACCTGCGGCGTCACCACGATTCAGTCCCGCCGATAGCGCGCATCGGACACCCGCCCATGGCGTGTTGACGCCGGGCGAAATGACCGGTTTGCTTCCACCCCAATCAAACAGACGAAAATTCCGTCTCGCAAAACAAGACCGGGGTGAGAGAACGCCATGGATGCCCACGCTGCTACGTCGTCCGGCTCGGCCGGCAAATGGTCGCCCCCGCAGAGCGCCAGCGCGATCGTGAAAAGCGTGCACGCGATGCTGCACCCCCGCAACATCGTGCTGGTCGGCGCCACCGACAAACCCGGCAACTACGCCGAGCGCATCTGGAACAATTTGGTCAAATACGGCTACGAGGGCGGCCTCTATCCTGTTAACGCCAAGCGTGAAACCATCTGGGGTGTCACCTGCTACAAGGATTTTGCCAGCCTTCCCGAAAAGCCCGACCACGTGCTGGTGCTGGTGCCAGCGCGCTTTGCCGTGCAGGTGATCCGCGATGCGGCGGCGGCCGGGGCACGCTCGGCCACCATCGTCACCTCAGGTTTCAGCGAGTTGCAGGATGAGGAGAGCCAGCGGCTTGCCGCCGAACTGCAGCAGGCCGTGAAGGAAACCGGGCTTGCCGTCACAGGCCCGAACTGCCTCGGCAATCTCAGCGCCGGCGAAAAGCTCTTCACTAATATCGACGACCGCATCGTCACCATGGAGCAAGGCAGGGTCGGCATCGCCGGCCAGTCCGGCGCAATCGTCATGGCGATTCGCCAGGCGCTGGAGGATCGCGGCGTCGGCGTCGGCTACATGGTCACGACCGGCAACGAGGTCGGGCTCGAAACGCCGGACCTGATGGCCTATTTCGCCGCCGATCCCTCGATCCGCGTCATCGTGGTCTATCTCGAGGGCGTACGGAACACGAAAGCGTTTCGCGATGCCTGCAAGGCGGCACGCGCCGCCGGCAAGCCCGTGATCGCGCTGAAGCTCGGCGCCTCCGAAGGCGGCCGGGCCGCGGCGATGGCGCATACCGGCGCGCTCGCCGGCTCCATCGAGACCTTTGACGCCATCTCGACCCGTGAGGGCGTGATCCGGGTGCGCGGCCTGGACGAACTGATCGAGACCACCGAATGCTTCGTCCATGCCGGCACGCCCGAGGGCGACCGTCTCGCCGCGGTGTCGCTGTCCGGCGGCAAGCGCGGCCTTTTGATCGACGCCTTCTATTCCGCCGGCCTGAACTTCGCGCCGCTGCCCGCCGGCGCCTCGGACCAGTTGGCAAAGATGCTCGGTCCCGGCAGCATTGTCGGCAATCCCCTCGATGCCGGATTTGCGGCCGTGGTCGATCCTTCCGTCTACATGAAGTCGATCAAGATCATGATCGACGACCCCGACACCGACATCGTCATCATCGATTCCGAGCTGCCGAAGGCGCCGCATGAGCTGCGCGAGCGCAATTTGCGTATCGTCAACGAGATGGCAGGCGCGGGCAACAAGCCTGTGATCTATATCAGCGCGATGTCGATCGGGTTTACCGAGCATACCAAGGAACTGCGCAAATCCTTGCCGAATATCGCGGTACTGCAGGGCCTCGACCGCGCCGTCGGCGCGATCAAGTCGCTGATCGAGTATGCCAATCTGCGCAAGGAAGTGCCCGACATCGTCTCCAGTTCAACGGCGTCCGCCCGCTCCATGCTGGAAAAGGTGCTGAAGAGCACCAACGGCTCCGCCGCCCTCGACGAAGTCGCCTCCAAGAAGCTGCTCAAGGCCTATGGCATCCCGATTTCGAAGGAAGCGATCGCGCAGACGTCCACCGAGGCGGTGAAGACCGCGAAGAAGATCGGCTTCCCGGTGGTGGCTAAGGTCGTCAGCCCTGACATCCTGCACAAATCCGATGTCGGCGGCGTCGTGCTCAACCTCAACAGCGCAGCCGAGGTAAGGAAGGCGTTCGACGACATCACCAAACGCGTCAGGAAGCTGAAGAACAAGCCGAAGCTCGAAGGCATCCTGATCGCCCAGCAGGTCAAGGCCGATCTCGAGCTCGTGGTCGGCGCGTCCCTCGATGCCGAGATGGGCCCGGTGGTGCTGTTCGGCACCGGCGGCGTCGATATCGAGTTGATGAAGGACGTGGCGCTGGCCGGCGCCCCTATCGATGCGGCGGAAGCCAGGCAACTGATCACCCGCACCAAGGCCGGCGTAAAGATGAAGGGCTATCGCGGCAGGCCTGCGATGCACGAGGCATCAGCCGTGAAGGCGCTGGTCGGCCTGTCCAACCTGATTGCGGATGCCGGCAACCGCATCGCCTCGATCGACGTCAATCCGTTCCTGATCAACAGAAAGGTCGGTGTGGCCGTGGACGGGCTGATCGTGCTGAACAACGAGGCGGCAAGGAAGGCGGCGAAGCACTAAAGCATGATCCGGAAAAGCGTGCAGCGGTTTTCCGAAAGGATCATGCTCAAACAAGGTGCCAAAGCGCGATGATGATTCATCCTGAAATCGTCGCGCCTCGGGCTATTTGACGGCGCCGCCGGTGATTCCTTCGATGAAGCGATCGAGGAACGAGTTGTAGGCGATCGCCACCGGAATGCTGGCGATCAATGCGCCCGCCATGATCTCTCCCCAGAAGAAGATGTCGCCCCGGATGAGATCGGTTGCCACGCCGAGCGTGACCGGTTTTTGCGCCGTCGAGGAGATGAAGGTCAGAGCGTAGACGAATTCCTGCAGCGTCAGCGTGAAGGTGAAGATCACGGCCGTCAGGATGGCCGGCAGCGACAGCGGAATGACCATCTTGATGAAGGCGCCGAAGCGGCTGCAGCCGTCGACGATGGCCGCCTCCTCGATCTCGACCGGCATCGCCTTGAAGAATCCCATCAGCAGCCAGGTGCAGAACGGGATCGTGAAAGTCGGATAGACCAGGACAAGCGACCACATCGAGTTCTGCAGTCCGAGATTGGCGACGATCCGCGAGAGCGGCAGGAACAGCAGCGTTGGCGGAACCAGATAGGTCAGGAAAATGCCGATCCCCAGCGCTTCGCCGCCGCGCCCCGTCAGCCGCGCCAGACTGTAGCCGGCCGGCAGCGCCGCCAGGAGCGTGATCGCAACCACGCATGTGCCGATGATCAACGAGTTCAACAGCCAGCGCGCGAACAGGGTCTGCTCGAACAGGTATCGAAAATGCTCCAGCGTGGGCGCCTCGTTGAACCAGAACGGAATATTGGTAACGTTGTAGAGATCGGAATTGCTTTTGAACGAGGTGATGACCATCCAGTAGAAGGGAAACGCGGTCAGAACCACGAAAAGCGCGACCGCCCCGTAGAACGAGACCTCGCGCAATGCGGTGCCGATAACGCGCTGCATCTCTAGATCTCCCTTCGCCGGATGAAGCGCAGCATTCCGATCACGACGAGGAACAGCACCGGCAGCATGAACAGCGAGATGGCGGCCCCGTGCGAAACGTCGCCGGACACGATGCCGACCTGGAAGCCCTGAAAGGCGAGGACCGATGTCGCACCGACCGGCCCGCCGTTGGTCAGCAGGTAAACCACGGAAAGGTCGGTGAAGGTGAATACGACGCCGAAGATCAGCCCGATTGCGACAATCGGCAGGATCATCGGCATGATGATCTGGTAATTGCGGCGCCAGAAGCCGGCGCCGTCCACGGTTGCAGCGTCGATGATGTCCTGTGGCACAGCGGTGATGTCGGCGAGAAAAATCACGATCGCGAATGGAAAAAAGCGCCACGCATTGACGACGATCACGCACAGCATGGCGAGATGAGGGTTGCCGAGCCAGTTCGGCGCCTGCGCTCGATCGATGATGCCGAGCGCGATCATGGTCCAGTTGATCACGCTGTAGAGCGAATCAAACATCCACTGCCAGGCGACGCTGGCGAGCGCGATCGGCACCGCCCATGGCAGGATGATCAGGGCCCGCACCAGCTTGCGTCCAGGGAATGGCCTTAGCAGTAACAGTGCGCCGAATTTCCCGAGGATCAGGCCGAGCAGCTGGGACGCAAATGTGAAGAGAAAGGTATTCCAAAGTGTTTCCAGAAAGACGGGATTCTGAACGACCTGTCTGAAGTTTGCGAGACCGACAAAACGCCACGAGGGGTCGTAGATCGTATAGGCGCTGACCGAATAGTACAGCGCAAGCAGGAACGGCAGGCCGACCAGCAGCAATACGTAAAGAATCGCCGGCGCCACAAAGACCGCGCCCAGCACGTCGCGTCGGTCCAGCAGGAACCTGAAGCGTGGAGAATGTTTTGCAGCAATTGGTTCAACGAGGTCGACCATCGACGAAATCCCGTCTCAGTGGCGGCTGATCCGCCTGCCGTCGTTACCGAAATGGCGTAACGCGCTGTTGCGCACGGCAAAGGGATGCCACTCGCCCGGCCTGATGCTTTCCTCCGCGACATGGGCCGGCGGCAGCTTTGCCGTGATCACCTGCGTGTCGAAACCATCGATCACCCCGTACACAATCCGTTCGGAGCCGAGATATTCGGAACGATCGACCCGGAAGGAAAATTCGGTGACGCCGCCGTTGCCGTCGCTGATCATGTCGCTGGGCAGGAAATTCTCGGGACGGAAGCCGAGATAGCCATCGCCGCGTGCCAGCAGATTCATCGGCGGCGCACCTACGAAGGTTGCGACGAAGCGGTCGGCGGGGTCGTCGTAGATTTCGGCGGGGGTGCCGACCTGGCGGATCCGCCCGCGATCAATGACGGCAATTCGATCGCCCATGCCCATCGCCTCGACCTGATCATGGGTCACGTAGATCGTGGTGACGCCTACCCGTTGCTGGAACTGCTTGATGTCCTGTCGCGCCGAGGCGCGCAGCTTGGCATCGAGATTGGAGAGCGGCTCGTCGAGCAACAGCGCCGTTGGTTCCCGCACCAGCGCGCGGGCGAGCGCCACACGCTGGCGTTCGCCGCCGGACAGCTGGCGCGGCCGCCGGTCGAGCAGATGGTCGATGCCGAGCAGGCGTGAGGCCCACCCGACTTTCTTGTCAATTTCGGCCCGGGAGACTCGCTGCGTCTTCAGCGGAAACGCGATGTTGTTGCGCACAGTGTAGTGCGGATAAAGTCCGTAGCTCTGAAACATCATGGCGACGCCACGGGCGCGGGGCGGAACGTCGTTGACGATGTCGCCGCCGATGATGAGGTCACCCTTGGTCTGGCGCTCGAGCCCGCAAACGATGCGCAGAAATGTGGTCTTGCCGCAGCCGGAGGGCCCGAGCAGAACCATGAACTCGCCATCGGGTACCGTGAGTGTGATGCCGTCTACCGCGGGAACTTCACCAAACGTCTTGAAGATGTCTCTCGCCAGAACCGCTGCCATTGAATCTCCTGCCAAGCCGAAATGACGGATCGTGGCGCGATCCGGGCCGCGACAACGCGGCCCGGCCCCCTGCTCGCCTCACGCCTTGTGCAACCACTTGTCGAAAATGCCCTCGCATTGCTGCGCGGCCCACTTGACCGATTCTTCAGGAGTCATTGCTCCAGTCGCGGCCTTCGCCATCATGTCGCAGATGATGAAGTTGTTGTAGACCTCGTCGGTGGCGGGCCAGGCTGGCCCTGGATAGCCCGGCACTGCCGACCACTCGTCCGAGGTCTGCAGAATGGACAGCTTGTCGTGCGGGGTCGATGTCGGATCATCCGAGAGAAGCGGCATCGGCTTGGGTACGATGCTGGCGAAGATCGGCATGTTGTAGCCGGAGCTCGCCTTGAACGCCTCGATCCAATTGTCGGCGTAGTACCTGAGGAATTCCTTCGCCGCTTCCTGGTTCTTGGCGAACTTCCATATTCCGTAGAACTCGGCGGCGCCGCCCATGAACTGGCGGGCCGGCCCCTTGGGTGGCTTCATCACGAAGGTATCATCCGCCACTTTTTTGTTGGCCTGTTGGCAGGTGCGATAAGCCGAGATCGGATTGACGATCAGCGACGCTACGCCGGAAACGAGGTACTGGTTGTTGGAGGAATCGTTCCACGACAACACGTCCGGCGCCATCGCCTCCTTGTAGAGCGCCGCGACATACTTGACGGCCTCCACGCTCTCCTTGCTGTTGAGCACGACATGCTTGCCGGCCTCGTCCTGCACGGCGCCGCCAAAGCTCCACAGCAGACCGCGCCAGGTGGTGTTCGGATCGTTGCTGTGACCGAGCGAAATGCCGACCGGATTGCCCTTGGCCTTCAGCTTGGCGCCGCCGATCCGGATGTTGTCCCAGCTGTCCGGTTGCACGCCGATGCCGTCCCACAGGCTCTTGCGGTACATCACCGGGAAGTTGATGTAGAAGTCGGGAAATGCCGACCAGGTGTGGTCGTCCTGATTGTAGCCGATCTGCTTGCCGATGACGGTGACCTTGCCATACTTTTTCTCAACCTCCTCGACGAGGCCGGTGACGTCGACGAGGAATTTGCGGTAGAGATGCGCACCGCCGGCGCCGTTCCAGCCGAACAGATCGTGGCCCGACCCGGCCGAGGCTTCGGCAGCGGCGCGTGCTGCAACGTCTTGCACCGGGATGTGATCGACCGTGACAGCGATCTTGTTTTTCTCACCCCAGTCCTGGGCAAACTTGTCGAACCATTTGTCGTAGGCCGGCACGAAATGACTCCACTGCACGATCGACAATGACTTGGTGTCAGCGAGCGCGCGGGAGACAAACGGCGTGGAAAGGGCCGGCGCCGAGCCGGCGGCAAGGAGAGTGAGACCGGTTTGCTTCAGGAAACGGCGTCGCGTGACGCGCGGGGGGTTACCCGTGCTCATCTTCGATTCCTCCTATGGATGTCTCCAGTTGGAGAAGGCTCATCCAGATGAGGGATCAGTCTAGCTCGGCCCTGGATCTTGCTTTTTCAGTGCCACTATAACTTTCAGCCGCTGATCGGTATTTCTACTAAAGCCGGTCAGTCGGTACGCTGCCGTACAAAGATGCGCTGCCGCACAAGGCGCACGGAACTCGCAAAAAGGCGCTTGAAGGCCGCGCGTTAGACGCAGCAAAGACAGGCCCGCATCAGGCTTGTGGCTACCGGAAAGCAATGCTCATGGAAGCCGTTGCGATTGAGATGCCCGTATTCCGAGGAAATGATCTGATAGCACTCGCATGTTCGCCGCTCGAGGACCGTCCGATCGCGCAGGTCGATCGCCCCGCGCAGCTTGACGAGTCCGTCGCTTCGTTCCAGCTCGGCAAGCGTGGTCGTAACACTGGCGCGACGCACCCCCAGGATGACCGACAGCATATCGTGAGTCACGGGAATGACCCGGTCATCCAGCCGGTCGGCCGCCAGCAACAGCCAGCGGCTCAGCCGTTCCTCCAGACTGTGACGCGCACTGCATAGCGTGGTCTGGGCATTCTGGACCAATAACGCGTGAATATAGTTGAACAGCTGCTGGCGTATCTCCGGATCCCTTTGCATGGCGCATTGCAGGTCGGATACCGCGATGCGCAAGGCATATCCGGGGACCGACATCAGGCATCGATTGGGTGAGCGCTGCATGCCGAGCACGGCCGCCACACCGACGAAGCCGAGGCGTCCGACCATCGCAATCTCGACCGGACCATCGCGTTGCGTGCGCACGAGCAGCGAGGCAACGCCGCGTTCGATGAAGTAAATGTGCTCAATGGGATGGTGGTAGTCCTGGAGGATCGCCCGGCGCTTCAGCGCAACGGGCTGCAGCAAGGGACGAAGCCGCTCGAACGAACTCGGCGCAAGGCCGGCCAGCAGCCGGTTCTGGACCCGGACCGTCTGCTGCCCCTTGATGCTGTTCAACGCTATCCCATCGAGTTTCCTCGAGACACGCGTGTGGATCGATTCTTGTCCAACCTGAGCCAGGGTCTCTCTCCAGCGCTAGGCTAGCCCTTCTTCGATCCGGAGTCATCGGACCCGATCCTTCCGGGGCCTATCCGGAGGCCGGCGCCGGCCATCCAACGAGCGTGGTCGGGCACCAGCGCGCCTTTCGCCTGACAATGCGTCCCTCGCGATCCTCGGCGCTGTAGTCGCGCGGCTCCGGCATGCGGGTGAATAAGGCGCGCTCGTCGAGCGTATCGACATTGACGACGCTCCACACCCGGCCTGCGTCGGTCAAGGTCATCGCGACATAGACGCCGCACCGCCGGCAGATGATCTGGTCGGAAGTTTTCAGGCCGAACGAGTATCGTTGAAGGTGCTGCGGATCGGCGGCCGTCAATGTCACATGCGCCTTCGGATCGGAGAACGCTCTCGCATTGTGCTTGCGGCAGAACGAGCACTGGCATGCACCCAGCACCTGGTCGCCTGGCTGCCGGCCGGTTGTCAATTCCACGCGAATGGCGCCGCAGTGACACCGTCCCCTGAAGAGCATGTGTCGGCCTCATCAAGACATTGGAACGATTGCGCGCATATTGATCCGCTTTGGATCGCGGCGCAAAGGCTACCTGTCGACCAACGCTTGCCCGCCCTAAGCCGCCGCGAGCGCCATCTCGTCGGCGCGCACGACGCGGTCGCGGCCCTCGCGCTTGGCGGTGTAGAGGGCCTGGTCGGCAATGCGCATGATGCCGGCAAGATCGGTCTCGCCGCAGGCCACAGTGAAACCGACGCTGATGGTGATCCGCTCGCAGATGTCGCCGCTCCTGATCTCGCGACGCGCGCACATGCGGCGGATCTCCTCGGCATAAAGCTCGGCCTGTTCGCGCGAGAGGCCGACCATCAGCGCGGCGAACTCCTCGCCGCCATGACGCGCCACCAGGCCGCCGCGGACCTGTGAGAACTCGCGCAGCACGGCGGCAATTTCACTCAGCGCCTTGTCGCCGAACTCGTGGCCAAAGCGGTCGTTGATCGATTTGAAATGATCGATGTCGCACATGAAGACGACCGCCGGCACACCGGACTGGCAGGCCGTACGCAGCGCCAGCGTCGCCGCTTCGTCAAAGCCGCGCCGATTCAAGAGTCCCGTGAGCTTGTCGGTCTGCGAGATGCGCGACAATTCGCGGCGCATCACCGTCAGTTCCTTCAATAGCCGCGCCGAGCGGTAACTCAGGATGCCCGAGATCACGGCCGAGATGATGGTGGCCGCACACATGCTGAGGACGATGACGTCGCCGACTCGGACCAGTGCATCGGGATTGCCGCCGAAGCTCATCAGGGTGATCGTCGCGGTCATCGCCATGCTGATGCCGGTGGCAACGGCGACGCGCCGGATCGTCTGGCGCACGACATCGGTGTCGGTGGCGATCTGGAAGCTCATGGTCCCCCCTGTTCGGACCGTCCCTAGCATCGAGGGGCGCAGGAACCTCTAAACGAAAAAGTGTTCAATCGAGCGTGGTAAACGGCGCCCCACGCCGTTTGTTAAGATTGATCGCATCGGCGGAGTCGCGTCGGAACAACCCGCCATTGCACCGGTTTGCGCGCCTGATTTTGCGAGTCTGGACACGCGCACGGCCGATGGTTAATCGCGTCTTAACCTCGCCGTATCTATGGTGGTTTGATCGGGGTCTTTCGGCTGGCGTCTCGTGCCGGCCGCATTGAAAGTGCTGGCGTTTCAGACATGGCAATGACCGCCTCTTCGGGCCTGGCGCAAGGCGCCGGCAATGTATCGGCTGCCGGTCAGGCTGAGCGTTCCCCGTTTGCCCGCACGGCCGAGCTGCTGGCGCCCTATCATCCCGGTAAGCCATTGATAACATTGTCATTGGGCGAACCGCAGCACCCGGTGCCCGGCTTCGTCGGCCCGGTGCTGGCTCAACACACCGCCGAGTTCGGCCGCTATCCCCTCGCCAGGGGCATCGAGCCGTTCCGACGCGCGGCCGCCACCTGGCTATCGGCCCGATTCCGCCTGCCGCGCGCGGTCGATCCGGAAACCGAGGTGCTGGTGCTCAACGGCAGCCGTGAGGGCCTGTTCTTCGCCGCCATCACGGCCGCACGTTATGTCGACCCCCGCAAGGGCCGGCCGGCGATCCTGATGCCCAATCCGTTCTACCCGGCCTATGGTGCGGGCGCGCGCGCCGCCGGCTGTGAGCAGGTGTACCTGCCGACCACCGTCGCCAACGGATTCCTGCCCGATCTGGATTCGCTCGATGACGCGTTGCTGGCACGCACTGTTGCAATGTTCATCGCCTCGCCCGCCAACCCGCAAGGCTCCGTCGCCACGCGCGATTACTTCACGCGGCTGAAGCAGCTCGCCGATCGCTTCGGCTTCATCATCCTGAGCGACGAGTGCTATTCGGAGATCTACACGAAGGAAGCGCCGGGCAGCGCGCTGGAATGCGCGGGCCCCGACTTCGCCAACGTCGTCGTGTTCCAGTCGCTGTCGAAGCGCTCGAACCTGCCGGGCATGCGCGTCGGCTTTGCGGCCGGCGACAGGAATTTCCTTGCCGCCTTCCACGAGTTGCGCAATGTCGCCGCGCCCCAGGTGCCGGTGCCGCTACAGCATGTCGCGGTCGCTGCCTACAGCGACGAGGCGCATGTCGAGGAAAATCGCAGGCTCTACAGGATCAAGTTCGATCTCGCCGACCAGATCCTCGGCAATCGCTACGGCTACCATCGCCCAGCCGGCGGCTTCTGCGTCTGGCTCGACGTCTCCGACCGCGGCGGCGACGAGGCGGCGTGCGTCAAACTCTATCGCGATGCCGGCGTGCGGGTGATTCCCGGAAGCTATCTGGCGCGGCTGCAGGACGACGGCTCCAATCCCGGCGCCGGCTACATCCGCCTTGCGCTGGTATCGGACTCTGAATCTACGGCCGAAGCGTTGCATCGGCTGGTCGAAACTCTGGATTAATCGCAAGGCGCCTGACGCATGGCAGCGATCGAACGAGTCATTCCCCTGGTGAGCCATCTGCCGCCGTCGATCCGCGACGCGCTGGTGCGCCGCGTTCGCGAGCTCATCGGCCTCGGCCTGATCGCGCTGTCCGGCGTCGCGGCCGCCGCGCTGATGAC
>DASWVJ010000068.1:0-21125 GCA_036406295.1 Bradyrhizobium sp.
GTGTCCACGCTCGTCGGCCTGACCGTCATCGCCGCCCTGCTGTTCGCTTTCCAGGGCGTCCTGGAGATCACCCGCGGGCGCATGCTGGTTCGCATCGGCAACCAGATCGACTGGCGCGCCAGCGATCGCGTTTACGACCTCGTCGTCCGTCTACCGCTTCGTACGCGCGGGGGCGGCGATGCCCTTCAGCCGGTGCGCGACCTCGATACCGTCAGATCGGTGTTGTCGGGCTCGGGCCTGCCTGCGCTGTTCGATCTGCCGTGGCTGCCGGTTTATCTCGCCGTCTGCTTTGCCTTCCACCCGCTGATCGGCTGGACTGCACTCGGCGGCGCGCTGGTGCTGGTGATGTTGACGCTCGTGACCGACCGCCTGTCGCGGCGATCGGTGCAGAAGGCGTCGAGCTATGCCGCCGCGCGCAATCGCCTGGCGGAGGCCAGCCGCCGCAACGCGGAAGTGCTCGTATCGATGGCGATGTCGGCACGCTTGCTGGCCAGGTGGCGCGAGCTCGGCGATGCCTACCGCAAACAACAGAGGATCGCCAACGACATCGCCGGGGGCTTTGGCGTCACCGGACGCATCCTGCGCATGATGCTGCAGTCCGCCGTCCTTGCGGTGGGCGCCTGGCTGGTCATTCGCCAGGAAGCCTCGGGCGGAATCATCATCGCCAGCTCGATCCTGACCGGGCGAGCGCTTGCGCCGGTTGATCTTGCGATCGGCAACTGGAAGAACTTCATCGCCGCAAGGCAGAGCTGGCAGCGGCTTGAAAAGCTGATGATGGCCCTGCCCGCCTCCGCGGCCCTGCTGCCGCTGCCGGCGCCAACCCGTTCCCTCGTCGTGGAGAAACTCGGGGTAACCGCGCCGGAATCGGAGAAGCTGCTGGTTGCCGATGTCAGCTTTGCCCTGAAGGCCGGCAGCGCGCTTGCCGTCGTCGGCGCCAGCGGATCGGGGAAATCCTCGCTGATACGCGCGCTGGTCGGCGCATGGCGTCCGTCCCGCGGCGTTGTCCGGCTCGACGGAGCGTCTCTGGGGCAATGGCCGCTCGAGGCACTCGGCAATCACATCGGATACCTGCCGCAGGACGTCGAGCTCTTCGAAGGCACCATCGCCGAGAATATCGCCAGGTTCTTGCCGGACGCGCCGATGGAAGCGGTGCTCGCGGCCGCCAATGCTGCCGGCATCCACCAGCTGATCGTCAGCCTGCCGGAAGGATACAATACCCAGATCGGCGAACAGGGCGCGCGGCTCTCGGGCGGCCAGAAGCAGCGCGTTGCGCTGGCGCGGGCGCTGTATGGCAATCCGTTCCTCGTCGTCCTTGATGAGCCCAACTCCAACCTGGACGCCGAGGGCGAAGAGGCGCTGGCGCGCGCCATCCTCGCTGTCCGTGCGCGGGGCGGCATCGTCGTGATCGTCGCACACCGATCGAGCGCCCTGGTCGCCGTCGATTTCGTGATGACGATGTTCCAGGGCAGACAGCAGGCCTTTGGCTCCAAGGAGGAAGTGCTTTCGCTGGCGGCGCGCCGGGAACAGGCGCCCGCCTCACCGCTCAAGGTCGTGCCTCAGTCGGCCGCATCGACATGACCAAAACCCCGTCCCGCGGCGAAGACCGCAGTCTTCGCCATCATCTCCTCGGCGGAATAGCCATCGCGCTCGTGCTGACGTGCGGAATCGGCGGCTGGGCCGCAATGACGGAGCTGTCGGGCGCCGTCACCACCTCGGGATCGGTCGTCGTCGATTCCAGCGTCAAGAAGGTGCAGCACCTCACCGGCGGCATCGTCGGTGAGCTGCTGGTTCGCGAGGGCGACCATGTCCGCGCCGGAGACGTGTTACTAAGGCTCGACGAGACTGCTTTGCGGGCGGGCCTTGCCATCTACGCCAAGGGGCTCGACGAGATGCGGGCCCGCAAGGCACGCCTTGCCAGTGAACGCGACGGCGCCGAGCAGATGATCATTGCAGGTGGCCTGCTCGACAATGCCTCGGCGGACCTCATCGCGGCGCTGGACAGCGAACGCAAACTGTTCGAGCTGCGGGCCAATGCACGCCGCGGGCAGAAAGCACAACTGCGCCAGCGGATCACGCAGCTCGAGGACGAAATCCGCGGCTATACGGCCTTGCAGCAGGCCAAGGCGGAAGAGATCGAGCTGATCCAGCGCGAGCTGACCGGCGTGCGGACCCTCTGGGACAAGAATCTCATCCAGATAACCCGGCTCACGGTTCTCGAGCGCGAGGCGGCGCGCCTGAAGGGCGAAGTCGCGCAGTCGACCGCCTCCACTGCGCAGGTGCGGGGCAAGATCACCGAAATCGAGCTGCAGATCATCCAGATCGATCAGGAGCTGAGCAGCGAGGTCGCCAAGGAATTACGCGAGGTCGACGGCAAGATCGGGGAATTCATCGAGCGCAAGGTAACCGCCGAGGACCAGCTCAAGCGGGTCGACATTCGCGCCCCGCAGGACGGAGTGGTCCACCAGCTCAATGTGCATACGGTCGGCGGCGTGGTCAGCGCGGCCGAGCCGGTCATGCTGATCGTGCCCGAGACGGACCTTCTGACCGTGGAGGCGAAGATCTCGCCAACCGACATCGACCAGGTCTATCCGGGCCAGGCCGCCAGCCTGCGCTTCTCCGCCTTCAACCAGCGCACCACGCCGGAGATTCAGGGCAGGATCAGCCGTATCTCGGCCGATGTCTCGCCGGACCAACGCACGGGCCAGAGTTTCTACACGGCGCGGGTGTCGATAACCCCCGAAGAACTTGCCAGGCTCGGCACCGTCAAGCTGCTGCCGGGCATGCCGGCGGAAGTCTTCGCCAAGACCTATGACCGCAGCGTGCTGTCCTATTTCATCAAGCCGCTGTCCGACCAGGTCGCCCGCGCCTTCCGCGAACGCTGAGCGGGATCGCCCCGTTCGGATGAAGATCAACACTGTTCGAAAAGCGAGCCCGTGCTGCCGGCCGGCTGCGTCAGCTCGAGAAAATGAGACACGTCGTGGTGCCGTGCGCGAGCAGCCGGCCCTTGGTGTCGGTGATGCGGCCTTCCGCCGTGCCGACACGGCGTCCGCAGTTGAGCACCTTGCCCTCGGCCCTGATCTCGCCTGTCTCCGGCGTGATGGCTCGGACAAGCGCAATCTTGAACTCGAGCGTGGTGCTGCCGACGCCTTTGTCGAGCATCGAGCGGATGGAGAGGCCCATGCAGCTATCGAGAAGGGTCGCCGCGAGACCGCCGTGCACCGTACCCGATGGATTGAGGTGAGCGTCCGTCGGGGTCATCGTGATCACGACACGGCCGCTTTCCGCCTCCACCACGTCGTAGCCCAGGGTTTGTGCGATCGTGTTGAGGGGCAGCGCCCTGCTGGCAAGTCCCTGCACGAACTCCAGCCCGCTCATCGCCTTCTGCTGCTCGGGACTGACCGTCCCGTAAGTCCTGGTTGTCATGTCCTAACCTTCGGCTTTCCCGGCATCTGAACTGCCAAGCATGCCTGTCGGTAAGGGCGAAGCAACCCGAAACCTGACCGGCTCGCCGCGAGCCCGGGTGCTACTCGATCGGACGCCCGGTCATGGCGGACAGTTCGCCGAACGAGTCGATTGCGCTAAAGTGCGGATTGCAAGTCGGCAAGCGTAACCATCAGGGTCAGAGGATCAGCCGGCGAGGATTCGGCGCCGACAGCGCGGTAGAAATTCGCGGCTTCTTCCGAGAGAGCATGAATCAGCAAGCCACGTATTCCGATGGCGTCGGCGGCACTCAGAATGCGCAGCGATGCATCGCGGAATAATGCTCTCCCCAGCCCCTGCTTCTGAAAATTAGTGTCGATAGCGAGTCGGGCCAAAATTGCTACCGGAATTGGATCGGGCATGTTGCGCCGGAATCGCCCGGTTGCTTCGGTACACGCGATCGCACCGGCCGCCAATGCATAGTAGGCCACGACGCGGTTTCCCGCACACACAACGAAGGTCCGCGAGGCGCCACTCTTCTGATTGGCCAGCGCGCGGCGCTTCAACCAGTCATCCAGGCTGGGCTGACCGCAGGAGAATGTCGACGTGCCATGGCTGGCGTCGATTGGCGAAGGCGCGCCGAGCATCAGTCCCAAGGAGCCTTGGTCCGCATGGTGCGCTTGAGACGCTCGTTCGGCGACGGACGGGCCTCGAGCCGCGCAATGAACTGCTCGTAAGACTTGGCGCTGACCTGAACGATGGCGCGGTCCAGCAGAGCTTCCTCAGCGGCGCGGCGGGCTGCCTCAAGAATGAAATCGGTGCGGGTCTTGCCCTGGACCTTCGCCGCCCAATCGAAGAGCGTACGATCCTCAGGCTTGATGCGCATGTTGAGGGTGTCTCGGGCGGAGGCTGGCATGGTGTGAGGTCTCCTCATTCTCGGAGCATCATACCAAACCGCAATGACGTTGTCATTACGCCGAAGACCAACCTACTCAATCGGACGCCCGGTCATGGCGGACAATTCGCGCACCAGGCGATCCGACATCTGGCCGGTCACCGGCAGCTTGCGGTCGCGCTCGAACTTGACGATCGCGGCCTGGGTGTCGGCGCCGATCAAGCCGGTCGACTTCAACTGCCCGTAGCCATAGTCGGTGAGCGTACGCTGGACCGCGGCGATCTTGCGGCCGGCTGCCGTCTGCGGCGTTGCGGCCGGCACCGGCGCCGGCGGGCGCACGATGGCGGTGGAGGACGCGGCAGCGGCAGGCGATGCCGCCGGCGTCGTTGCCTTGGTGACAAGGTTGGTCATCGCATCGGATTTCGGTTCGGACTTTACCTCGCCCTTGACATCACCCCTGGGCTCGGCGGCCTTCGCATCCGCCGCCGTCAGTTCGACCGTGCGCGTGGCGGCCTCGGACGGGCGCGGACGCGGCAAGGGATTGGCTGACGGATGCACCGGCACGGCGGCGGCCGCACCGAACATCGGCGAGGGATGACGGCCGGCCTGCAGGAACAGGGCGTTGGCGACGATGGCGCTGATGGCAGCTGCCGCCAGCAGGCCCGCAATCATGTCCTTCGGGCTGTGCAGCAGGATCCGCATCAGCAAGCCACGTTCTTCCTCGACCGCAACCACCTTGGCGCCACGGCGGCGGCGCGGCATGTCATCATCCAATGAAGACTTTCTAGGCACTTTTCTTCACCTGATAGGATTGCTCAACGGGCGTGGAACGCGGCGCCGGGGTCAGCGTCGCAATATTGCTGGCCGGTTCGCTCGAGTCCGGCGGCGTGTAGAGGAGCGGCAGCGCGACCGCGATGGTGGTGCCCTCGCCGACCCTGCTCTGTACATTCATCTCGCCGCCGTGCAAGGCCACCAGGCTCTTGACGATCGACAAGCCGAGCCCGGTGCCTTCGTGACGGCGCTGATAGGTCTTTCCCGCCTGGAAGAAGGGATCGCCGATTCGCTTCAGGTCTTCGGGCGCGATGCCGACGCCGGTGTCGGCGACCCGCAGCACCAGCCGCGAGCCTTCAACCACGGCAGAGGCCGTCACCGTGCCGCCGCGCTCGGTGAATTTTATCGCGTTGGCAACGAGGTTGAGCACGATCTGCTTGAACGCGCGGGGATCGCCCGTCATCCCGGGCAGATCGTCGGGTGCGCGGGTGACGAGATCGATGCCGTTCTCGCGCGCCTTCAGGGCCAGCAGGTTGCAGCAATTAACCAGCGCGGTGCGCGGCACAAACGGCTCCGGCGCCAGCTCGAAGGTTCCGGACTCCATCTTCGACATGTCGAGGATGCCGTTGACGACCGACAGCAGATGCTGGCCGGAATCGTGGATCAGCTGCGCATATTCCTTGCGCCGCCTGGCATCGAGCATCAGCAGCTCTTCCTGCATGATCATCTCGGAGAAGCCGATCACGGCATTGAGTGGCGTGCGCAACTCGTGGCTCATGGTGGCGAGGAAGCGCGACTTCGAGGCGTCGGCGCGCTCGGCGGCGGCGCGCGCCTCCTGCAGCGCCTGTTCCTGCATCTTGCGGTCGGTGACGTCGCGCATCACGGCGACGACTTCGCCTTCGGCGGATGCCGCGCCCTGCTCGAGCGGGCGGCAGCGCATCTCCACCCAGACGAAATCGCTCGTTGGACCCTTGCCGTCGCGGCGCAGGCGGAATTCGACACTGCGGCCTTCGCCGCCGTGGGCGCTGTCGGCGAGCGCGGTCAGATACGCGGGACGGTCCGCGACATGGACGCGGTCGAACAGGCCGTGGCCAAGCAGGCCGGCGGCGGGCGTGCCGAGCACGGCTTCCGCCGCGGGCGAGATGAACTGCACCGCGCCGTTCTTGCGATGACGGGAGACCACATCGCTCATGTGGCGCGCCAGCAAACGGTAGCGGTCTTCCTCGACATTGAGCAGCGACACGCTGGTGCGCGCCAGCGACTCCGCGCCGAAGGCCAGGCCCGCGGCATAGAGCGTGGCGGAAGCGACGCCCAAACCCATCATCATGCCGTGCAGCGCCGGATCGTCGCTGTCGGCGGCCGGCAACCAGCCAAAATGGCCGAGCACGATCAGCAGCACCGCGCAGGTCAGCGCAAGTGCCACGGCGAATGTCACCACGCGGCGCGAAGCGGAAAGGGCCGCCTCCAGCGGAACCACCACGAGCCAGATCGCGGCAAAGGATTCGATGCCGCCGGTGAACAGCGCCACCATCATCGCGGGACCGGCGAGCGCGAGCGAGGAGAGCACATGCGCGCCTTCATAGCGGCCGGTGCGCGACAGGAACCAGGCAAGCAGGATCGGCGCGATCAGCCAGGCAAAGGCAACGACTTCCAGCGCGCCGGGCGCGCCACGCATGGCGAGATAGACGGGGAAAGCCGCGAAGGCCGCCAGGCTACCGATCAGCCGCGGCGCGATGAAGGCCCGGTGCCGCGCGCGGGTCAGCGCGTCATATCGCGCCGAGGGATGCAGGAGCGCATCGAGACAATCGCGGATGATACTTTGGATACTCACGTGTTTCGCTTCGGCCCGTTCCGTCAAAAAGACGCGCCGGAACGCCTCCTTTTCTTTCGGCCCACCGTGTCAGAGCCGCATTAAACGAACGCTAAGGCTGGCGCGTTCACCAGCTTGGTCGCTGATTTCCCGGGGCTTTTTGCGTGCGCCTCGCCCGCGAATTGACGGGGATGGTGAACGCGAAGTTTAGAGAACGCCGCTGCTATGGTTTCGAAATGGTGGATGCGCCTGGCACGTCCAAGGCGGCCGAATCAGCCGTCAATGGAAAATTTACGGCAAATCCGGCGCGCGGCTTTTTTCGCAAATTTTCGCCGGATTAATCTCAATGCAAACACTTGCGATTTATCCAAGGCCGGTAGTGGTCGAATGGCGCGCGGTGAAGGCGTGCAACGACAAGAAACCGACAACCGGCTCGCAAGATGTGGTTCCTGCTGCGTTTGACGTTCTGGCTCGGGCTGGTGCTGGTGCTCCTGCCCAGAGACAAGACGCCTGAATCGGAGAAGCTGCCGCAGATCGGCGCTTCCGACGCGGTGCAGGCCGCGACCGCCGCCATGTCCGACGTGAGCCAGTTCTGCAAGCGCCAGCCGGCCGCCTGCGAGGTCGGCGGCCAGGCCGCAACCGTGATCGGCCAGCGCGCCGCCGACGGCGCGCGCAAGGTGTACGGCATCATCACCGACAAGGCCGAAAAGCCGGACAAGGCCGACAGGCCGGAACAGGCCGACAAACCCCACAAGAAGGCGCCTGGGGCCGACAAGCCTGACAAGAAGGCACCCGACCATACCGGGTCGATCGGCACCATCGCGGATGCCGAGCAGGCCGGCGCGCTGGAGGCGCCGCGAGACACGCTGACGGCCGATGACCTTGCCCTGGAATGGCGCCCGCCAGCGCAGTGAGCGAATTTGGGCCGGATTCCGGTTCCATTTCCATCGCTTTTGAAGCTCGGTGACCTTATATAGTCCGTGAAAGCGAGCGGACACGGACGATCATGACCATCGACGAAATCAGGGAAAACTTCGAGCTCCTGGAGGAGTGGGACGACCGCTACCGCTATGTCATCGAGCTCGGCCGCACGCTGGAGCCGCTGCCGGAGGAAGAGCATTCGCCGGAGAACAAGGTGCAGGGCTGCGTCAGCCAGGTGTGGCTGTCCAAGCGCATCGATCGCAGTAAGGGCGAGCCGCGCATCAATTATCGCGGCGACAGCGACGCCCATATTGTGCGCGGCCTGGTCGCGATCGTGCTGACGCTTTATTCCGGCCACACGCCGAAGGAAATTCTCTCAACCGATGCGCTCGGCATCTTCGAGGAATTCGGCTTCCGCGAGCACCTGACGCCGCAGCGCTCCAACGGCCTGCGCTCGATGGTCGAGCGCATCAAGACCGATGCGCGCGAGGCGCTGGCCGCCGCGTCGTAAGTCTATTTGCGCTTGCGGCGCTGCTGGCCCAATCCCATTTGCTTGGCGAGTTGCGAGCGCGCCACCGCGTAGTTCGGCGCCACCATCGGATAGTCCGGCGGCAGACCCCATTTGTCGCGATATTGTTCCGGCGTCATGTTGTACTGCGTGCGCAGATGCCGCCTCAGCGACTTGAAGCGTTTGCCGTCCTCCAGGCACACGATGTAGTCGGGCGAGATCGACTTCTTGATCGACACGGCGGGCTTTGCAGGCTCGAGCGGCGCCTCGGCGCGGCCGGATGAAACCCGGACCAGCGCAGCGTGGATCTGGCTGATCAGCCCGGGAATTTCCGCAGCCGGCGTCGGATTGTTGCTGAGATAGGCGGACACGATGTTCGCGGTGAGGTCGATGAAGCTCTTGCCGGGGGCGTCGGTCATGGTCGCGCCTTTTCCAGATGATCCTGCGAAACGGGAGCGGACAGTATCGCGCCGACAAAATACCTTCGCGACCGGGCCGAATTACTTGTAAATATGAAGGGAATGCTAGCACAGTGACAAGAACGGCGCCGCTTTATTTTCGGCGCCGTCCAAAGCCAAGTAGAGCGGCTGACGGCTTAAGGCCGCTGGTCCAGGTGCGCGCGCAACTCGTCGATCGAGGCAAAACGCATCATGCCCTCCGGCATCTGCGCCTCGATCGAGCCGTCCGAATACAGCGAATAGGCCATGCCGTCGACCACGCCGGATTTCAGCACGGTCACCTGCGGCTTGTCGTCGTGCGAGGGCGCAGCCGGTCCGGCATCCGGTGCAGGGCCGCGCCCGGCGCGACGCGCCCGCTCGGATTTCGGCCAGGCGTCGTCGAAGGTCGGCGGCGCCGGTGCCCCCGGCTCGACCGGCGGCACATCTGCGGCTGGCGGATTGGGGCGCAGATCCGCCGACAACAGATCAGGCGCCAGAGGCTCGCTGGCGCGCGCGGCGGCGCGTTCGCGTTCCCTGCGCGAGGTCGACGAGAACAGCAGATTGCGCCGCGGCTTCGGCTCCGCCGCAGCTTCAGCCGGCGGCGGGGGCGGCGGCACATCGGACCGGCCTTCCACCCAGGGCGGCACCGCGCCGGAATCGGCCAAGGCGCTTTCAAAGGCGCCTTCAAAGGCGCCTTCTGCTCCCGGGTGCGGCGTCGGAGACGGTGGTGCGAGTGCGGGTGCGGATTCCGCGGGAAAAGCGGACCGCGCGCCTGCCACGGCGCCGCTGCCAAGCCGCCGCGAAATCTGTTGCAGCTCGCGGGCGACCGCCCAGAGGCCCAGCATCAAAAATCCGGAACAGGCCCCCACCGCGCCCGCAACGACGAGCGTGTTGCCAAAACCGAATTCCTTGTACTGGACTCCGTAACCGAGCGCGCCCAGCCCTGCCAGCAGCAGGACGATTGCAGCGCCCAACAGCACCATCAACATAGAACTTACCCCCACACGGACGGACCGTGCTCAACCACCGCGGCCACGATACCGTCATATTGCAGTTATGGCCAACGGCCATTTGCGTCCCCAAAGAGGCCTCGGACTGCATGCCCATGGAGGCCTCGGAAGGAGCGGCCCTCCGGAGTTCTACGGGTAAGCGGCGCAACAGTTCCAATTTGTTCGTCCAAACCACGGGATGCTTTCGCCAGTGTAATGCTTTGCTGCAGCGCGTCAGGCGAATTACGCCACAATTCCCAATTACTTGGTAATGGAACTTGCGCTATATGGGTGCCGGGGAAGAGGCTCACAAGCGCCGTTTGCTGAGCCAGGGGACACGCCGGGTTACCTATAGCCATGTCATCCATCACGACTTCGGCCCTCGATACGCCAGCGCGGCGCTCGGTCGAACGGACATGTGACGACCTCGCCTTGTTTGCATTGGGCGTCGTCGCGATCGTCGCCGGACTGACGTTCCGTGATTACGGCCTCGGATGGGACGACTACACGCACGCCGAATATGCCGATCTTCTGCTGAGGATGTTTGGCAGCGGTTTCAGGGATACTGCCGCGCTGTCGTTTGCCAATCTCTACATGTACGGCGGCGGCTTCGACATGGCGGCTGCCTTGCTGCACAAGGTCATCCCGCTGGAATTGTTCGAGACGCGCCGCCTGCTCGGCGCCATCGTCGGCCTCATCGGCCTCGCGCTGACGTGGCGCCTGGCGCGCCGCGTCGGCGGACCGATCGCAGGCCTGGCCGCGCTGCTGCTGCTCGCGCTGTGTCCGACCTTCTACGGCCACATGTTCATGAACCCGAAGGACGCGCCGTTCGCGGTGGCGATGGTCGTCCTGATGCTTGGCCTGGTGCGGCTTGCGGAAGAATATCCGGCGCCCAGCCCGCGCACGATCCTCATCCTCGGAACCGGCGCCGGTCTTTCGATCGGCTGCCGTATCCTCGGCGGGCTGGCGCTGATCTATGCCGCGGTCGGCTTTCTGCCGCTCTTCATCAACGAGTTCCGCAAGCAAGGTGCGCGCGAGGCGATCCATCGCTTCGCCCACGTCGTGTATGTGCTGCTGCCGGGCCTTGCCTTCGGCTATCTGCTGATGGGGTTGATGTGGCCGTGGTCGATCCTGGAGCCCGGCAATCCCCTGCAAGCGCTGACCTACTTCTCGCACTTCTTCGAGAAGCCGTGGAAGGAGATGTTCGACGGCGCGCTGGTATCGGTGCCGGACATGCCGTGGTCATACCTGCCGACCCTTTTCGCGCTCCAACTGCCCGAAGTGCTGCTCGCCCTGCTCGCGGTTGCAGTGACCGGCACCTTCATGTCGCTGTCGCGCAGGGATGTGCCGGCGCGCCGCAAGACCATCTTCCTGATGCTGACGCTGGCGGCCATGCTGCCGCTTCTGATCGCGATGGTGAAGCGCCCGGCCCTCTACAACGGCATCCGCCATTTCATCTTCGTCATCCCGCCGATGGCGGTGCTTGCCGGCGTCGCCTTCGCCAAGCTGATGGGCTCGCTCCGCGAGAGCCGGCGCGCCTGGCAACCGGTGGCGCTCGCGGTGTTCGCCTTTGGCCTCTTGCTGCCGCTCGGCGAGATGGTCCGCCTGCATCCTTATCAGTACACCCACTTCAACCATATTGCGGGCACCGTCCGCTCCGCCGACAATCTGTTTATGCTGGACTATTGGGGCCTTGCGCTGAAGCAGGCCTCGGACGGTTTGCGCGACGAGCTCGACGAGCGACAGGAAGTGCCGCCGGCGAATCGCAAGTGGAAGGTCGCGGTGTGCGGCCCGCAGCGCCCGGCTCAGGTGGCGCTCGGGCCCGACTTCACCATCGGCTGGGATTCCAACGCCGCCGATTTCGCCATGACGCTCGGCGAATTCTACTGCAAGGGCCTGACCGCGCCCGTGCTGGTCGAGATCAAGCGCGACGACGTCGTGTTCGCCCGGGTCTACGATATCCGCGGCCGCAGCATTTCCAGCCTGCTGGCGATCCCGGCGCCGTGATTGAAAATTTGCGCGTGTTGGTGTAGGATTCTTGCCAACTACCTCTGCACTACGGAATCAAACGCCGCCCAATCCCGGGCGGCGTTTTTTGCGTTGACGCCTACGCACGCTCATCGAGCGCGCCGTAGACCGCGCCGAGCACGAGGCTGTAGGCGAGGATCATCGCCAGTGCGAACAGCGCGGGCTCGGCCCCGAGCCCAACGCCTGCTGCGAACGGTCCCAATCCGATGAGCGGAAAAAACACGAGGTCCATTGCCAGCCATCCGGCAACGCCGAACACGAGCCCCTTGGCCACGCCGCTCCGGCCCGGCAGCCGCGAATAGAGATGGCCAAAGCCAAAGCTCAAAATGGTCGCGCCATTGAGGAACGACAGCGCCCACGGCACAACCGGGTGGACCTGGCTGCCGAGCAAATGGCTGAGGGCTGCCTGAAAGCGCTCATAGGGCTCAAAGGCCGGAAACAATCCGGTCCGCGATTTCAGATACATCAACAGCGTATGGGCGAGGCTACCGCAGAATCCCGCGATTGCCGCCTTCCACAGCCAGTGTTTCGTCAAGCGCGCTATCGCGGCACCTCCGCCAGCGCCGCCAGGATACGCGCCCAGGAGCGGATACCCTTGTGGAAGCTTTTCAAGTCGTACTTCTCGTTCGGCGAATGGATGTTGTCGTCGTCGAGACCAAAGCCGATCAGGAGGCTGTCGAGGCCGAGCGTGCGCCTGAAATCGGCGACAATCGGAATCGAGGCGCCGGAGCCGACCAGCAGCGCCTCCTTGCCCCATTCTTCGGTCAGCGCGCGCCTGGCGGCGGCGAGCGGCTTCATGTTCCAGTCGAGCGCGATGGCCGCCCCGCTGGAGTGCTCGGTGAAGACCGCCTTGCAGTCGCCGGGAAGACGCGCGGTGACGTAGTCGCGGAATGCCTTCTTGATCTTGTGCGGGTCCTGTCCCTCGACCAGGCGGAACGAGACCTTTGCCGAGGCTTCCGCCGGGATCACCGTTTTCGAGCCCTCGCCGGTATAACCGCCGACGATGCCGTTGATGTCGCAGGTCGGCCGCGAGGATACCTGCTCGATCAGCAGGCGATCCTTCTCGCCGGCCGGGATCGAGAGACCGATCGGCTTCAGGAACGACTCCGGCGTGAGGTTCAAATTCTTCCACTGCGCCAGGATATCCGGCGGCAGATCCTTCACCCCGTCATAGAAGCCGGGAATGGTGATGCGGCCATCGTCGTCGAACAGCCCGCCGAGAATGTTGGTCAGCACCCGGATCGGGTTGCGCGCGCCGCCGCCGAACACACCGGAATGCAGGTCGCGGTTGGCGGCCTTGATGGTGACCTCGTCATACATCAAGCCGCGCAGCGAGGTGGTGATGGCGGGCGTGTTGGGGTCCCACATGCCGGTGTCGCAGACCAGCGCGTAGTCGGCCTTCAGCTCGTCCTTGATCTCCTCGATAAACGGCACAAAATTCTTCGAGCCGACTTCTTCTTCACCCTCGATCAGGATCGTCACATCGACCGGCAGCGATCCCGTCACCTTCTTCCAGGCGCGGCAAGCCTCGACGAACGTCATCAGCTGTCCCTTGTCGTCCTCGGCGCCGCGCGCGACGATGATCTTGCGCCCGTCGGCATGATCGGTGACGACCGGCTCGAACGGCGGACGGTGCCAGAGATTGAGCGGATCGACCGGCTGCACGTCGTAATGTCCGTAGAACAGCACATGCGGCCGGCCCGTGTTGCCGTTGGCCTTGGCGACGATGGCGGGATGGCCTGCGGTGGTGCGCACCTCGGCCTTGAAGCCGATCGTTTCGATGTCGCTGGCCAGGTGATTGGCGGCCTTCTTGCAATCCTCCGCAAACGCCGGATCGGCCGAGATCGACTTGATGCGCAACAGGTCGAACAGCCGCGCCAGACTGTTGTCGAAATCGGCATCGATATGGTCGAGCACCGGCTGCAGCTTCGCGTTGGCCATGGCGGATTCCTTAACTTGGGGCGCTGATAGCGTCAGGTTGTAACTTGCCTGCCGGCGGAGACAAGGCGTCCGGCGGATGCAGGATGTGCCAAACGAGCCCTGCGGCCAGTACGGCGGTCGCGGCGAGGTTATTGCCCCAGGCCTGCAGGTCGATCGGGAACAACGGCAGCGCCAGCAGCAGCAAAATGCCGGCCAACGCCAACAGCGCCCATGTGCCCGCACGCACACGCGGGCGCGGGTCGTAAGCCGCGCGGTGGACCAGGACCGTCATCGGGAAGAACAGCCATATGAAGTAGTATTGCCGTGCCAGGGGCGAGGCCACCGTCATCAGGCAGAACAGGATTCCCAGCTCTTCCGCGTCCGACCGCTCGGTCCGTTGCGATGCCGGCGGCATCACCACGATGTAGCCCAGTCCAATGGCCAGCGAGATCGCGACCACGATCAGATTGGCGGTCTTGTAGCTGACATCGACGATGTTCATGTAGCGCGCAGGCTTGCTGGGATCGTCCTGATTGTAGTTGACCGGCCGGGTCAGCCGGTGCGTCACCGCGATGATGGATTGATTGACCCAGGACCAGTTCTGCTCGTCGCGCTGGCCGAAGCCTTTCTCGGAGCTCGAGCCGACCATGCCGCGATACCAGGTCTTCAGCTCCGTGAAATTGTGCTCGAAACCGCGTATCGGCGCGGGCAGCACGAACAACAACAGGACAAGGAAGACCAGCGTGCTCGCCACCGCCTTCCACTGCCGCCGCCAGACGAGATAGGGCAGCACCGCGACCGGAAACACCTTGATAGCAGCGGCAAGGGCGAACATGGAGCCCGCGAACCACGGTCGCGCCTCGCGCAGCAGCCAGAAGCCGTAGAGCATCAACGCCAGCAGCAGGAGATTGGGCTGGCCGAGGTCGTACATGTCGAAGATGAAGGTGATGGTGACGAAGCTCGGCAGCGCAAACAGCCACGGACCGGGCGTGCGGCCCGCGCCGGTCATCGCGTTGGAGAACTGCGCCGTCATCCACCACGCCACCGCGTTCAGCAGGGAGAGACAGAGATAAAGCGCAATCTTGCCGAACCAGGCCGGCAGCGCCAGCAGCACCGCCGGCAGCGGCGGGTAGATGAACTCGAACGTCGCGTTGGGATCGCTCGGATAGAGATTGAGGCCGTGCAGCACCTGCTGGCCGGCCCAGTACCAGAGCGGATAGTCCTTGGTTTTGCCGTGGCCGAAAATCTCGGGGACCAGCACATCGGCGGTCAGCGCGAGGACGCAGAGCAGGAACAGCCAATCGAGCGGCGCCCGCCAGGAGGGATATCTCAACACGCGCGCCGTTTCGTTTTTCACAGGGATATCGGGACCGCGGGGCCTATCGCCGCAACAGCCCGCCGAGCGCGCCGCGCACCAGCGAACGGCCGACCGAGCTGCCCAGCGAACCCGCCACCGACTTGCCGACGTCGGCGGCAATTCCTCCGATCACCTTGTTGGTGACCTGCCGCGTGACGCTGCGCGCCACGACCTGTCCGGTGGAGAGCCGGCCGCGCTTGACATTGGTACCGAAGATCGTGCCAACGATCGCGCCGATCTGTCCCAGGATTCCTCCACCGCCGCCGCCGGCATCGTCGGCGGTCGCCGTCGTACCGGCGATGCGCTTCTGGATCATTTCGTAAGCCGATTCATCATCGACGGCGGTGTCGTATTTGCCCTTCAGCGGGCTTGCATTCATGATCGCCTTGCGCTCCTCCGGCGTGACCGGACCGATCCGCGCCGAGGGCGGACGGATCATGACGCGCTCAACCATCGAAGGCGTGCCGCCGCCTTCGAGGAAAGACACCAGCGCCTCGCCCTTGCCGAGCTCCATGATGACACGGGCGGTATCGAGCTTCGGGTTGGGCCGGAAGGTTTGCGCGGCGGCCTGGACCGCCTTCTGATCGCGCGGGGTGAAGGCGCGCAGCGCATGCTGCACACGGTTGCCGAGCTGGGCCAGCACCTTGTCCGGCACGTCGATCGGATTTTGCGTCACGAAATAGACGCCGACGCCCTTGGAACGGATCAGGCGCACCACCTGTTCGATCTTGTCGAGCAGCGCTTTCGGCGCGTCGGTAAACAGCAGATGCGCCTCATCGAAGAAGAACACCAGTTTCGGCTTCGGCAGGTCGCCCGCCTCCGGCAGCTCCTCAAACAACTCCGACAGCATCCACAGCAGGAAGGTGGCGTAGAGCCGCGGATTCTGCATCAGCTTGTCCGCGGCCAGGATGTTGACGTTGCCGCGGCCGTCGCTATCGGTCTTCATGAAGTCTTTCAGCGAGAGCGGCGGCTCGCCGAAGAATTTGGTGCCGCCCTGGTTCTCCAGCACCAGCAGCTGGCGCTGAATGGTGCCGACCGTAGCCTTGCTGACATTGCCGTAGCCCTGCGCGGCCTTCCGGATGTCCTCCAGTTCGTCGACGTCGTCATCCGCCTTCTTGCCGCCCGCGGGCACGATGGCATCGAGCAGCGCGCGCAGATCCTTCATGTCGATCAGCGTCAGGCCTTTCTCGTCCGCAACACGGAATGCGACATTGAGCACGCCTTCCTGAACGTCGTTGAGGTCGAGCATGCGCGACAGCAACAGCGGGCCCATCTCGGTGACGGTGGCGCGCACAGGGTGGCCCTGCTCGCCAAACACGTCCCAGAACACGGTCGAGAACCGGTCCGGCTGAAAAGTCAGCCCCATTTCGTTCGCCCGCTTGGTGATGAAGTCCTTGGCCTCGCCCGTCTCCGCAATGCCGGAAAGGTCACCCTTGATATCGGCGGCAAATACGGGGACGCCGGCGCGGGCAAATCCTTCCGCCATCACCTGCAGCGTGACGGTCTTGCCGGTGCCGGTCGCGCCGGTGACAAGACCGTGCCGATTGGCCAGCGCGAGCGTCAGCCATGCCGCCTGTTCGCCCTTCCCGATAAAGATCTTCTCGGCAGTGTCGGCCAACTTGTTGTCGGACCCAGCCATCGCATCGCCTCTTCACGCAGTCTGATAGGGATCAAAATCCGTCAGTCCGACCTTACTTCATCTTGCAATGCGATTGAAACGGGTCGGCAGCCCTTTTGAATTGCTCGAAAAGGTCGCACGGAGTTCAATCTTGCTTCCCAAGGTCGGCCGAAAGTTGCAGGCATCGTGCATTCAAGCGACGATTCTCTGCAAAATCCGCAATCGCTCTTGCATTGGTGCAACACTTGGCCGGGGATCGCCAACGAAATTTTGCTTGAAATGTGGTCATCGCTTGTAATTCGCATCGCACACGATCAAGATTGAAGTCGATAACTTTGGGTCCGACAAAGATCGGACTGAGGCGGGGCAAATATGGACGAACTGGTTGGACAGCTGGCCGCAAAAGCCGGCATCGACAGTGCTGTCGCTGAAAAGACCGTCGGTATCATGCTTGGGTTCCTTCGCCGCGAAGGTCCTGCCGGCAAAGTCCAGGCGTTGATCGATACCATCCCGGGCGCGGAAGCCGCGATTGCAGCTTCCGAGCGCGGCGCTGGCCTGTCCAGGCTGATGGGCGGCGGCCTGATGGCCGTTGGTACCCGGCTGATGGCGCTGGGACTGGGCGTCGGCGAGATTCAGAACATCGCACGTGAACTTTTCAGGTTCGGTCGCGACAAAATCGGAGCGGAACATATGAGCGAGATCATCTCGGGGACGCCGGGCCTCAGCCAATTCGCTTGAGCCTGCCAGCGTCAGCATTTCCTCATCAAGCACCATGACATACTCTCTCTCCGAGATTGAAGGCCTCACGGCCTATTCCGCCTCGAAGCTGAAATCGCTGGGCATTCATACCACTGAAGCGTTGCTGGAAGCGGCACGCACGGCGAAGGGACGCAAGGGGCTTGCCGCCAGGACTGGCATCACCGAGCAGCAATTGCTGGAATGGGCCAATTTCTCCGATCACATGCGGATTCCCGGCATGGGCAAGGCCAAGATTGAATTGATCCGCGCGGCTGGCGTCACCACGGTGCGCGAACTCGGCCTGCGCAACCCGTCGCGGCTGGCGCAGAGCATGAAGGAAATCAACGTCAAGCGTAAGCTCGTGCGCGCCATGCCGTCGGAGAAGTCGGTGGAGCGCCTGATCGAGCAGGCCCGCAAGCTGCCGCCCAAGATTACGTATTGACAGCGCGCAGTTGAGACGCCCCTCCCCCGCTTTCCGGCTCCCTTCCCGGCCTTGACACCCCGCTGCGGACCGCGCAAAGCGACCGCATGATCGCAACCACGTCCAGATCCACCGCGATGGCTGCAAAGGCCGGCCGCCTGGACCTGCCGGCGCTGCTGGCACGGCCCTATCCTGCCGTGATGGGCGTGCTCAATATCACCCCGGACTCCTTCTCCGATGGCGGCGCCTTCATCGCGCCGGAAAGCGCGCTGGCGCAGGCCCGCCGCATGATTGCCGAGGGCGCCGACATCATCGATATCGGGGCGGAGTCGACCCGTCCCTATGGCGGCTCGCAGCCGGTGACAGCCGAGGACGAAATGCGCCGGCTCGAGCCGGTGCTGTCCGAGGTGGTGGCGCTGGGCGTCCCCGTCTCCATCGACAGCATGAAATCAGCCGCCGCCGCTTGGGCGCTAGACCGCGGCGCTGTGATCGCCAACGACGTCTGGGGCCTGCAGCGCGATGATGGCATGGCGAGATTGATCGCCGAACGCGATGTGCCTGTCGTGGTCATGCACAACCGCGACAGCGCCGATCCCGCCATCGACATCATGGCCGACATCGCCGCCTTCTTTGCCCGCTCGCTCGACATCGCTGCCAGGGCCGGCATTGCGCGGGAGAGGATCGTGCTCGATCCCGGCATCGGCTTCGGCAAGACGCAGGAGCAGAGCATGCAGGTCCTGGCGCGGCTTGGCGAGCTGTGCAGCTTTGGCCAACCCATCCTGGTCGGCGCATCGCGAAAACGCTTCATCTCCACGGTGACGCCGTCGGAGCCGCAGCAGCGGCTGGGCGGCTCGATCGCGGCGCATCTGATCGCGGCGCAGAACGGCGCGAAAATCATCCGCGCCCATGACGTGGCGGAAACCGTGCAGGCGCTGCGCGTGGCGGCTGCGATCGAGGAAAGGCAATGACCGACACCATCTTCATCAAGGGGCTCGTGATCCATGCCCGTCATGGCGTGATGGATCACGAGACCGAGGTCGGCCAGCGCTTCGTGATCGACCTGGAGCTGTACTCCGATCTGTCGGAATCCTCGCACAGCGATCACCTGTCAGATACCGTCTCCTACGCCAATGTGGTGACGACGGCGGTCGCCGCATTCAAGGACACCAACTACAAGCTGCTGGAGCGTGCGGCCGGCGCGGTGGCCGACGCAATTCTCGTGGTCTTTCCGCGCATCCGCGCTGTCAAGGTCACCGTGCACAAGCCGCATGCGCCGATCGCCGCAATCTTCGAGGATGTCGGTGTGGTGCTGACGCGCGCGCGGCACCTGCCGTCCGGTTAGCTCAGATGGCTAGCGTCCTGATCGCACTCGGCGGCAACGTTGGCGCCGTCCGCGGCACGTTCAAGAAGGCGATCGCCAATATCTGCGGCGCAACGCAAGGCGCGCTGGTGGCGCGATCGTCGGATTACGCGACGCCGCCGTGGGGCGATGAGCAGCAGCCGCCCTTTGTCAATGCCTGTATCGAGATCGAGACCGGGCTGGATCCCCATGCGCTGCTCGCCACGCTGCACAAGATCGAAAAGAGATTCGGCCGCGACCGCGCCCATGAACGCCAATGGGGGCCACGCACCCTCGACCTCGACCTGCTCGCCTACGACGATGCCAGGCTCAACAAGCCCGAACTGACCCTGCCGCACCCCCGCCTGTTCGAGCGCGCCTTTGTGCTGGTTCCGCTGGCCGAGATTGCGCCGGATCGCATCATTGCCGGACGCCGCGTGCAGGACGCGCTGGCCCGGCTTCCCACCGACGGTATCGAGCGCCTCCCCGATCTGCCCGACCCTGCCTGAAAGGACCAAAACAGCGTTTGGCTTGGCGGTCGCCGCATGGCAATTTCCGGCCCAACCGAAAGAACAGTTTTCAGGAAGCGATGACGATCCCGACAGAAGATCTGCGGCTGGCAGCGGAGTTTGCGCCGGCAACCCAGGACGGCTGGCGCAAACTGGTCGATGGCGTGCTGAAGGGCGCCCCGTTCGAAAAGCTGGTCGGCAAGACCTATGACGGCATCCGGATCGATCCGATCTATGGCCGCGCCAAGGGAGCCGCCCCGATCGCGGGACGCGCTGCCGCCGTGCCCTGGCAGATCATGCAGCGGATCGATCATCCCGATCCGGCGCAGGCCAATGCACAGGCGCTGCGTGATCTGGAAAACGGCGCGACAGGCCTGACGCTGGTGTTTGCCGGCGCCAATGGGGCGCACGGTTTTGGCCTCGATCCGTCGCCGGAGTCGGTCGAAAAAATTCTCGACGGTGTGTTGCTCGACGCTGGAATTGCGCTGGAGCTGCAGATCGGTCCGCAGTCGCGGATGGTCGCGATCCACATTGCCGAAATCGTCAAACGCAAGGGGCTTTCGCCCGCGTGCTGCGACATCCGCTTCGGTCTCGATCCGCTTGGCGCGTGCGCCGTGTGGGGATCGAGCCCCTATGCCTGGACCGAGATCGTGCCGGCCGTGACCGGCGCTGTTCAAGGTCTCGTCGGCATGGGCTTCAAGAGCCCGATCGTCGCCGCCGACGGCCGCCTCGTGCACGATGCCGGCGGCTCGGAAGTGCAGGAGCTGGCCTTCACGCTGGCCGCGGGCGTTGCTTATCTGCGCGCGATCGAGCAATCCGGCATCGCGCTCGATGCCGCGCAGGGCATGATCTATGCCCGCCTCGCCGCCGATGCCGATCAGTTCCTGACACTGGCAAAATTCCGCGCGATGCGGCTGTTGTGGGCGCGTATCGAACAGGCCTGCGGATTGACGCCAAAGCCGCTGTTCATTGCGGCCGATACGTCGTGGCGCATGCTGACCCAGCGCGACGCCTTCGTGAACATGCTGCGCGCGACCATGGCGACCTTCTCCGCCGGGCTCGGCGGCGCCAATGCCATTACCGTCCTGCCGCATACGCTGGCGCGCGGCCTGCCCGACCCCTTCGCACGGCGCGTGGCGCGCAACACGCAACTCGTGCTGCTCGAGGAATCCAATCTTGCGAAAGTCAGCGATCCCGCGGCAGGCTCCGGCGGCATCGAGGCGCTGACGCGCGAGCTCTGCGAAGCGGCCTGGGCGCTGTTCCAGGAGACGGAGAAAGCCGGCGGGCTGTTTGCCGCGCTCGAACAGAACATCATCCAGCGCAAGGTCGCGTCCGTCAGGGCGGCGCGCGAGGTCAACATTGCAAAACGCCGCGACGTGCTGACCGGCGCCAGCGAATTCCCCAACCTGCAGGAAGCCGATGTCGCCGTGCTCGACGCCAGGCC
>DASWVJ010000069.1:0-5840 GCA_036406295.1 Bradyrhizobium sp.
AACTCGTCGGCGATGCCGCGCAGCTGCCGGCTGAGTTCGTTCGCCATCGCTATCGTATCGAGCATGGTGCGCTCGCGCACGATGGCCTGCACCGCGTTGATGTGATGCATGATCAGGTTGGTGGGCACCTTGGAGAGATCAGGCGCGTGCTCGATGATGCGGCAAAGGCTGTTGGCGGCGGCACTTGCGGAAGGGAAGCCGAAAGTGACGGCGTCGCCCTTGATATCGTGCGCGGCGCGAAACAGTTCGCCACGGGTTGCATCGCTGAACCCGTCGCTATGGATCGCGTCCCATGCCGCGGACAGGCGATCGGCCTCGATCGTCATCCAGTTCCTGAATTCGCCCGACAGTCCCTCCAGCGCCTTTTCGGCGCGCGCCACCGGATCGTCGTGATCGCCGTCGGACACGCGCCGCAGCACCGCCCGCAGCGGGTTCGGCTGCGTGATGACCTGATGGGTCGCGAAGGCCTTGACCTCGATGTCGCCGGGCTTGTTCCTCGCCATGATGTGTCTCCCGCCTAGATCCCCGACCGCGCCTTGTCGAGCAGGGAGGGCTGCGGCATCACTTCCATCTCGCCGCCGACGCGGCGCTCCGGTCCGATATAGGTGTTGGAGGTGTTGCGGCGGCGGTCGGGACCGAAATAGGTCTTGGTCTTGATGAACGGGCGGGGGTTGGCGACCACGTTGAGGATGCGCTGGTAGAGGCCCTTGGCTGAGATCGGTTTGGCCAGGAATTCGGTGATGCCGGCATCGCGCGCCATGGTGACGCGGCGCTTCTCGGAATGGCCGGTCAGCATGATAATCGGCGCATAGGGGTTGCCCTTGGAATCCGGCTGCCGGATCATCTGCGCGAGCTCGATGCCGTCGAAGATCGGCATCGCCCAGTCGGTGATGACGATGTCGGGCACATAGTGCGTGTACATTTCCAGTGCGGTGGCGCCGTCCTCGGCTTCATAGACTTCGCGCACGCCGAAGGAGTGCAACAGCGTGCGCAGGATGCGCCGCATGTGCGGGTTGTCGTCGCAGACGAGGAAGCGCAGCTTGTTGAAGTCGATGCGAAACATGGTCCGGCCCTTGAGGGCCTACCGGCGAAAGCGCGATATACCCCGCGTTAACCATATCGCGGTGCAAGTTAACGAATGGTTTCGATAGCCCACCCGGAGGGTGCTGATGGGCAGGTTTCAGTAGCCGAATTGCTCGCGCAGGATGCGCTCTTCCAGGCTGTGGCCGGGGTCGAACAGCATGCGCATCGAGACGGTCTTGTCCGACAGTACCTCGACGCGGGTGACGTCGCGCGCCTCATCATGGTCGGCGACCGCCGCCACCGGGCGCTTATGCGGATCGAGCACCTCGATGACGACATAGGCGGAGTTGGGGAGCAGGGCGCCGCGCCAGCGCCGCGGCCGGAACGGGCTGATCGGGGTTAGCGCCAGCAGCGATGCGTTGATCGGCAGGATCGGGCCCTGGACGGAGAGGTTGTAGGCAGTCGAGCCCGCGGGTGTCGCCACTAGGATGCCGTCAGCGATCAGCTCGGCCATCCGCTCCCGCTCGTCGATCAGGATGCGCAGATGCGCGGCCTGATGGATCTGGCGGAACAGCGCAACTTCGTTGATGGCGTGGTGGATGTGCACGTCGCCGTGGATGTCGGTGGCGCGCATCTTCAGGGGATTGATCAGCGATTCCCGCGCCGCTGACAGGCGCGCATGCAGATCATGCGTCGAGAACTCGTTCATCAAAAAGCCGACGGTGCCGCGATGCATGCCGTAGATCGGCTTGTCCGTGTACATGTGCCGGTGCAGCGTCTGCAGCATCAACCCGTCGCCGCCCAGCGCCACCACCACGTCGGCATGGTCGGCATCGTGGTTGCCGTAGAGGTCGGCCAGCTGCGCCAGCGCCGCCTGCGCTTCTGTGCTCGCGCTCGCAACGAAGGCGATCTTCTCGTACCGCTTGGACATGAGGCCGGCGTGCTCGTAACAGGGGGCGCGAAGGGCGCTATCGCGCTCGTCTAACGTACCTTGGTGGCTCCTGTCGAGATGAGGAAGCCCTGCCTGCGGGCAAGGTAAACGAAAACAGGCGGCTGCATGGCAGTCGCCCGTTTGGTGATTTGGCGGTCAGTGAGCCGCTCAGTACCTGGCGACGACGGCAGTCGGCCCGCTGAACCGGTAGTTCACGCCGACCTTGGCGCAATATAGCGTCCGACCGTAAGAATAGCCGACCCGCCTGGTCACGGCCGCCAACCAGTTCGTGCGGTCTTGGGCGGTCGAAAGTGCGGGGCTGAAGCCGAGCGGCGGCAATCCGTCACCGCTATTTCTCCTGAAGCGTGCGAACCGGATCCCAATCCTCGCCGGGCGGTGAGGTGGCCAATTCCCGGGCGCGGTCACGGAACATGGCGGCTGCCTCGTCTCTTTCGGCCGAGTTGCCGAACGCTGCGGCCGCTTCCGAAAATTCGCGGGCGCGCCAATGCGCAAGCCCCCTGGCGTAGTCGGCCACTATCTGCCGCTGCGCCTCCGTCAATTCGGGCGCCCGCGCCAGCAATTCATGGATCTTCAGCGCCTGCGTTCGTCCTTTCACCCTGATGGCATCGAGCTCGCGCCACGCAAAGGCATCGCCCGCAAGCTGCACCGTTGCCTCCGACGCGATGATCGTGGTGCCATAGAACTTGTTGGCGCCTTCAAGCCGCGAGGCGAGGTTTACCGCGTCGCCCATCACGGAATAATTGAACCGCCGGCGCGACCCGAGATTGCCGACCACGGCCTTGCCGGAATTGATGCCGATGCGCTGGGCCAGCGGATGTTGCTGGAATGCCGCGGCATCGCGATTGAGCTCGGCGAGCTTGGCGCAGCAGTCGAGCGCGGCGCGCGCGGCATTGGCGGCATGATTGGGATCGTCGGCCGGCGCGCCGAATACGGCGACGATGGAGTCGCCGATATATTTGTCGACATAGCCGCCATGGCTCTCGATGATGTCGGTCATCGCGGAGAGATATTCGTTCATCAGCGCCGTAAGGCTCTCCGGCGTGATTTGCTCTGCAATCTTCGAGAACCCCTCGAGGTCGGAGAAGAACACCGTGACTTCGCGCGTCTCGCCGCCGAGTTCGGGCAGCTTGCTCGAGTTTAGCATGCGGTTGATCACGTCGGGCGCGAGATAGAGTCCAAAGCTCTTTTGCAACAGCCGCCGGTCCTTGTCGGCGACCGCGAAGCGATAGCCGATCGTGAGCGCCAGCGCGCCGAGGCCGGCGAGGAAGGGCTCGATGACCGGGATGACGGTGCCGTTCTTGAACGCGACGACAGCGTCGACGAGCCCGACGGCGGCAAGCACGGCAAAGGCCGCCGCCGCGCCTACGGGTGCGAACAGCAGCGCGCCGGCCGCGGCGAGCACGGCAACCAGTGCCGAGATGGCGAACGTTGCCTGCCTGCCGAGCTCGACCGCCGCGTCACCCCGGATCAGGTTGTTGACGGCGGTGGCGTGGATGTAGATGCCGGCGATCGAGCTGCGCCTGAAGCCTGGCTTGAGCGGCTTGCCTTCGCCAGCGCAACGCGGCGCGTGCGAGCCCTCGTGGCCGGTGGCAAAGCGCTTTGAGGTCAGCCGGCGGTCTTCGGAGTCCAGTACCGTGCCGAAGAGCACGACCTTGCCGTCGAAGGCGCGCTTGAAATATTCCTTGTCGTTCTTCAGCGCGCAGGTGCGCAGATCGGCAAAGGAGTAGGTCGGGATGTCGTCGGCGCCCCCCTCGAAATTGAGGGTCATGGTGTTGGGCACGGCGCTCGGGATCCGGTAGCCGGCAACCGTCACCGATCCGTCTGCGGCGAATTCCGGCGTCGCCTCCTGCGCACGCGCCGCCAGCTCCAGCGCCATGCCCGGCACCTTTGCGCCGTTGAGGGTAAAGCTCAGCGGCATGCGGCGCACGGTGTCGTCGTGATCGGTGACGGTATTGAGGGGCCGGATGTTCTGCTGCTGGCGCACGGCGATGCGCTGGCCCGGCGAGGGGCGGATCGGGTCGTTGCCCCGCAGCTGCTCGCCCAGCACGATCTTGCCCGGCGCCGCCGCGCCAGCCAGCGCGCGCAGGAAGTCGCGGTCGAAGCCGCGGACCCTTTCGCCGAGCATGCCTTCCCCGAAGGGGATTTCCGACTGCTCGATCGAAGTCGGGATCACCATGTCGAAGCCGACCACCTTGGCGCCGCCTCCGACGACCGCATTGAGCACGCGGCCGATCTCGCCGGTCCAGGTCAGTGTTGGCGAGCCCCTGAAGGGTGCGGCGCGGTAGCTCTCCTCGTCGATCGCCACCACCACGGTCGGCGATGCCGCCGGACTATGGCGGTTGCCGAACGTTTCGAAGCGCAACGCGGTGAGGATGTCGAGCGACAGTCCCTGCAGGCGGTCGAGGGCAGGGGAGACGGCAATGCCGGCGCAGGCGAGCGCGATCGCGGTGGCCGCAATCGCATCCCGCGTGATGCGCCGCGCGTTCAAAAGCGCTCCGGCCGGGCTAGTTGAGACGGATCAGACGGCCGACGATCGGCGTCGGGCCGGGCTTTGCGTTCGCGTCGACCTGGAACACGATCTTTGATGTGCCAAAGGTGGCCGAATAGACCCCGCCCGGTGTCAGCGTGCGGCTGGCACTGGCGAAGTCGTAGAACTTGCCCTTCTGCTGGCTGCCGTTGAGCTCAATCTGCTGCCGCTCGCCCCTGACGTCGAGCCGCTCGACCACGAGCGTGCCCTTGCCCTTGGCTTCCACAATCGGCGACGTGCCGTACAGCGTGAGCTGCGTCTTGATCTTGGGCGCGCCCCTGTCGCCAAGGCTGCGCAGCACGGTGGCGGCAGCCTCGCTGGTTGCCTTGGTGGTGGCATGCGACTGGCTGGAATCGCAATCGGTCTTCTCGCGCGTGACGTCGGCGAACTGCACGAAGCTCTCATCGGCGCCGATGATCACGGTTCCGAGCCCGCTGATCTTCTCGCGCTGACAGGACTTCATGTAGGAGATCGTAACGGAGCCGCCGGCGCCAATCTTGATCACCGTTTTCGGCGTCACATAGTCCATGAACTCGGCGCCCGTGACCTTGCCCTGAACCTCTTCGACGACGGCGACCGGCGACTGGGCGGCGGCAGGCTCTGCCAGGGCCAATAGTCCGACACAGAGTGCAATCGCTCGTTTCATGTAAAAAATCCCTCTGAAATGGAGAGGCTTGCTCCCCGATCATCCAGCCCATGGGGGCTTGATCCGGTGGCATAAAGGTCGACCGCGTCAGTGAATGTGACTGATATCACTTAGCGGCCCGCGAGAACAACATACCGGCGCGACTGGTAGTCGCATCGGTGAGCGGCAATGTTCGACTTGGCGCGTTTGTGACTTTCATTCCTTTGCCCCGTTGTAGACCATTCAGCCGGTGCGGAGGGAACCGCACGACAATTATGGCAGATGCAGGGAGACACGGGGATGGCCAGTCGCTTAGCCGCTCCGCATGGTGTGTTCGGCGGTATTTTGCTCGCGCTACTGACGCTTGCGCTTGCTGCCGGTGTGCGCGCCGAGGATCAACCGCCGCGAGACCCGCCCGCTCAGGCGGCGAAGGCGCCATCCGGTCAGAAGGGCGGGGCAGGGCAAAATGCGCCGGCGGTCGAACAGCATCGGCTGCCGCCGGATTCTACCACCAGGCACACGCTGGCACTGTCCGACCGCACGCTGTCCTTTACCGCGGTCGCCGGCTCGATTCGCCTGTTCGACGACAAGGGCGAGCCGCAGGCCGATGTCGCCTACACCTCCTACCAGCTCGACGGCGCCGACCGTGGCGCGCGGCCGGTGACGTTCCTGTTCAATGGTGGACCCGGCGCCTCATCGGCCTGGCTGCAACT
>DASWVJ010000070.1:0-9215 GCA_036406295.1 Bradyrhizobium sp.
TCGTCGGCCTCGCCCTGCGCCTTGCGAATCTCGGCCTGGGCCGGCATCGGCAGTTCCTCGAATTTGGGCATGCGCGGCGTCCTGGTCGGCGGCCGCTCGGCAGCCGGCGGGATGAAGTTCTCGGCCGGCGGCGGCTCCTGCGATTCGGCGCGGGTGGGCTCCTTGTCCGGGAACAGAGTGGGCTTCTGCGCGACCGGCCGCACGGTGACGTCGCCATAGGTCACGGGATGCGCGGGCGCCGGGGGCGCTTCGGGCGCAACCGCGGCGGCAATCGCCGCAAGCGCCGCACGCTCGACATTGCTGCTCGCGCGCGGGGCGCCCGCCGCGGGTGCCGTGGCGACCGGGCTGGAGACGGCGGCCTCCAGCTTCTGGGCGCGCTCGGCGAGACGCTGGTTGTCGGCGCGCAGGCGCGCGGTGAGATCGGCGAGGCGCGTCTCCGGCGAAGCCGCCGGCGCGGCCTGCGGGGCGGGTGCAGCCGCCCCGCTCAGCGAGCGGGCGACGGCCGACTGGTCGATGCCCGTGGCGACGACGGAGACGCGGATGATGCCATCGAGCGCTTCGTCGAAGGTGGCGCCGACGATGATGTTGGCGTCCTGGTCGACCTCCTCGCGGATGCGGGTGGCGGCTTCGTCGACCTCGAACAGGGTGAGATCCTTGCCGCCGGTGATAGAGATGAGGAGGCCCTTGGCGCCCTTCATCGACGAGTCATCGATCAGCGGATTGGCGATGGCGGCTTCGGCGGCGGTGAGCGCCCGCTTGTCGCCGGAGGCTTCGCCGGTGCCCATCATCGCCTTGCCCATTTCCCGCATCACGGCGCGGACGTCGGCGAAGTCGAGGTTGATCAGGCCTTCCTTCACCATCAGGTCGGTGATGCAGGCGACGCCCGAATAGAGCACCTGGTCGGCCATCGCGAAGGCGTCGGCGAAGGTGGTTTTTTCATTCGCCACGCGGAACAGATTCTGGTTCGGGATGATCAGCAGCGTATCGACCACCTTGTGCAGCTCGGAGATGCCGGACTCCGCGGTGCGCATGCGGCGCGCACCCTCGAAGTGGAACGGCTTTGTCACCACGCCCACCGTGAGGATGTTCATTTCGCGCGCGCATTTGGCGATGACGGGAGCAGCGCCCGTGCCGGTGCCGCCGCCCATGCCGGCGGTGACGAACACCATGTTGGCGCCGGAGAGATGGTCGCGGATCTCGTCGATCACCTCTTCCGCGGCGGCCGCGCCGACGTCCGGCTGCGAACCGGCCCCCAAGCCCTGGGTCACCTGCGTGCCCATCTGGATAATGCGCTGCGATTTCGACATCGTCAGCGCCTGCGCGTCGGTGTTGGCGACGACGAAGTCGACGCCCTGCAACCCGGCGGTGATCATGTTGTTGACGGCGTTTCCACCCGCGCCGCCGACGCCGAAGACGGTGATCCGCGGTTTCAGCTCGCTGATGTCAGGAGGAGTGATGTTGACTGCCATGGTTGCCTCTCGTAGCTAAACGCGCGTTGGTTCGCCCGGGCCTGTGGCCACGGGATCTGGTGAAAATCGAATGATGGTGACATCGGTCATCAGAAGCCCTCGCGAAGCCATCGTCCGACCTTTCCAAAGTATCCGTCAGTCCCTGTCATGAGCTGCCGCGTATGCCGCGGTTCGACGTGTTCGAGATGGGCATATTGCGGGTAGACCAAAAGTCCCGCGGGAACCGCGAATGAGGCGCTCTTGGCCTCGTTGGGCAGTCGGCCGAAACCGAGCGGGCGGCCAATCCGCACCGGGCGGTTCAGGATGCGGGTGGCAAGTTCGACCGAGCCGGTGAGTTGCGCGGCCCCGCCGCTCAGGACGACCCGGGCCCTCGGCTCCGCTGCAAAGGGGGAATCCGCCAGGCGGTCCCTCACCATCTCAAAAATCTCCTCGGCGCGATGCCGGACGATGTTTGCGATCGTGGCGCGGGACACGATCTGCGGGGCGTCGATCTCGTCGTCGCCCGCAGTCGGTACAGACATCAATTCTCGCGCGTCAGACCCGCCGGTCAGCACGGTGCCATATAACGTCTTGATTCGCTCGGCATCTGCAATGCAGGCGGAGAGTCCGCGGGCCAAATCCATCGTGATGTGTTGCCCGCCGAGCGCAAATCCGGATGCGTGGACGAAGCGGCCGCCCGAATAAGTCGCAATCGTGGTCGAGCCGGCCCCCATTTCGACCACCGCCGCGCCGAGATCCGCCTCGTCGTCGGTCAGCACGGCCAGCCCTGCGACATAAGGACTCGCCGCCATGGCCTCGACATTGAGGTGGCAGCGCTCGACCACCAGCATCAGGTTGCGGGCGACCGTGGCATCGCCGGTGACGACGTGCATCTCGACGCCGAACTGGCGGGCGACCATGCCCTTGGGATCGCGGATGCCCTTCACACCGTCGACGGAATAACCGGTCGGCAAGGTGTGCAGCACGGTGCGGCCCGCGCCGGTGGCGTGGCGCATGCCGGTAGAGGTGACGCGAGTGACGTCCGCCGATGTCACCGAACCGCCCTTGATGTCGGCGGCGGCCTCGACGAGCTGGCCTTGCAGGCGGCCGCCGGAAACCGACAGCAACACCGACTCGACCCGCACCTTGGCCATGCGCTCGGCCAGCGTCACGGCTTGGCGCACCGCCTGCTCGCATTCGGCGAGATCGACCACCGCGCCGGCCTTCATGCCGCGCGACTGGATCTGGCTGTAGCCGATCAGCTCCACCGCATGGGTGCGGCCGCGCAGCGCCTCGTTGGGCGGGCTCGGCTTCAGCCGCGCGATCATGCAGGCGATCTTGCTGGTGCCGATGTCGAGGGAAGCGACCATCGTGGTGCGCTTGGTCATCGGGCGCGTCTTCGGGGTCTGGGTGCGATCAAGGCCGGTCATGCGTCACCGGCCTTTTTCTTCTTCTTGTCCTTGAACAGCTCCTCGCGGGCCTTTGCCGCGTCCTCGGACAATTGCACCGTCAGCCGATCGGGCAGGCGCATGTCGACCGCGACGATGTCGCGGGAGAACAGCTTGTCTTCCTTGTCCATCTTCGACAGCGCCGCCAGCGCGTTGCCGACGTCGTTCTCGGGCAGGCGGATGTCGAGGCCGTCCTTCAGGCGCAGGTTCCAGCGGCGCTCGCCGACGAAGATCGCGGCCTTGGTGACGGAGTGGACTTGCGGATAACGCGCCAGCAGCGCGAGGAAATCGCGCGCGCGGGTCTCGGCGCCCTTCCCCACCACCAGCGGGAGAGCAGCGAAGCGACGCGACAAATAGGGCTCCAGTACCGCGCCGTCTTCCGCGATCACGGCAAGGCGTCCGCCCTGTTGCCACAGCGCAAACGCCGTGCGCTCGACGAGGTCGATCTGCAACTGGCCGGGATAGAATTTTTGTACGGTGGCCTCGGCGATCCACGGATTGGCCTTCAGCTTGTCGCGCACGGTGGCGGCATCGAGGAACAAGAGCGACGAGCGGCCGTTGACGCCGCCGATGCCAAGCACCTCGTCCTGGCTCAGCTGCCTGCGGCCGTTGATGACGACCGAGGTGATGCGGAAGCCGGCGGAATTGGCAAGCGCGTTACGGCCGTCGGCGAGTTGCTCCAGCACGGCATCGACATGGCTGCCCCTGATGACGCCGAGCACGGCGCTGCCGAGCAATGTTGCGATGGTGAGCATCAGCACGGCGCGGCGCGGCATATGGCGCTCGATCCAGAGGATCGCGCGATGCGGCGGCTCGTCGCGAACGGTCTTCACGCGTTTACGATGTAATCCAAAATACTCGCGCAGCAGCACGACCGCGCCAATGGCGGCCGCCTTCAGGTCAGTCTTCGGCTCCGGCGATCGCCTGGATCTCCTGGAGCGCCCTGCACCATCCATTGCACGAGCCCGTCAATTACGACCCGCAAGCCTTTGCGGGCGCTGGCACAAATGGCGTCTCGGTCATGCCCGCATGGCCGGCCGAGCGCACACCTGCGCCGCCAGCGTTAACCTTCGTTCTTCCTGGTAAACAAAGGGTAAACTCGGCCCGGTCAGGCAGCGATTTCGCCCGTGCTGTGAGGGGTTTGCCGCAGGTTTGTACGGTTTTGGGAGATTTTGAGGCGCCCGCGCGAAAACTGGCGTTTCCGCTACCTTTGCGTGCGTTTGATTGCCAGCGCGATCTGATCGTGCAGAAAATCGGCGAAGTCGATGCCCTGCGCCTTCAGCGCCTTCGGATAGAGCGAGGCCTTGGTGAGGCCTGGCAGCGTGTTGGTTTCCAGATAAATCGGCCCCTTCGGCGAAATGATGAAGTCGGACCGCGTATAGCCGGAGCACGACAGCGCGCGATGCGCCTTCACCGCGAGATCCTGCAACTGCGCAGTCACCTCAGGCGTGAAGCGGCCGGGACAAATCTCCTGCGTGGACTTCAGCAGATACTTCGCGGTGTAGTCGAAACGTCCCTCGGCAGCGACGATCTCGATCGGCGGCAGCGAGAACATCTTGCCGTCCGACTGCTCGAGCACGCCGCAGGTCGCCTCCGTGCCTGATATGAACGGCTCGATCAGGTATTCCTCGGTCGTTGCGGCGTTGCGGACGGCGACGAGGTCTTGCTGGGCGACGATATAGATCAGGCCGTAGCTCGAGCCGTCCTTGACCGGTTTTGCGATCAGCTTGCCGTATTCGGCGAAGGCCTGTTCGAGATGGCCGAGATCGATGCCGGATGGCGAGGGCACGCCGCCCAGCGCAGCAAAACGCTTGGCGGCGGTCTTGTCGAAGGCAAGGTGCGAGGATGCCGAGCCCGAGCCGGTGAAGGGGACGCCCCGGATCTCGCACATCGTCTGCAATTCGCCGTTCTCCGCCCTGCCCCCGTGCAGGCCAAGGACGAGCACGCGGCCCTCCGCCTTCGCGCGGTCGAGCGCCTGTGCGAGCGGCACGCCGCGGCTTGCGGGCTGAAACTCGTCCTCGAACGGCCGCTTATGGCCGAGCAGTTGCGCCGGCGTCGCCTCATGCACGGTGTCGGCGACGTGCCAGAACCAGAGATCGGCGTCGGGCAGCGACTCGCACAGCGCCTGTGCGGAAGCGACCGAGACGAGTCGCTCCTTGTTAGTACCGCCGAAGAGAATGGTGTTGCGCATCTTGCCTCGCGTTCGTCATTCCGGGGCGTCCGAAGGACGAACCCGGAATCTCGAGATTCCGGGTTCACGCTGCGCGTGCCCCGGAATGACAGTTACTTGGAAATCCCAATCCGCTTGATTTCCCAATGCAGCTCTATACCGGAATTCGCTTTAACCCGCTCGCGCACGGTTTCGCCCAGCGTTTCAATGTCATGGCCGGTGGCGTTGCCGGTGTTGATCAGGAAATTGCAGTGCATTTCCGACACCTGCGCGCCGCCGACGCGCAGGCCCCGGCAGCCGGCTGCATCGATCAGCTTCCAGGCGCTGTTGCCGGGCGGGTTTTTGAAGGTGGAGCCGCCGGTCTTCTCACGAATCGGTTGAGCCGTTTCGCGGTGGGTCTGAACCTCGTTCATCCGCGCGCGGATGGCTTCAGGCGTTCCGATGGCGCCACGGAACTTTGCCGAGGTGAAGACGATGGAGGGATCGACGCCGCTGTTGCGATAGACGAACTTCATGTCGGCGTTGCTGAAGGTGTGCTTTGTGCCATCACGGCCGATGCCGGTCGCTTCAACCAGCACATCCCTGGTCTCGCTACCATTGGCGCCGGCGTTCATCCGCAGCGCCCCGCCGATGGTGCCGGGAATGCCGAAGAAGAACTCCATGCCGCCGATATTCGCTGCCGCCGCCGTCTCCGCCACGCGCTTGTCGAGCGCGGCTGCCCCTGCAGTCACGGTATCGCCTTGCGCACTGGTCTCGCCAAAGGCGCGCGGCGCCAGCCGAATCACCACGCCCGAAATGCCGCCGTCGCGCACGATCAGATTGGAGCCGACGCCGACGACGTAAACCGGCAGCTCCTTCGGAAGATGCTTCAAGAAATAGGCGAGATCGTCTTCATCCGCCGGCGTGAACAGCACCTGCGCCGGACCGCCGACGCGAAACCAGGTGAGTTCCGCCAGCGACTGGTTGGCGAGCAGCCGCCCGCGCAGTTGCGGCATCGCGGCTTTGAGTTCGGGTGTGATGTCGGGGAAGGTCAAGCGAACCCTCTCAACTCGTCATGGCCGGGCTTGTCGAAGGAAAACGGGACACGTCCATCACCCCAGCGCCTTCAGTTCGCCGGGCAATGCGTAGGCCCATTGCGTGATGTTGCCGGCCCCCAGGCAAACGACGAGGTCGCCCGGCTTGGCCAGGCCGTGCACGATCTTCGCAAGTTCCCCCGCACTCGGCAGCGGGATCACCTCACGATGGCCGTGGGCGCGCAGGCTGGCGACAAGACTGTCGCGATTGACGCCCTTGATCGGCGTCTCGCCGGCCGGATAAACCTCCGCCACCACAACCGTGTCGGCGTCATTGAAGCAATTGGAGAATTCCTCGAACAGCGATTGCAGGCGGGTGTAGCGGTGCGGCTGCACCACGGCGATGATCTTGCCGTCATAGGAGTCCCGGGCCGCTTTCAGCACCGCCGATATCTCAACCGGATGGTGCCCATAGTCGTCGATCACCGTGACGCCGTTCCATTCGCCGGTGTGGGTAAAGCGCCGCTTCACGCCGCCGAAGCCTGCGATTGCCGCACGGATCACATCATCGGAAACGCCGAGCTCGTGCGCCACCGCGATCGCCGCCGTCGCATTCGACGCGTTATGCCGTCCCGGCATCGGCAGCATGAGGTCTGAAATCTCTCTGACAGCGCCGCTCTTGCGGTCGCGGATCGCAACCTTGAATTTCGATCCGCCGCTGATCGGCATGAGATCCGTCAGCCGCACGTCGGCCTCCGGGTTCTGCCCGTAGGTGATGATGCGGCGATCCTCGATATGGCCGACCATGCTCTGCACGACGGGATGATCGGTGCACATCACGGCGCAGCCGTAGAACGGCACGTTCTCGACGAAATTGCGGAACGCCTCCTGCACCGCCTCGAAGGTCTTGAAGTGGTCGAGATGCTCGGGGTCGATATTGGTAACGATGGCGATATCGGTCGGCAGTTTCAGGAAGGTGCCGTCGCTCTCGTCGGCCTCCACCACCATCCAGTCGCCGGCGCCCAGCCGCGCATTGGTGCCGTAGGCATTGATGATGCCGCCGTTGATGACGGTAGGATCTAGGCCGCCGGCATCGAGCAAGGTGGCGACCATGGTGGTGGTCGTGGTCTTGCCATGGGTGCCCGCAATGGCGACGCAGCTCTTCAGCCGCATCAATTCGGCCAGCATTTCGGCGCGGCGCACCACCGGGATGCGCTGCGCGCGCGCCGCCACCAGTTCCGGATTGTCGCGCTTAATCGCTGAGGAGACCACGACGACGGCGGCGCCCGCGACATTGTCGGCCTTGTGGCCGACGCTGACGGTGATGCCGTTCTTGCGCAGCCTGTCGAGGTTGTAGCCGTCGGCCGCGTCCGAGCCCTGCACAGTGTAGCCGAGATTGCTCAGCACTTCGGCGATGCCGCTCATGCCGATTCCGCCGATCCCGATGAAATGGATGGGTCCGATCTCGCGCGGCAGTCTCATGGAGGCCCTTCCGGTGTCATCGCCCGCGCAGGCGGGCGATCCAGTACTCCGCGCAGTCGGTTGTCCAAATCGGCCGCGCGGCGTACTGGATGCCCCGCTTTCGCGGGGCATGACAAGCGGTTTTTCGTCGAGATTTAGCGCCGAAAGCTCAAATTCCGACCACTTTCGCCACCAGATCGGCCAGCCGCTCGGCGGCGTCGAGGCGGCCGACGCTGCGCGCATTGGCGGCCATGGCGGTGAGCCGGGCAGGCTCGGCGGCCATGGCCGAAATTTCCAAGGCCAGCCGGTCGGGCGTGAACTCGCCCTGCACGATGCGGATCGCGCCGTCGGCCTGTGCCAGCACACCGGCATTGGCGAACTGGTCCTGGTCGATCGCGCCGGGCAGCGGCACCAGGATCGAGGGACGGCCGATCGCGGCGAGCTCCGCCACCGTGCCGGCGCCGGAGCGCGAGACCACGAGGTGACTGGAGGCGAGCCGCGCCGGCAGGTCGGAAAAGAACGGCGCGAGCTCGGCGTTGACCTTGAGCTTGTCGTAGACCGCGCGCACCCGCGCCATGTCTTCCTCGCGCACCTGCTGCGTAAGCACGAGACGGCTCCACAGCGCTGGCTCCAACCGCTCGATCGCAGGGGGAACGATGTCGCTCATCACCCGTGCGCCCTGGCTGCCGCCAACCACCAGCAGGCGCAGCGGGCCGTTGGCTTGCGGCGATTCATAGGCGACGCCGGCGGCGGCAAGGATGGCCGGGCGCATCGGCGTGCCGACGGTGGTGGTCTTGCCGGCCAGCGCAGGATCGCGGTCGAGCACGCCCGGCAGCGAGGTCGCGATCGCATTGACGCGACCGGAGAGGAAACGGTTGGCGCGGCCGAGCACGGCATTGGCGTCATGGATGATGCCGGGCACGCCGGACAGGCGCGCAGCCAATAGTGGCGGCACCGTCGGATAGCCGCCGAAGCCGACGACGGCCGCCGGTTTCAGGCGCCGCACCAGCTTGAGCGCGACCATCATGCCGTAGCCGAGCATGATCGCGGTGCGCGCCAGCGAGACGGGATTACGGCTGCGCACGGTCTCGCTCGGCACGACGTCAATCATGTCGCGGGTGAACAGGCCGCTATAGCGCAGCGCGCGGGCATCGGTGGCAAGCCGCACGCGATAGCCGCGCTTGATCAGCTCGACGCCCAGCGCTTCCGCAGGACACAGATGGCCGCCGGTGCCGCCCGCGGCCAGGAGAATGAGAGGCGCAGTGGTCATGAGAGGGTTGATAGCAGTATTGAACCGTCATTGCGACAGACGGGCGCGATGCTTAGGCCGGTCATTCCGGGATGGTCCGAAGGACCAGACCCGGAATCTCGACATTCCGGGTTCGATGCTTCGCATCGCCCCGGAATGACGACTGATTACGCGTACCCGCGCAGCGCCCCTGCCTCGTTGCTCGACTCTACCTCGATGCGCGGGCGCAGGCGCGTCAGGGCCAGCATCATGCCGACACCATAAGCGAGCGAGATGATCGAGGAGCCGCCATAGGAGATGAAAGGCAGCGTCATGCCTTTCGCAGGGATCAGCTGCAGGTTGACCGCCATGTTGATGGCGCCCTGCACGCCGAACAGGATGGCAAGGCCCGACGCGGCAAAGCGCGCGAACATGTCCTCGCTGGCA
>DASWVJ010000071.1:0-6017 GCA_036406295.1 Bradyrhizobium sp.
TTTGCCGGCGCTCGCCAAACACCTTTTCGAACTCCCAGCCCGCCGGCAGGTTGAGCGGAAGCTCGGCCAGCTTCAGCGTCTCGCCGTCGGGACGGCTCGGCGTCTTGTCGACCGCAACGAGGCTGGTCAGGCGAGTGACGAGTTGATGCTCTAGCGCAAGAGCGAGAACGGCCTTGTCGGCTTCCTCCGGCGTGGATTGCCGCATGGTGCGTGAGACCTCGGCATCGGCAATCTTGCGATAGGCCCACAGCTTGGACAGCCCCTTGCCCTCGGCGGCATTGGCGAGCGGCAGGGTCACCGACCATGGGCGGTCAGCGATGCGGCCCTTGATCTCGACCGAGCCGGAAAGCTTGTCGAGCTTGGTCGCCAGCACCAGCGGCTCGCCGCGATAGACGTCGGGCAGGACGGCCGGCGTCATGTCGGCCTTCGCTTCGGAGAACTTTGCCGACAGCCCGGTCACCGCCGGATTTTCCAGCTTGGCAAACAATCCGCGCATCCGCTCTTCGACCTGGTCGGTCGAGCCGATATGGGTGAAGGCACCGCGGCCGAGCTCGGCAGCGCGCGTCATCAGGAAGGTGTTCGGCGCAGACCCAATGCCGACCATGAAGATCCGCGAGCGGCCGCGCAGCGCCGAGATGGTCTCGAACATCTGCTCCTCATTGCCGATCGCACCGTCAGTCAGAAACACCACCTGCCGCACATGGGAAGTGTCCTCGCGGTTGCTATCGCTGAGCGCAGCGCGCATCGCCGGCAGCATCTCGGTGCCACCTTCGGCGTGCAGCGCGCTGACAAAGGACGTCGCCCGCGCGACATTCGAGGCGTCGGCCGGTACCGGTGCCGGGAACAACACCGTCATGGTGTTGTCGAAACGGATCACGTTGAAGCGGTCGCCTGGCTGCAGCCGGCCGAGTGCATAAAGCAAGCTCGCCTTGGCCTGCACGATCGAGGTGCCGCCCATCGAGCCGGAATTGTCGATCACGAAGATGACTTCGCGGGCGAGCTGCTTCTGCGTTGCGTTGTCGACCGACGGCGGCGTGACATAGGCGAGCAGGTAATCGGCATCGCCCACATGCTCGCGGAACAGCCCGACCGACGGGGCCTTCTCGGCGGCCGGCGTCCAGGTCAGCTCGAAGTCGCGATCGGCCGGCACCACGCCTTCGGCAAGCCGGATCACTTGCGAAGAGTCGTCGACCTTCTCGGTCTTCACCGCGTGATGATGGCTCTTTACCTCGCCGAGCGGAAAGCCGGCCTGCAGGCGCACGGTGATCGCGGTCGGATTGACCGGGGCGTGCTCCGCGGGATCGAGCACCGGCGGCGTGATGCGGTCACGATCCGGCACGGGATCGGTTGCGGCTATGCCCGAGCCGCCGCCATTTGGCTTAAACTCGACGCTCTGCACGATCGGCGCGGGATTGTAGCGCGGCGCCACTACCATCGGCACTCGCACGGAGAAGGCGTTGCCGGTCTGGTGCACCGGCTCCTGGTATTCGATCTGCACCAGCACGGTTTCGCCGGGGCCGATATTGGCGAGCGAGTTGGTGAACATGTTCGGCCGCTCCTGCTCGGTCAGCGCCGCTTTCTGCCCGTTCTGCTTGGCCTGCTCATAGATGATGCGGGCCTGCTGGCGCTCCTTGATCTCGCCGACCACGACGCGGTCGCCGACCACCATATTCAGCGTGTCGACGGCGCCGCCCGGCGGCAGCGGATAGACGTAAACCGCTTCCACCCAGTCCTTGGTCGGGTTCCGGAAAAGCTGCGTCACGCGGGCACGGATGGTCGGGCCCGACACGGTGAGGTCGACGTCGATGCCGAGCCGGACGGCTTCGGTGTAGCCGTCCTCGCTCTTGAGCAGCAGCGAGCCGGACTTGGCATCGCCAGGCCGCGCTACGCCGGCCGGTGGCAGGCTCGCCGACCAGGCTGGCTGGAAGTTCACGAACAGCGCGGCAAATCCGATCAGGACAACGGCCGCTCCTTCGCTCAACAGGAACAGCAGAAATTTGGCGGCGCGCCACAGGCGGGGCCTGGCGGCAGCGTCGAGTTTTTCGCAGGCGGTCATGGAGAGAAGACTCCGGCAGGGTTGACATCCACCGCCGCTATCCTTCGCGCGCGCCGACTTATTCGCGAGCATAATGATCGGCATTGTTCAGCCGCCGCCGGACGGCGCCCGGTGCGGCTGTACGGTGCTTTGCGGTTTTGTGCGGAAATGTGCGTCTGCTAGAATGACTGGAATCAAAGGGAGCAGGGATGCCGTCGCCGGACAAGCAACTTTCCGCCGAGCAAAGCCGGCAGGTGGCGGAATTGGTACGTGAGGAGCTTGCCCGCCGCCGCATCTCCCGGCAGGCGCTCGCCGAACAGGCCAAGCTCAGCCTTTCGACCCTGGAGAAAGTGCTTGGCGGCCGCAGGCCGTTCACGCTCGCCACCACGGTACGGCTGGAGCAGGCGCTCGGTGTCTCCTTGCGCAAGAGCAAGGGCGCCGATGCAGCGTCGTCTGCGGCCGCCGCCAATGGCGAGGTCTCGCCCGACGGCCTCGGCGCCTATTCGCGCCGCGCGGTGGCCTGGCTTGAGGGCACCTATATCACGGTCCGGCCGTCCTTCGGCGACAAGGACGCGATCTACGCCTATCGCACCGACATCGCCTGGGATGCGCCGTCGTCCTCGCTGGTGTTCCGCGAGGGCGAAAGGCTGGATGCCGCTTACACCCAGTATGGTGAGGTGGCGGTGCCCAACCAGTCCGGCCACATCTATCTCGTCACCAACCGCCACGGCCAGCACCGCCTGATCACGGTGTCGCGCCCGACCATCCTGGGCGAGATGTACGGCATCATCACCACGCTGCTCGCCGGCCGCGGCTCGCTGCTGACGCCGATCGCCGCACCCATCGCCTTCCTGCCGATCAAGCTGATTGCGAAACCGACGCTCGGCCGGCTCACGAAAGACGACGTGAATTACGCGACCTACCGCGAGCATCTGCGCAAGACAATGGAAGAACCGTTCGCGCTGTTCATGCAGGGCTGAGTGTCTTTCCGGGGCGCGTCGAAGACGCGAACCCCAATGCGCAATTGCGCATTGTGGAATCTCGAGATTCTCAGGAGCGCAAGGCCACTCCAGAGTTCGATGCTTCGCATCGCCCCGGAATGACAGCGCGTTACGACGCCGCGGCGCTCGCGTCCGTCGGCTTCGTCACGCTGAACTGCTTGCGCAGGGTCGGCTTGTGGATTTTTCCCGTCGCATTGCGCGGCAACGCGTCGACGAACTCGATCAGCCGTGGGCATTTGAACCTGGCGAGGTTGGCGGCGCAGTGCGCGTGGATCTCCGCCGGCGTCAGCGTGTGTCCCGGCTTCACCGCGACGATGGCCATGCCGACCTCGCCCCATTGCTCGTTGGGGACGCCGATGATGGCAGCTTCCGCGACGGCTGCGAGTTGATGCAGTACGCTCTCGACCTCGGCCGGATACACATTCTCACCGCCGGAAATGTACATGTCCTTCCAGCGGTCGACGATATAGTAGAAGCCGTCCTCGTCCATGCGCGTGGCATCGCCCGTGTGCAGCCAGCCGTCAGTGAAGGAGGATTTGTCGGCATCCGGCCTGTTCCAGTAGCCGGGCGTGACGTTCGGCCCTTTGACCCAGAGCTCGCCGAGTTCGCCGACATCGGCGTCGCTGCCGTCGGGCCGCACGATCCGCACCTCGGTGTGCAGTACCGGCTTGCCGGACGAGCCGGCCTTGCGCGCGGCGTCTTCCTTGTCGAGCACCATCACCGCGGGCGAGGTCTCGGTCATGCCGTAGCCCTGCTGCAGCGCCACGCCGCGCGCTTCCCACACTTTCAAGAGCGGTACCGGCATCGGCGCGCCGCCGACCCCGCCGACGATGAGCCGGCTGAAATCCGAAGTGGCAAAGGCCGGATGCTGCGCCATGAACTGATAGATCGAAGGTACGCCGAAGAACACGTTGATGCCCTGCGCAGGATCGCTGATCAGGCTCAAGGCCTCGCCCGGATCGAAGGCGCGCATGATCAGCACGGTGCCGCCGGCATGCAGCACCGGGTTGGTGTAGCAATTGAGCCCGCCGGTGTGGAACAGCGGCAACACCGTGAGCAGCACCGAGGCCGGCGAGATGTAAGCTGGTCCGCCGAGATTGACGCAGTTCCAGAACGTCATGCCGTGGGTGATGATCGCGCCCTTCGGCAGGCCCGTCGTTCCCGAGGTATACATGATGGTCGAGGTGTCATCGAGCGTGACGATCTCGGCCCTCTCGATCGGTTTTGCCGCCGCGATGCCGGCCTCGTAGGAACCGCCGGGACCGAACTCGAGCGCGGATGCAACATTGCAGAGCCTGGCGACGGCAAGCGCCGTCTCGGCGAGGTCGGCATCGTGGATCATCACCTTGGGCGATGCGTCACCGACGATGAACTGAAGTTCCGGCACGGTGAGGCGGTTGTTGAGCGGCAGGAAGATCGCGCCCAGCCGGAAGCAGGCGAACTGCACTTCCATCGTATCCGTCGTGTTCAGCGCCAGCACCGCGACGCGGTCGCCGCGCGCGACCTCCAGCGCATCGCGCAGGTGGGAAGCCAGCCGTGACACGCGTTGATCGAGATCGCCATAGGAGAAGCGGCGGCCGCTTGCGAGATCGACCAGAGCGGTCTTGCCTGGATTGCGGCGGCCGTGATGGGTGATCCAGTCATAGTAACGGACGGACATGACGGCCTCCCCTGGGCTTGCGATAGGCTGTCGCCTGACGTTTCTTGGTGGCTATCCTATATCATTCATCGGAGTTACCCTATTCCAATACTTGCGTTTACCGGCTTGCTGCGCAGCCCGCCGATTGCAGCGACTCAACGCAAGTGGGCCGCCGTCAAATCAAGGCAACGTCAAAGGCCCGGGAGGATACCATGCTGGAGCGCGCACGGCCGCAGAGCCCGTTCTACACGCAGGACCATGAGGCATTCCGCGACGTGATGCGCCGCTTCGTGGCGCGCGAGATCGAGCCCTATGCCAGCGAATGGGATGAGGCCGGCGAGTTTCCGCGCTCGCTCTACGTGAAGGCCGCTGAAGTGGGCCTGCTCGGGCTCGGCTTTCCGGAAGAATATGGCGGCGTGCCAGCCGACCAGTTCATGAAGATCGTAGCGTCGCAGGAACTGGCGTGCGCCGGCGCGGGCGGAATCTCCGCCAGCCTGATGAGTCACACCATCGGCTCGCCGCCGATCGCGCGTGCGGCGCGGCCGGAGGTCAAGGCGCGGGTGCTGCTGCAAATATTGTCGGGGCAGAAGATCTCCGCGCTCGCCATCACCGAGCCGAGCGGCGGCTCCGATGTCGCCAATCTCCGCACCAAGGCGCGGCGGGAGGGCGACCACTATGTCGTCAGCGGCGAAAAGACCTTCATCACGTCGGGCATGCGTGCCGACTATCTGACGGTTGCCGTGCGCACCGGCGGTGAGGGTGCCGGCGGCGTCAGCCTGCTTCTCATTCCTGGCGACACACCCGGCCTTTCGCGCACCAAGCTGAAGAAGATGGGCTGGTGGGCCTCCGACACCGCGACCCTGCATTTCGACGAATGCCGCGTGCCCGCCGAAAACCTGATCGGTGAAGAAGGCCACGGCTTCAAGATCATCATGCAGAATTTCAACAGCGAGCGCATGGGCATGGCGGCAAGCTGCACGGCCTACGCGCGCGTCTGCGTGGACGAAGCCATCGCCTACGCCAGGGAGCGCAAGACCTTCGGCAAGCTGATCGCGCAACACCAGGTGATCCGCCACAAGATCGTCGATATGGCGCAACGTGTCGCCGCCAGTCAGTCGATGCTGGAGCTTCTGGCCTGGCGGCTTGAGCAGAATGAAAATCCCGTTGCCGAAATCTGCATGATGAAGAATCAGGCCACGCAAACCATGGCGTTCTGCGCCTCGGAGGCGGTGCAGATCTTCGGCGGAGCCGGCTTCATGCGCGGCGTCAAGGTCGAGCGCATCTATCGCGAGGTCAAGGTCAATGCCATCGGCGGCGGCACGGAGGAGATCATGAAGGATCT
>DASWVJ010000072.1:0-4160 GCA_036406295.1 Bradyrhizobium sp.
GCGCCTCGGCAAGGCGCATGGTATCGGCAAGGCGATCGCGCTGCTCGTCGGTGAGTTGCAGGCTGCGCCGCGTCTCGATGGCGATCGCGGTCCAGGGCGCATGCAGGCGGTCGGCCAGACGCTTGGAGTAGCGCACGAGGCTCGCCGCGCGGGGATCCTCGCTGATGCAGACCAGGATGCGCTCGCCCGCGGCCCACGGGCCGGGAATCGCATTGGCCTGCATGTGGGTAAGCAATTGCTCGTCGACGCGCTCGGCGGTACGCCGCAGCGCCAGCTCGCGCAGCGCGGTGAGATTGCCGGGCGAAAAATAATGCTCCAGCGCGCGCTCGGCCTGCTTGGGAACGTAGACCTTGCCGTCCTTCAGGCGCTGGATCAGGTCGTCCGGCGTGAGGTCGATCAGCTCGATGGCGTCGGCGCGGTCGAACACGGAATCCGGCACCGTCTCGCGCACCCGGACGTGAGTAATCTGGGCGACAACGTCGTTGAGGCTCTCGATGTGCTGGATGTTGACGGCGGTATAGACGTCGATGCCGCGCGACAGCAATTCCTCGACGTCGAGATAGCGCTTCGGGTGACGGGAGCCGGGCGCGTTGGTGTGAGCGAGTTCGTCGACCAGCGCAAGCTGTGGGCGGCGCGCGATCAGCGCGTCGATGTCCATCTCCTCGAGAGCCTGGTCGCGGTAGACGATCTGCTTGCGCGGCAGGACTTCCAGTCCCGTGAGCAGTGCCTCAGTCTCGGCGCGCCCATGCGTCTCGACAGCGCCCACCACCACATCGGTGCCGGCCTTGAGCCTGGCGTGGGCGCTCTGCAGCATCTCATAGGTCTTGCCGACGCCGGGGGCGGCGCCGACAAAGATCTTCAGCTTGCCGGTGTGGCCTTCCTCGCGCCGGGCCGCTTCCAGCAGGGCTTCCGGCGAGGGACGCAAGTCCGTGTTTTGGCGCTCATTGGCCATGAGGCAATATAGTCACCTCCCTGACCCGGGCTACCTCGCCGTGGCAGCATCCAGGGCCAAATTCAGCGCCAAAACGTTAACGCGAGGCTCGCCCAGGAAGCCTGCAAGGCGGCCCCTGGTGTTCTCCGTCACCAGCCGCCGGACGCGGTCTTCCGGCAGGCTGCGTGCCTTGGCGATGCGCGGCACCTGGAACAGCGCCGCCTCCGGCGAAATATCGGGATCGAGACCGCTGCCGGAGGTGGTGACGAGATCGACCGGTACGGGCGTGTTCGGATTCTCGGCCTTCAGCTTCTCGACGTCCTCCTTGAGGCGGTCGGCGAGCGCCTTGCTGGTCGGGCCCATATTGGAGCCGCCGGAACTGGCGGCATTATAGGGCGCGGCCACCGTCTTGGAGGAATCGGCCGGATCGGGCGCGAGCGTCGCCGAGGGGCGGCCGTGGAAATACTTGTCCTCCTTGAACTCCTGGCCGATCAGCGCCGAGCCGATCACCTTGCCGTCCTGCTCGATCAGGCTGCCTTGCGCCTGCTTCGGGAAGATGACGCCGGCGACGCCGGTCATGCCGAGCGGGTAAGCGAGGCCGGTGATCAGCGTGAGCATGACCAGGACGAGGATCGCGGGGCGGATTTCTCTTAGCATTTTGGGTCTCCTGTATTCTCCATCATTGCGAGCGAAGCGAAGCAATCCATCGTGCAATGGGCAAAGAGTGGATTGCTTCGTCGCTTCGCTCCTCGCAATGACGCCGTTAAGCCAGGCTCAAGGCCGCGACCACGAGGTCGATGGCCTTGATGCCGATAAAGGGAATGATGATGCCGCCCAAGCCGTAGATCAGCAGGTTACGGCGCAGCAGCGCACCGGCGCCGATGGCGCGATAGGCCACGCCCTTCAGCGCCAGCGGAATCAGCGCGATGATGATCAGTGCGTTGAAGATGATCGCCGACAGGATCGCACTCTGCGGGCTGGCGAGGTGCATGATGTTCAACACGCCGAGCTGCGGATAGAAAGCGAGGAACATCGCCGGAATGATCGCAAAATACTTTGCGACGTCGTTGGCGATCGAGAAGGTCGTCAGCGCGCCGCGCGTCATCAGCAATTGCTTGCCGATCTCCACCACCTCGATCAGCTTCGTCGGATTGGAATCGAGGTCGACCATGTTGCCGGCCTCGCGGGCAGCCTGCGTGCCGGTGTTCATGGCGACGCCGACATCGGCTTGCGCCAGTGCGGGGGCGTCGTTGGTGCCGTCGCCGCACATCGCCACCAGCTTGCCCTTGGCCTGCTCGTCGCGGATCAGCTTCAGCTTGTCCTCGGGTGTTGCCTGGGCGAGGAAGTCATCGACGCCGGCTTCCGCTGCGATGGCGGCGGCGGTCATCGGATTGTCGCCGGTGATCATGATGGTACGGATGCCCATGCGGCGCAGTTCCGCGAAGCGCTCGCGGATACCGCCTTTGACGATGTCCTTGAGCTGGATGATGCCGAGCAGACGGCCGTCCTTGGCGACTGCGAGCGGCGTACCGCCTTCCTTCGCGATTTCGTCGGCGATGGCCCGCAGCTCGCGAGCCGCATCCGTCGTAGGTGTCGGCTGGATGGCGCGGACGGCATTGCCGCCGGCAAGCGACTGTGCCGTGCCGCCGCCGATATAGGCGAGGACCGCATCCACCGCGCCCTTGCGCACCGAGGATGAGCCGGCGTCGATGCCGCTCATGCGGGTCTGCGCCGTGAAGGGCACGAAAGTGGCGGCGAGCTCCTTCATGTCACGGCCCCGGATGCCATATTTCTCCTTGGCCAGCACGACGATGGAACGGCCTTCCGGCGTCTCGTCGGCGAGCGAGGCGAGCTGCGCGGCATCGGCAAGCTCCTGCTCGGTCACGCCGCGCACGGGGCGGAATGCGGTCGCCTGCCGGTTGCCGAGCGTGATGGTGCCGGTCTTGTCCAGCAGCAGCGTGTCGACATCGCCTGCCGCCTCCACCGCGCGGCCGGACATCGCCAGCACGTTGAAGCGCACGAGGCGGTCCATGCCGGCGATGCCGATGGCCGAGAGCAGCGCGCCGATGGTGGTCGGGATCAGCGTCACGAACAACGCGACCAGGATCACGACGGAGATCGAGCCGCCGGCATAGGCCGCATAGCTCGGGATGGTGACGGTCGCGAACACGAAGATGATGGTCAGGCCCGCGAGCAGGATGTTGAGCGCGATCTCGTTCGGCGTCTTCTGCCGTTCGGCGCCTTCGACCAGCTTGATCATGCGATCGATGAAGGTCGAGCCCTGGGCTGCGGTGATGCGGACCTTGATCCAGTCGGACAGCACCTGGGTGCCGCCGGTGACGGCCGAGCGGTCGCCGCCGGATTCGCGGATCACCGGGGCAGATTCGCCGGTAATGGCCGCCTCGTTCACCGAGGCAACGCCCTCGATCACCTCGCCATCGGAGGGGATGGTGTCGCCGGCTTCCACCAGCACCAGATCGCCAACCTTCAGGCTGGTGCCCGGCACGAGGCGATAGGTCCTCGTCAAGCCCTGCAGCAGCTTGGCCTGGCTTTCGGTGCGGGTTTTCTTCAGCGATTGCGCCTGCGCCTTGCCGCGGCCTTCAGCCACGGCTTCGGCGAAATTGGCGAACAGCACCGTGAACCAGAGCCAGACGATGATCTGGAAGGTAAAGCCGAGACCGGCGCCGCCGGTGACGAGATCGCGGACGAAGATCACGGTCGTGAGCGCGGCAACGATCTCGACCACGAACATCACGGGGTTCTTCATCATCAGCCGCGGATCGAGCTTGGCGAAAGACGACCAGATCGCGGGTACGACGATCTTCGGATCCAGCATCGTCGAAACGGCCGTTCTTTTCTGCAGTTTCATGGTTTCCATGGACGTGGCTCCGAATGCGATCAGAAGACGGTGTTGGCGTTCATCGCGAGGTGCTCGACGATCGGGCCGAGCGCCAGCGCCGGGAAGAAGGTGAGGCCGCCGATGATCAGGATGACGCCGACGACGAGGCCGACGAACAGCCCGCCGGTGGTCGGGAAGGTGCCCGCGGAAGCCGGAACCGACTTTTTCTCCGCCAGCGAGCCTGCGATGGCCATTGCCGGCACGATCATGAAGAAGCGCCCGACGAACATCGCGATCGCAAGTGTCAGGTTGTAGAAGAAGGTATTGCCGGTGAGGCCCGCAAAGGCCGAGCCATTGTTGCCGGTCGTCGACACATAGGCATAGAGCACC
>DASWVJ010000073.1:0-7139 GCA_036406295.1 Bradyrhizobium sp.
AGAGCCCCTGTGCGGAGCCGGGCGCCGCAGGAGTGACGTTCTTGCCGAAGATGACCGAGGTCGGCGAGCCCGGCGGCGTGAACTGGATCACACGCCAGCCTTCGCCGGCGAAATCGGCATCCAGCCGCCAGCCGAGGCTGGCATAGAACGTCTTGGCGCGATCGACGTCAGACACCGGAATGACGACGACTTCGAGCTTGGCATCGACAGCCGCTACCTTCGACGTCGCGCTGGCGGCGCGTTCTTTCTCGGCTTGGGTCATGACGTATTCCTTTGCAGGGAGGTGTCGTGGTTGGCGTGCCGGGAAAGTAGCGGCGCACCGGAAAGAGCGAAGCGGTGACGGGCGAGAGACATTCCTCCGCGGCGCGAATGAATGAAGGCGTAGGTCAATCCTCCTGTCGGAATACCAACCGTTTGTTTTCCTGGCTTAATTCCGCAGGCGCGCAATCGTGCCGGCGACGATCTGCATGGAGATGCCAAGCACCCAACCGATCAGCATCAGCACGGTCCAGACAATGTGCGGCTCTTCGCGCAGCACGATGACACCGACCGAGGCAAAGGCGGTCAGCGCGGCGCAGAAGGTGCCGACGGCGCTGAGCAGTTCGGCGGCGTCGATCCGCGTGCTCGATTTCCCCCTTTCCCCGTTGAAGACAAGTTGCGGCGTGTCGATGCCGAGATAAAAGCCGATCGCGCCACCAACCATCATGGCCAAAAGGAACGCTTGCGAAGTGAGCGCGGAGATGGTCGATCCGGTATGGGCCGCGACGAACACCCCGCTCGCTGCACCCGCCATGGCGAGCCCTGTCCGTTCCAGGACATGGGCGAACTTTCTGACGCGCGTCTGCATGGTGATACCCCGCAGGATCGCAACTTCGGCAGGCTAGACCCATTTTGGAACCGGCGAAAGCGATTATCGCTGCGCCGGCGTTCACAGCCTGGATACTGGCGGGCAGCTCAACGAGAGGATGTATTCAATTCCCGATTTTTCGAGCGCGTGTCGCGTGCAAATGAACACGCTGAAATGGATCCCGATCTTCCTGTCGTCTTTATGGTTGTTCGCCGAAGACGATGGATGTCGAGCGTTTCCTAAGTCCGCATTCTCACATCGTCATGCCCGGGCGTCCCGGGCATGACGAGCCATTGATATGAGCATGAGGTGAGTAAACGCGCATTCACTCGCCTGGAACCGTTCCAGGATCACGCAATTGGGATCGGTTCGTCGCTCTTCGATCACGATCGATGGGATAAATGTTGATGGCATCGTGCTGACCACACGTTGCTCTTGTTGCTCCAAGTGCCCTGTTCGTCGACCCCGACGAACAGGGCCGCAGGGCGATGAATCGTCGCACGCATCGATGCAAGGCGTCGTTGCCGCATTCCGCAGGCATCCAAGCGGTCCGACACAATCATCATCGATATCGTCATGCGCATATTGTCGCAGCAACATGTGCCTGATGTTGCGACAGATTGCATGTCACGCGCCATTTTCTGCTGCGTCACGCCGCAAATCGGAAAGAAGCTACTCCGTCACACGCGCAACGTTGCACGCGCACCACACTTGCGCACGAACTAGCCGTCGTCACCGCCGCGTCATGAAGCGAGGTGAGTTCACCGGCTACCTGCTCTTCCACGCGTTCAATTCGAAAAGACGAACATCAGATCAAGCGGAGAGTCAGTAATGACAACGATAAGAAATTTTGTCCTCGGCACGGCGGCGGCGATTCTCGCCGGCGGCACGGCAGGGGCGGCCGATTTGCCGATCAAGGCGAAGGCGGTCGAGTATGTGCGCGTCTGTTCGCTCTATGGCGCCGGTTTCTGGTACATCCCGGGCACCGACACCTGCATGAGAGTCGGCGGCTATCTGCGCGTCGACACCACTTTCAACGGCGGCGCCCACGGCGCGCCGGCCTGGAGCGGCGATATCGGCCAGCAGAACCGCTATCGCAACTACTTCTCCGGCCGCTCCCGTATGCAGCTGATTATCGATACCCGCACCGCGACCGAGTACGGCGTGGTCCGCACCTTCGGCCAGGGCGACTTCCAGTTCACCACGTTCGGCAACACCACGTCCAACCCGAACAGCCTTGCGACCAACCTCGGCAACAACCAGAACCTGCTCGACACCCCCGGCGGCGGTTACGTCGCGGTCGAATTCGTCTTCATCCAGTTCGCCGGCTTCACCTTCGGTAAGTCTGCCTCGGCCTATGCCACTCCCTGGCAGGGCGTTCCCGGCAACATCACTTCGAACCTGATCGGCGGCCACACCACCGACACCGGCACCAACAACATCCAGTACACCGCCCAGTTCGGTAACGGCGTTTCCGCCAGCATCGGCCTCGATGATCCGACCGTGTGGAATCGCACGGCAGTCTACAATCTGGGTATCCCCAGCGCGATCGGCTCCACCGGAACGGGAGCGAACGCCTATGGCGGCACGCGTGCTCCGGACATCGTCGGTAACATCCGCGTCGATCAGGCCTGGGGTCTGTTCCAGATCTCGGCCGCAGCGCATCTGGTGGATGCTTCCTACAACATCCTCGGCGCCGGCGCGGTTCCGACTGCCCTCTCCGAGATCTCAGGACACCCCGAAGACAAGTGGGGCGGTTCGGTGATGGCAGGCTTGCAGATCAAGAACCTGCCGACCGGGCCCGGCGACGACATCAAGATCGACGCTTCCTACGCCGTGGGCACCACCAAGAACGTGATCTCGACCTCGGGCAACTCGCCGAGCTTCGCGATGTTCAGCGGCAGCGGCTTTGCTTACCAGAGCGCAGGCTTTGGCGCGACAACCGACGCCGTCTACCTCCCGGGCGTTGGCGGGACCGGCGGCCTGCAGCTGACCAAGGCATTTGGCATCCGCGGCGCTTTCAACCACAACTGGGATCCGTACTGGTCGACCAGCGTGTTCGGCAGCTTCGTGTCGCTCCGCTATGACGGTGGCGCCAACGACAACCTGATCGCCGGCGTGGGCACCACCTCGGCCAAGGGCGCCTACTGCGCCGCCTTCGCCGCGTCCCATCCGGGCCAAGCCCTGGTCGGCAACACTGTCGGCAACTACACCTGCAACCCCGACTTCAACACCTGGCAGCTCGGCACGGTCACGCGCTGGACTCCCGTCAAGAACCTGACCTTCTCGGCGGAAGTCCAGTGGTTCCACCTCGACCAGAAGATGTCGGGCAGCTCGGTGTTCACCGCCAGCGCGCCGAAGCCGAACGCGCTCTACGAGTTCAAGGACCAGGACACCATCCTGCTGCAGCTTCGCGCCCAGCGGAACTTCTGATGGCAGTGTTCTGAAACAGAAGCGCCGCGCCGTCGAAAGACAGCGCGGCGTTTTTCTTTGCGGAAGCCGCCTGTGGTTATGGCCCCGGCTTGCCGCCTTCGCTGAAGCTTCGGCGGACCCAACTCCACAACCCCGGCGAAGCCTTGACGTAGAAGCCTTGGCGTAGACGGGTCGCCGGAGCGACAACCCAGCCTGGGACGACTTACTTCGTCAGCGGGCAGCCGCTTTCCTTCGGCGTGAAGAAGGCCTTGTCGCCGGGCACTACCGCGAGCTGCTTGTAGTAATCCCACGGCTTCTTCGATTCGGACGGCTTCTTGACCTCGAACAGATAGAGGTCGTGCACCATGCGGCCGTTCTCCCACACCTTGCCCTTGGCGAAGGCATCGTCGACCGGCAGTTCCTTCAGCTTCTTGGCAACCGCCTCGCTGTCCTTGGTGCCCGCAGCCTTGACCGCCTTCAAGTAGCTCAGCACGGCCGAATAGGTACCGGCGTGGATCATGCTGGGCATGCGGTTGGTGCGCTTGAAGAAGCGCTCGGAGAACGCGCGCGAGGCATCGTCGTGGTCCCAGTAGAAGCCTTCGGTGAGCACAAGGCCCTGCGCCGCATCAAGCCCGAGGCCGTTCACCTCGGTGATCGTCATCAAGAGGCCCGCGAGCTTCTGGCCACCCTTGACGATGCCGAACTCGGCCGCCTGCTTGATCGAGTTGGTGGTGTCGAGGCCGGCATTGGCGAGCCCGATGATCTTGGCCTTCGAGCTCTGCGCCTGCAGCAGGAAGGAGGAGAAATCCGACGAGTTGAGGGGCACGCGCACCGAGCCCAGCACCTTGCCGCCGTTGGAGGTGACGATCTCGGCGGTGTCCTTTTCCAGCGCGTAGCCGAAGGCGTAATCCGCCGTCAGGAAGAACCAGGTGTCGCCGCCGGCCTTCACCAGTGCGCCGCCGGTGCCGACCGCGAGGGCGCGGGTGTCGTAGGCCCAGTGGAAGCCGTAGGGCGTGCAGGCATCGCCCGTGATGCGCGAGGTCGCCGCACCGACGACGATGTCGATCTTCTTCTTTTCCTTGGACAGCTCCTGCACCGCGAGCGCGACGGATGACGTCGTCAGCTCCGTGATCATGTCGACGCCGTCGGCGTCATACCAGCGCCGCGCGATGGCAGAGCCAAGGTCCGGCTTGTTCTGGTGGTCGGCGGTGACGATCTCGATCTTGTGGCCGAGCACGCTGCCGCCGAAATCCTCGACCGCCATATGGGCGGCTTCCACCGAATATTTGCCGCCATAATCGGCATAAACGCCGGACTGGTCGTTGAGGATGCCGATCTTGACGCCTTGATTATTTCCTTGGGCCGACGCCGGCGCGGCAAAAGCAATGCCGCAAGCCACCACGGCAACCGAAACTATTCCCGATTTCATTCTTGTTACTCCCAGCCGTTTCTGTTCAGGAAAATGCGAGCGCACGATATTGAATAACCCCGTGCCTGCCCATCTATTTCGCCTAGGCCGAAAGTATGGGAACGGGTGAGGAACCTTTCGCGAATGCATTCGCTCAGGCGGCCTCGGCAGGCTTCTCGCGGCGGCTGGCGCGGTCGGCAAGGTTGCGCACCACCATGTAGAAGATCGGCGTGAAGACGAGGCCGAACAGGGTGACGCCGATCATGCCGAAGAACACGGCAACGCCTACCGCCTGGCGCATCTCCGAACCGGACCCGGTGGAAATCACCAGCGGCAGCACGCCGAGGATGAAGGCGAAAGACGTCATCAGGATCGGCCGCAGGCGCAGGCGACAGGCCTCGATCACCGCCTCCAGCCGCGGCTTGCCCTCGAGCTCGATGTCGCGGGCGAATTCCACGATCAGGATGGCGTTCTTGGCGGCAAGTCCCACCAGCACCACGAAGCCGATCTGCGTCAGGATATTGACGTCCTGCCCCATGATGCGTACGCCGATGGTGGCCGCCAGCAGGCACATCGGCACGATCAGGATCACCGCAAAGGGCAGGCTCCAGCTGCCATATTGGGCAGCCAGCACCAGATATACGAACAGCACGCAGATCGGGAACACGAACAGGCCGGCGTTGCCCTGGGTGACCTGCTGGTAGGCGAGATCGGTCCATTCGAAGGAGAAGCCGGACGGGAGCGTGTCGTCGGCGAGCTTCTTCATGATGTTGAGCGCAGTGGTCGAACTGGTGCCCGGCGTCGGCTCGCCCTGCAGCTCGGAGGCCGCATAGAGATTATAGCGCGCGACGCGGTCGGGACCGGAGATGTCGCGGAAATCGACCACGCTGCCGAGCATCACCATGTCGCCGGTCGCGTTGCGAGTGCGCAGGCGCGTCAGATCGGCGCTCTCTTTGCGGAACGGCAGGTCGGCCTGTGCGGTGACGTGGTAGGTGCGACCGAACAGGTTGAAGTCGTTGACATAGGTGGAGCCGAAATAGGTCTGGATGGTGTCGTTGATGGCGGCGACCGGCACGCCGAGTTTTTGCGCCTTGACGCGGTCGATGTCGACGAACACCTGCGGCGTGTTGGCGCTGAAGGGAGAGAATATCGTCGTGAGGTGCGGGTCCTTGCGCGCGGCGACAACGAGCTCGTCGGTCGCGGCCGCCAGCATCTGGGCTCCGCGGCCCTGCCGGTCCTGGATGCGCATGGTGAAGCCGCCACCGGTACCGATGCCCGGCACGGCGGGCGGTGGAATCACGATGATGAAGGCACCCTCGATGCCCGACAGGCGCTTACGCAAGTCCGCGGTGATGGCGGCGGCGGTGAGCCCCTTCTTGATCCGCACTTCCGGCTCGTCGAACACCGGGAACAGCGCGGCGGCATTGCCTGCCTGCGTTCGCGTCGCGCCTGAGAAACCGGCAAAGGCGGCGACGCGGACGATGCCGGGCGTATCCAGCGCCATCCGCTCGATCTCGCGCACCACATGGGTGGTGCGGTCCAGGGAGGCCGCGCCCGGCAACTGCACGGAGATGATGACGTAGCCGCGATCCTGCGCGGGAATGAAGCCCTGCGGCGTGACCACGAGCAGCCAGCCGGCACTGCCGATCAGGGCGACGTAAACCAGCAGCATCGCCACTGAATGGCGGATTACGAAGTTCGCCGCACCCGCATAGTGATGCGACAGCCGGTCAAACCCACGATTAAAGAGCCGCGTGAAGGCCTCCCAGCCGCGGGCGATGAAGTTCCAGCGCGCAGGCTCCGTCTTCTCGGCGTGGAGCTTGAGGATCTGCGAGGCCAGCGCCGGCGACAGCGTCAGCGAGCAGAAGCAGGAAATGGCCGTCGCCACCGCGATGGTGACGGCGAATTGCTGGAAGAACTGCCCGGAGATGCCGCCGAGGAACGCGGTCGGCACGAACACCGCACACAGCACCAGCGCGATCGAGACCAACGCGCCGCCGACCTCCTCCATGGTCTTGAGCGCCGCATCGCGCCGGCTCATACCGTGCTCGAGATGTCGTTCGACATTCTCGACCACCACGATGGCGTCGTCGACCACGATGCCGACGGCGAGCACGAGACCGAACAGCGTGAGATTGTTGATGGAGAAGCCGAGCGCGGCCATTACCGCAAAGGTGCCGACCAGCGACACCGGAATGGCGATGATCGGAATGATCGCCGGCCGCCAGCCCTGCAGAAACACCAGCACCACAATGACGACCAGCACCATCGCCTCGTAAATGGTCTTGATCAGTTCGTGGACGGATTGCGCGATGAATTCGGTCGGATTGTAGCCGATATTGTAGTCTAGCCCTTGCGGGAAGCTCGCCTTGAGCTTGACCATGGTGTCCGAGATATTCTTCGCAGTCGCCAGCGCATTCGATCCGGGACGCTGCGTCACCAGCAACGCAACCGCCGATTTCCGCAGCAGAA
>DASWVJ010000074.1:0-33607 GCA_036406295.1 Bradyrhizobium sp.
GACGATCACCTCGACGTCGCCGCGATCGGTCACCGCGAGCATGCCGAAACCAAGCCGGCGGCACAGATTGCGGTAGCGCGCATCGCTCTCGCGTCCCTTGCCGCGCGCCGAGAGCCTTGCGGCCAGCCATACCTCATCAGCAGCGCCGGCGCGGTCGACGGCCTGCAGGATCAGTTCGAGATTGAACGATTGCTTCAACTCGCCGACCACGACAACGGGCGGATCGTCGCCGCTCAGCGCGACCAGGTCGCAGCCGCCGACCTCGCCCTTGACGGAAAAGCCGAGCTTTTCCAGGAAGCGTTTGACTGGAAGATACAGCGCGGTTTCCACGGGCAGACTCCGGCGGCCGAGCCGCGACTCACTGGGCGGATTCTAGCGGAAAATCGCCCGTCAGTTTGACCGCATCGTCCGCATGCTGGTCCGGCAGCCTAAACCCTTCCCGTCACCGGGATCAGCGCGCCGGTTATCGCGCTCGCTGCGTCGCTTGCGAGGAACAGGATCACGTCAGCCAGTTCCTGCGGCCTTACCCATTTGGAAAAGTCCGCCTGTGGCATGCTCTCACGATTGGCTGCGGTATCGATGATCGACGGCAGCACCGCGTTGACGGTGATCTTGCCCTTGTGCTCGGCGGCGAGCGCCTCGGTGAGGCGATGCACGCCGGCCTTGGAAGCGGCGTAGGCGCCCATGCCGCTGCCCGCCTGCAGCGCGCCAAAGGCGCCGATATTGACGATGCGCGCGGCGGCAGAGCCGAGAAGATGCGGGATCGCAGCGCGCGAGGCGTTCAGCGCCGTGGTCAGGTTCAGCGCGTACATGCGAGCCCAGGTTTTCGGATCGCCGTCGGCGATCGTCTCGAAAGCAAAACCGCCGGCGATGTTGATCAGGCCATCCAGCCTGCCGAAATGCGATGCAGCCGAGTCGATCGCCTTCCTGGCCTGCGCCGCGTCGGTGAGGTCGACGCCACCAAGCTCGAGGCGCAGGGACGTCGGTCCGGCCTGTGCGGCGGCATGGTCGATCGCGGCGATGCGGGCGCCTCGCGCCAGTGCGATTTCCACGACGACCTTGCCAAGCGCGCCGGAGGCGCCGGTCACGACAATGACTTTTTCCCGCAGCATGACATCTCCGGCCAGAGTGGGAGGAGGACGCACACTATGGCCGCTGAAATTTGATTTGCAATGCTGCCGATTGGGCGGCGAGATAGCGCTCTATTTAAAATAGCATTTTCAACAAGAGGTATATCAGATGTCCGATAGTGCCGGCGACGTCGACATTCCTGCCGAATTCGTCACCTTCAAATATCCGCTGCCGCACCTTGCTGCGGCCTTGCTCGGCAAGGACCCCGTGCGAATCGTCGCGATGGGTTCATCGTCAACGGCGGGCCGCGAAGACGTGGTGCCTTATCCGGCGCGGCTCGAAATGTACCTGCGGCGGAAATACAATAATCCGCGCATCGATGTGATCAATCGTGGCCGTGGCGGCGAGGAAGCAAATGAGGAACTGCTGCGCTTCGACGCCGATATCCTTACGGAGCTGCCCTCGCTGGTGATCTGGCAGGTCGGAACGAACGCGGTGTTTCACGACTACAATCTGGACGGTGTTGCCGCGAAGATCACGGAGGGCCTGGCGCGCCTGCAGCAGTATCCGGTCGATGTCGTGATGATGGATCCGCAATATGTCCCGGCAATGCTGCTCGGCGACAAGGCGGATGCGTCGGACCGGATTGTATCGCTGATCGCCAGTGCTGCGGAGAAGGCGGGGGTCAGCGTGTTCAGGCGCTGGGCCCTGATGCGGCACTGGCACGTTCACAACAATATTCCGCTGGAGCAGATGATCGATCCGACGGACGAGGCCAAACTGCATCAGAGCGACTGGAGCACGCAGCGCATTTCCGTCGCGCTGTGCGAGGCGATCAGCAAGGCGCCGGCGGCTGCGACCTGAGGCGGGCAGGGAGCGCCGGGCCGGCCCGATGTTTCGAATTTCGATAGAATCGTTCCGATCTCTGTAAGCAGACAGCAGGACGAACCTCGTATGCTCGCTCTCCGGACAAGCAGGGGACCAGGAACGCTCATGATAAGAGGATTGCCAGACCACGGCTTGCCGCTGGTCCAACTCAAGGAGCAGCGGCGCGATCTGGTGGTCGCGCTGCAGAACCGCAATGGTCCGGTCAGCGGCTGGGAACTGATGCAGATCGCGGCCATCCAGCAGGCGATCCAGGCATTCGAGGACGTCATTGCCGACCTCGATGCCGAAATGGAAGCGGCCGCCTGACCGCAGCCGGCGCGCGCCCTCAGCCTTCCAGATAGAGTTCGCGCAGGCCCCCGCGCTCGGCCGGGCCGATGCCGAGGCCGTCGCGCAGATAATTGTCGAGACTGCCATAGCCGGCATCGATCGTTTCGAACGCAGCCGCCAGGAACGAGGCCTGCACCGAGCCGAGCACCTGCCTGACGTCCTCCGCAAGATCTGAACTCACGGACGGATCGCGGCGATAGAAGCGATTGGTCAGCAGATAGTCTTCCGCGATCACATCGTCGGCGACGCCCAGCGTGTGCAGGATCAGCGCGCAGGCAAAGCCGGTGCGGTCCTTGCCCGCCGAGCAATGGATGACCAGCGGCGCGCGGTCTTCCAGCAGGTGCGCAAACAGCGCGCGGAAGCGCGGCGTGTTATGCTCGACATAGCCGCGGTAGGAATCCCGCATCACCTCCAGCGCATCGGCCGCCGTCGCCGCTCTGCCGGACGCATGGATGGCGCGCAACGCCGCCACCACGGTCGGCTCGACCGGCAGCGAGTGGGTTTCGATCGCCTCGATGCCGCAAAGGGCTTCGCCACGCTCGTCCTTGCCGCGAAAATCAAACGCGCAGCGCACGCCGATCTGGCGCAGCACCGCGATATCGGAAGGCGTCAGGTGGCCGAGATGGTTGGAGCGGAACAGCTTTCGCCACCGCACGGTCCGGCCGTCCTGGCCGGCATAGCCGCCGAGATCGCGGAAATTGCTCGCGCCGGCGAGGTTGAGATGACGGGCGGGGGATTCTGACATCGGCAAACTTATGAACTGTGCTGGGCGGCAATTGTACCGGCGACGGCTGACTGGTCTATACTGACAGCTTCAGGGGGAAGAAATATGAAGTCCGGCAAGACCACCATCATCGTCGCGCTCATGGCTGCTGCGGCTGGCCTCGTGGCATCGGCGGCATCAGCGCAAACAACGAAATTCCAGACCTATCGTTGCGGCGACGGCACCGAATTCATCGTCGGATTTTTCCAGTACGACAAGCGCGCGCACATGCAGGTGGATGGCAAGGCGGTGACGCTGCAAAAGCGGGTGGCCTTGACGGGTTCGCGCTATTCCGGTGGCGGCGTGACGCTGCGGGTCATGAAGTCGGCCACCACGCTCAAGGTCGGCAAGCGGCCGGCGACGACATGCCAGCTGGCGTGAAAAAAGGGCCGAAACCTCATTGTTTCGACCCTCTTTATTTCTCGGACGGCGCCTGAATTTTCCCGGGCGATCGAGCGCAATGTGCTGTCGGCATCAGTGGTCGCGTGCCGGCTTGGAGTCTTCGATCGCAGCCTGATGGTACCAGGCCTCGCTGCAGAGGACTTCATTGAGGCGCGGAGCGGCGGCGAGATCGGCCTTGGCATCGCCAGAGCGGCGCCCGTCGAGGGCAGCCCGGCCGCCGGCCGGGAATTGGTAGATCTTTGCAGATCCCTGGCTTGAACCCCGATTCAACATTTTGGTCTCTCCTTACACCGAGACGCTGGTTGCCTTGATGGTGGGCCCGACTCATTCCTGAGTGGTTACTGACTTCGATATTGTTCGTGCCTTCCGTCGGCGCAACCTGATGAAGAAGAAGTCACTGCCTGACTAAATCATGGGCACTCTGCCACCTGCTTCCTGTGGGGCAGAACCTGGCCGGCCAACACGCCGGCCGTGCCCGTAGTTTCGGACTGGGGCGATCTGGCGAAAACGCGCTTTCCGCTCCTGCCGTCCCTTTGAGCGGAAAGGGCGCTCCGGGGGCCGAGTGCCGCCAAAAGTGGCGGCTTTCGCCGACTATCGGCACGATTTCGGCCACGAAATCGCATGGCTGCCGCGCCGCTATGCCGCAGAAAAAATTTTCAGATGGGGACCGAAAGGCCTGTGGATAGAAGCTACCGCAGTGCAGCAGCTGGCATTTTTATTGCTTGGAAGGGTTCGGCCGATGGTGGCCGGGTACACCTTCGCTTCAACAGAGAGGCTCAATGACCAAGTACAAGCTCGAGTATATCTGGCTCGATGGATATACGCCGACACCGAACCTGCGCGGCAAGACGCAGATCAAGGAATTCGCTTCGTTCCCGACGCTCGAGCAACTCCCGCTCTGGGGCTTTGACGGCTCCTCGACGATGCAGGCCGAAGGCCACAGCTCCGACTGCGTGCTGAAGCCGGTTGCGCTCTATCCCGACGGCGCGCGCACCAACGGCGTGCTGGTCATGTGCGAAGTCATGATGCCCGATGGCAAGACCCCGCATCCCTCCAACAAGCGCGCCACCATTCTCGACGATGCCGACGCGTGGTTCGGCTTCGAGCAGGAGTACTTCTTCTACAAGGACGGCCGTCCGCTCGGCTTCCCGGAATACGGCTATCCTGCCCCGCAGGGGCCGTACTACACCGGCGTCGGCTACAAGTTCGTCGGCGATATCGCCCGCAAGCTGGTCGAAGAGCATCTCGACCTGTGCCTGTATGCCGGCATCAACCATGAAGGCATCAACGCCGAAGTGGCCAAGGGCCAGTGGGAATTCCAGATCTTCGGCAAAGGCTCCCGTACCGCCGCCGACCAGATGTGGATCGCGCGCTATCTGATGCTGCGCCTGACGGAGAAGTACGGCATCGATATCGAATTCCACTGCAAGCCGCTCGGCGACACCGACTGGAACGGCTCCGGCATGCACGCCAACTTCTCGACCAAGTACATGCGCGAAGTCGGCGGCAGGGAGTACTTCGAGAACCTGATGGCGGCTTTCGAGAAGAACCTCATGGACCACATCGCGGTCTATGGTCCCGACAACCACAAGCGCCTGACCGGCAAGCACGAGACCGCGCCCTGGAACAGGTTCAGCTATGGCCTGGCGGACCGTGGCGCCTCGATCCGCGTGCCGCACTCCTTCATGAACAACGGCTACAGGGGCTACCTGGAAGACCGTCGTCCCAACTCGCAAGGCGACCCCTATCAGATCGCTTCGCAGATCCTGAAGACCATCTCGGAAGTGCCGACCGCAGTGAAATCGGCGGCGGCCTAAGACAACCCGGCCCGGGGCGGGGACTCCCCCGGACCTCCCGATGATCCGCCAGCGCGATACCGCTCTGGCGGATCATTGCGTTTTTGTGACCGCGCAGGCCGTTCCCACTTTCGTGTAACCGCGCTAAGTACGGTTGAGTTCGATTGCCGGGGACACGGCAGGTGTTTGGGGGATTTTATACCGTCAGGTTTACGCTCAACGAGGCGATGGGCCGCAGCGTGATGTACGCGCATGGCGGCAGGCTGCTCGGCGGCAATTCGGCTTTCGCCCATATCGGCACCTACGAAGAGAACGGCGACGACATCGATATCGAGGTCAAGACCGTCCGCCACAACCCCGATCCGAACTATCGCGCAATGGCCGGTACGGACGATGCGACCTTGATCGCGAAGGGGTGGGCCGATGGGAATCTCTATCGCTTCAGGGGCGCGCTGAAGGAATTGCCGGGCGCGGTATTCCAGTCGGTCATGACGCCGGTCAGGGAGGAGGCGGTGCCGATCGCCGGCGGCGTCGGCGAGGGCGGCATCGTCAACGGCCTCTATTCCATCCATGTTCGCATGCTCGACGGCGTCGAGGGCGGGCTGACCGGGGTGATGCTGCTCCATGACGGCTGCATCCTCGGCGGCGACGCCTCGTTCTACTATCTCGGTACCTACACCTCCGAGCACGGCCGCTGGAAGGGACAGATCCTCAACCAGGAGCATACGCCTTCGGTGGGCGAGAACGCGGTGTTCGGCGGCCATGAGGTCGGGATCGGATTTTCCGGCACTTGCGACGAAGAGGGCGCGCTGCTGGAGGCGACTGCGCTCGCCGGCAAGCGCAGCCTGCGGCTCACCGCGGTGTTGAAACTGATGCGGCGGGCATGAGGTGACGGACACTATTCGGGTGCTTTCGACTTTGGCGGTGAGGGGCGCCTTCTCCGAACTGGTGGAGCGATTTCAGGCGGCAACCGGTGCAAATGTCGATGCGGATTTCTCGCCGACGCTGGCGTTGCTCGATCGCCTGCGCGGCGGAGAAGCGGCCGACGTCGTCATCCTCACCCGCGAGGGCTTGAGCGAAATGCTTGCCGAGCGGCGCGTGGCGGCGGCAAGCTATGTCGATCTCGCAAAATCCTATGTCGGCCTCGCCGTGAAGGCAGGCCGCGCGCATCCGGATATCTCGAGCGAAGCGGCGCTGCGCACGGCGCTCCTTGGCGCCCGCGCGGTCGCGTATTCACGCATCGGCGCCAGCGGCATCCTGTTTGCGGAGTTGATCGAGCGGCTGGGGATCGCCCACGCCGTCAATGCGCATGCCGTCATCATTCCGTCGGGCCTGACCGCCGAGCGGCTCGTGACGGACGAGGCCGACATTGCCGTGCAGCAGATCAGCGAACTGAAGCAGGTTGCCGGGGTCGAGGTCGTAGGTCCCATCCCGCGTGAGCTGCAGGTGCCGGCCGTCTTCTCGGTCGGTCGCATGGCGGCGACGGACAAGGTAGCCCTGTCGGAGCAATTCCTGCAATTCCTGCGCTCGCCCGAGGCAACGTCCGTGCTGCGCGAGGCGGGCCTCGAGCCTTGAATTGGCCGGCGCCGCGACGCAACTGCGCTGCGCGAGGCGGGCTGCTCCGCGGTCCCTTCCTCTCATGGGCGATTGGTAGGCTCCGTGCCGGATCCGGGTTCGATGCGGGCCGTCGGGAACTCCGCGCCGCCGCTCTCGTTGACACGGGCCACCGACGAGGCCGGCCATGATCCGCAAGCTCAAATCCGGCGAATACCGCCTGTATTCCCGCAAGGTGAACCCGAAGACGGGCAAACGCCGCAATCTCGGGACCTTCAGGACGCGCGCGGCTGCCGAGAAGCATGAGCGCGAAGTACAATACTTCAAGCGACATTGAGGCCGTTGTATCGGCTTGGCGCCAAATGCTGTGGGCTCCCGTCGAAGCCTCCACGACGGCTTCCAATGACGCGCCGCATGGAATAAGAGGCCGCCAAACTCTCATTCCCTCCAGGCAGCAATGATCCGTCTCGACAACGTCTCCAAGCAGGTCGGCCACCAGATCCTCTTCATCGAAGCTTCCGCCGCGCTCCAGAGGGGCGAGAAGATCGGCCTCGTCGGTCCCAACGGTGCCGGCAAGAGCACACTGTTCCGCATGATCGCAGGCGAGGATCAGCCCGATGAAGGGCAGGTCGCGGCCGACCGCGGCATCTCCATCGGCTACTTCAGCCAGGACGTCGGCGAGATGTCGGGCCGCAGCGCGGTCGCCGAAGTGATGGATGGCGCAGGCCCCGTCAGCGCCGTTGCCGGCGAACTGAAGCTGCTTGAAGCGGCAATGGCCGATCCCGAGCAGGAAGCCGAGATGGAGGACATCATCGCGCGCTATGGCGAGGTGCAGGCTCGCTTCGAGGAACTCGACGGCTATGCGCTCGAAGGCCGCGCCCGCGAGGCGCTGGCCGGTCTCGGCTTCAGCCAGGAGATGATGGAGGGCGACGTCGGCAAACTCTCCGGCGGCTGGAAGATGCGGGTGGCGCTGGCGCGCATCCTCCTGATGCGGCCCGACGTGATGCTGCTGGACGAGCCGAGCAACCATCTCGATCTCGAAAGCCTGATCTGGCTCGAGCAGTTCCTGAAGGGGTACGAGGGCGCGCTGCTGATGACCTCGCACGATCGCGAGTTCATGAATCGCATTGCGGGCAAGATTATCGAGATCGACGGCGGATCGCTCACGACCTATTCCGGCAACTACGAATTCTACCAGCAGCAGCGCGCGCTGGCCGACAAGCAGCAGCAGGCCCAGTTCGAGCGCCAGCAGGCGATGCTGGCCAAGGAGATCAAGTTCATCGAGCGCTTCAAGGCGCGCGCCTCGCACGCCGCGCAGGTGCAGAGCCGGGTCAAGAAGCTGGAGAAGATCGAGCGCGTCGAGCCGCCGAAGCGGCGCCAGACGATCGCGTTCGAATTTGCGCCGGCGCCGCGCTCGGGCGAGGATGTCGCCAACCTCAAGAATGTGCATAAGGGCTACGGTAGCCGCCGCATCTATGAAGGCCTCGACTTCATGATCCGCCGCCGCGAGCGCTGGTGCGTGATGGGCGTCAACGGTGCCGGCAAGTCGACATTGCTGAAGCTCATCGCCGGTTCGACCGAGCCGGATGACGGCACGGTCTCGATCGGTGGCAGCGTGAAGATGGGTTACTTCGCGCAACATGCGATGGACCTGCTCGACGGCGAGCGCACGGTCTTTCAGTCGCTGGAAGATTCCTTCCCGCAGGCCGGCCAGGGCAGCCTGCGCGCGCTCGCCGGCTGCTTCGGCTTTTCCGGCGACGACGTCGAAAAGAAATGCCGGGTGCTGTCGGGCGGCGAGAAAGCGCGGCTGGTGATGGCGAAGATGCTCTACGATCCGCCGAATTTCCTGGTGCTGGACGAGCCGACCAACCATCTGGACATGGCGACCAAGGAAATGCTGATCGACGCGCTCGCCGAGTTCGAGGGCACCATGTTGTTCGTCTCGCACGACCGGCATTTTCTTGCCGCGCTCTCCAACCGCGTGCTGGAGTTGACGCCCGAAGGCATCCACCAATATGGCGGCGGCTACACCGAGTATGTCGCGCGCACTGGCCAGGAAGCGCCGGGCCTGCGGAGCTGAGGCCGTCGCACCGTTTCAGTCTTCCAGAGCGTTCTCGATGCTCGCGGCGCAGTCGCGAAGGTGCTCGACGACGGTTGTTACGCGCGACGTCGGCAGACGATGGGCGATGGCGGTCACGGTCAGCGTTGCGAGCGCTTCGCCACGATAGCGGCTGAAGGCGATCGAGACCGCCTTCGTGCCCTGAACCAATCCGCGCTCACGCAACGCATATCCTCGCTCGCGCGCTCGCACCACGGACTGCATCGACTCCCGGACGTTAGTACCGTTCGCCCGCAGATGCGCCTGGTTCTTTGTCAGGATCTTGCGCGCGCCGCCTGGAGACAGGCTGGACAACAACGCAATGCCGGAAGCGCTGATCCCGATCGGACGCCGCACACCGACACCAAGCGACAGGATCTGGATGGGATAGCTGCCAAGACGACGCGCCACGCAAATGGTTTCGAGCCCGCTCCGCAAGGTCAGCGAAACAGTGTCACCAATCTTCTCGACGGCCTCATCCAGGAACGGGTTCGCCGCGTTCAGGAGAGGCGAGGCGGCCGGCCGGAGCGCTGCAACGTTGAGGTACTTCGATGCGAGGTAACGCTGGGTCTTCGGCCGCTGTTCGACGGCTCCCTCCGCCATCAATGCCGCAAGCACCCGATGCACTGTCGGACGGGTCAAACCGGTTGCCGTCGCGATGTCGTTCAATCCATGTCCGCCTTCCTTGCCGATGGAAACGACGCGCAGCACAAGGAAGGCGCGGTGAATGCTCTGGGTTCCCCTCGGCGGGTCGCCGCCTTCGACAAGTTCATCAATCCATCTGCTCGCGCGATCCACCATGTCGGTCCACTCGGGGAAGCAATTGCGATTGAGTCCACTATGTGGAATTGGGCGCCAGTTCGCAATTGCTTTCGCGACGATCCAAGATCAAGTTCGCTGCAATAGAAACATCGAGCAGGGGAGGCTTCTGGATGAAGGCTGCGCGCGTCCGTACGGCATTTGCGGGGTATCGCGAATGACGGCACTTGATGCAGCGGTACTTAAGGACCTCAAATCCACCAATACCGCGACTATTTGCGCCCGCCTGTTCCGGCGCGGTTTTCGTAATGTCTTGCTGCGGGATATTCGGCCGCTGCGCGCTTACGGTGGCCCCATGGTGGGGCCTGCCTATACGCTGCGCTTTATTCCCGCCCGCGAAGATGTCGATGGATTCGGCGCCAAGCCCGACCCCAACGAGACCCAGCGCGAAGCGTTCGAGACGACTCCGGAAGGCCACGTCCTCGTCATGGACTGCCGTGAGGAGACACGTGCGGCGTGCTGCGGCGACATCCTGATTTCGCGCCTGATGGTCCGAGGCGGAGCAGGGGTCGTATCCGATGGCGGTATCCGCGACAGCGTTCAGGTTGCCGCCATGGATATTCCCGTCTTCGCCGCAGCGCCCAGCCCGCCGGTCAATCGAGTTGCGCATCACGCCCTGGAGCATGGTCGGCCGATCTCCTGTGGCGGGGTGGCTGTCTACCCCGGGGACATCGTGTTCGGCGATGGCGACGGCGTCGTCATCATTCCGCAGCACCTCGCCCGCGAAGTCGCAACCGAAGCGGTCGAGCAGGATGCGCAGGAGGCATGGATCGCCAGGCGCGTGCTGGGTGGTGCTCCGCTGAAGGGCAATTTCCCGCCAAGTGCCGAGACGCTCGAGCAGTACAAGGCCTGGCAGGCCCAGCAGGGTACGAAGAACTGATAGATGGCAATGAACAAGGATGAAATTCGACGGCTGGCCGGCGAAATCCAGCAGGCCTACCGCGCACGCCAGATGATACGGCCGCTTACGATCACGAGCCCGGGGATTGTTCTTGAGGACGCCTACGCCATCCAGGAAGCCTGGGTCGATCTGAAAGTCGCCGAAGGTGCCAAGGTCGTCGGCCACAAGATCGGGCTGACATCGAAAGCGATGCAATCGACGTCGCTGGTTGACGAGCCGGATTATGGCGCGCTTCTGGACGACACGCTCTATCAGGACGGCGTCGAGATACCTGCAGGAATCTTTCGCGCCCCACGCGTCGAGATCGAACTCGCTTTTGTCATGCGTAGTGAGTTGCGCGGCCCTAACTGCACGATCTTCGACGTGCTCAACGCAACCGAATATGTGACGCCGGCCATCGAGCTGCTTGACTCCCGTATCGAGAAAATCGACTCCGTCACCAACAAGCCTCGCACCATTGTCGACAGCATCTGTGACAACGCCGGATATGCGGCGCTGATCACGGGCGGCCGGCCGTTCCGTCCGACGGAAGTCGACCTGCGCTGGGTGGCTGGACTCTGCCTTCGCAATGGACAGATCGAGGAGACCGGTGTCTCGGCCGGCGTGCTCGGCCATCCCGCCAATGCAATCGCCTGGCTGGTCAACAAATTCGCCGCCCACGGCGCCACGATGAAGGCCGGTGAAATCCTGCTCAGCGGCTCCTTCATTCGTCCCGTCGAGGCCCGGGTCGGCGACACGTTCTGCGCGGACTTCGGGCCGCTCGGCTCGGTGTCCTGCTATTTCTCGCCTCACGAAAGAAAGACAAGAAAATGAACGCTCCCGGAAGCCACTATCTGCCGTTCGATCCGAACACCCGCACGCCCAAGGAGGCGCCGCCGCGGAACAGTTGCGACAGCCAGTTCCATATCAGTGGCGAAGGGTACAAGACCCGGCCGGGCGCAACCTACCATTCAACGGGCGCGACCTATGAAGCCGCTCGCAAGATGCACAAGGCGCTCGGCATCGACCGCGGCATCATCGTGCAATCGACGGTTTACGCCACCGACCATACCATCGTCCTGGATGCGTTGAAGGCGCTCGGTCCCAACTACAAGGCGATCGGTGTCATTGACGACACGTTGAGCGATGCTGATCTTGCCGCTCTCAAGAAGGCAGGCGTCTGCGGCGTGCGCTTCTCTTTCGGAAAGCGACTCAATCTCATCCCGAGCCCGGAATTGTTCGCGAGGTCGGCGGCCCGCTGCAAGGAGCTTGGATGGGTACTGAAGATCAATCTGCCGGAGGAAGGCCTTTCCCCGCTGGTCGAAACCATCAAGGGCCTCAAGGACCAGCCGGTCGTGGTCGACCACATGGCGCGCGTTCGCGGGACGGGCGATCCCAATTGCAACAAGATGTGCGATCTGCTGAAGCAGGGCAATGTCTGGCTGATGATGTCGAACGGGCACCGCGTTTCCACGCGCCCGCATTTCGACGAGGCGGTGGCCCTCGGCAAGGAGTACATCAAGACCAATCCGGATCGCCTGATCTGGGGCTCGGATTGGCCGCACCCGCTGCACGAAGAGTATATGCCGAACGACGCGGATTTGCTGGAGCTGTTCTATCGCTATAGCGACGACGCAGCCGTGCGCCGCAAGATTCTCGTCGACAATCCGGCGAAATTGTTCGGCTTTTCGGCGTAGGTCACGTTTGACGACAGCCTGGGAGCGTGCCGTGAGAAAAAGCATCGAGGTGGCCGGATACAAGCATGGCAATCCGATCCCCGCGGCGTCGCGGATCGGCAACCTGGTGATGTCGGGCGTGATAAGCGCCAAGAACGCGCAGACCGGCAAAGTGCCGGAAACATTGGCCGAACAATGCACGGCCATGTTTGGCAACGTGAAGGCGATTGTCGAGGCTGCCGGCGGCAGCCCCGACAATATCATCAAGATGACGGTCTGGCTTCGCGATCTCTCGGACCGCAAAGCGCTGAACGAGGAATGGCAGAAGATGTTTCCTGATCCGGCGGCGCGGCCGGCGAGGCACGCATTGCTGCATCAGGGAGATCCGGTCAATCTGATCATGTGCGACTTCACCGCCGTGATCGATTGATCAGGAACTAGGTCGAGGACGAGGAGATGGAGGTCCAGGCAGGGCAGAGTGCAGCGGCCGGAAGCGTGCCGTTCGTTCGTGTCGAGAATGTTGCCAAGCGCTATGCCAGCCGGAGCGGCGAAAGCATCAACGCGATCGAGCAGGTGTCGCTCGAGGTTCCGCGTGGCGGCTTCATTTCGCTTGTTGGACCATCCGGCTGCGGCAAGAGCACGTTGCTGAAGATGATCGGCCGGCTGCTTCCGCCATCATCCGGCCAGATCCGCTACCACGGAATCCGGCAGCATGAATCGCGGCCGCCGCTCGGCGTCGTATTTCAGGAATCCCTGTTGCTGCCGTGGCGTAACATTCTCGCCAATGTGGAATTGCCGATCGACGTGAAGCGCCTCGACAAGACCGAGGGGCGGAGGCGGGCGAAAGCCCTGCTGCGCACCGTCGGACTGGAAGGGTTCGAGGAGAAATATCCGTTCGAATTGTCCGGAGGCATGCAGCAGCGTGCCGCCATCGCGCGGGCGCTGGCGGGCGAGCCTGAACTGCTGCTGATGGACGAGCCGTTCGGCGCGCTGGACGCGCTGACGCGCGAGCAGATGACCGAAGAACTCCAGGCCATCTGGTCGCAGACCGGCAAGACTATTGTCTTCGTCACGCACTCGATTTCGGAAGCCGTCTACCTGTCCGATCGGGTAGCCGTGATGAGCGGACGGCCTTCGCGTATTCTTGACGACATCAAGATCGATCTGCCGCGCCCGCGCTCTCTGGAAATGATGTCCGACCCTGCATTCGGGTCATATGCCACGCACATCCGGCATCTTCTCTCGGCGAAATCGGAGATGTGAGATGGCGGTCGAAACCAACATGCGCGATGTCACATTCTCGGCTCCGGCGGCCAAATCGAGCGGCCGGACGGGGCGCATTGCAATGAGCACCGGAAAAATCATCAGCGCCGCGTTGCTGCTCGTGATCCTGGTCGTCTGGGAGATGGCCGTTCGGGGCGGGTTGATGCCGCCCTTTCTGCTGCCAGCGCCTTCGCGCCTGCTGGTGCAGTTCGGCAATGACGTGACATCGGCCGCCGTTCTTGGCGAGATGCTCGTCACGATCACGGAAATCGCCTGCGGATTTGCCGCCGGCGCAATCGTCGGGATCGCGCTTGGCGCCGTTATCGCGCTGGTGCCGATGATCGAGGAAATCGTCTGGCCCTATATCATCACGCTCCAGACCATTCCGAAAGTCGCCGTAGCGCCGCTGCTCATTATCTGGTTCGGCTTCGGAATCGAATCCAAGATCCTGATCGTCGCGCTGATCTGCTTCTTTCCCATCCTGGTCAATGCCGTCGCCGGATTCAAGAGCACCGACTCCCGCCAGATATTGCTGATGGAATCGATGGATGCGACCAGGTGGCAGATTTTCAAGATGGTGCGCCTGCCGAACGCCGTGCCGTTCCTGATCGCGGGCTTCCAGATCGCGGTGGTGCTTTCGGTGATCGGCGCCGTGATCGGTGAGTTTCTGGGAGCATCGTCCGGACTGGGCGCTTTGCTCGTCATTCGACAGGCGAATATGGACGTGACCGGTGTGTTCTCGGTCCTCGTGATGCTGTCGCTCATCGGACTGTCAATGAACGTTGGCGTCGGCCTGCTGTCTCGCAAGGTGGCGTTCTGGTCCGATACCAGCGTCAAGCTTTGATTTCGTTCGGAGGAAACATGATGAAGAAGATCGGAAAATGCGGGTTGGCCGTATCTGCCGTGGCCTTGTTGCTGGCTTGCGGCATCCAGGATACGCAGGCGCGTGGCAAGTCGATCGTGCTCCAGGTCGGCTCGCAGGTGCCCTCGGTCTCGACCCTGCTTTTGTATATCGCGGAGAAGGCTGGTTTCCTCGCGGAGGAAGACCTCGACTTCGACGTGCGTTACACCGCCAACGCGCCGACTGCCATGCAACTCGTTGCGGCCGGAAATGCCGACGTCGGCGTGCTGACGGTAGAGCCGTTGATTCTGGGTTACGAGAAGGGACTGCGCGGCAAGATGTTCTTTGTGCATCAGAAGCCGCTCAACTACTACATTGCCGTGCCCGAGGCCTCGCCGATCAAATCGGTTGCCGACCTGAAGGGCAAGACGATCGGTGTTTCGAACATGGGCAGTGCCGCCGTTCCGGTGGTCGCCTCGATGATGAAGTCGGTCGGCGCGAGCCAAGGCAAGGACTACACGCTGGCTCCGGTCGGCGTGCTTGATCAGGCCGTCGCGGCCCTGAAGTCCGATCGCGTCGCAGCGATTGCGCTATGGGAATCGCAATATGCGGCCCTGGCCCGCATTGGCCTGCCGCTCCGCTATTTCCATCACCCCACACTGGGGGATTTCGGCAACAACGGCTTTGCGGCTTCGGAAGCGACTATCAAGAACAAGCCGGAGGCCCTCTGCTCGCTCGGCCGCTCGCTGACCAAGGCGATGATCTTCGTCCGCGCTAATCCGCAGGCCGCACTGAAAATTTACTGGTCGGTCAATCCGGCGGCCAAGGATGGCGGCGACCCGGCTGCAGCCGAAGCGGCCGGCTTGCGCGAGATCGACTACATCGTGAAGGGGTATCGCACTTACACCGACGGCCAGAAGGACTTCGGCCAGGTCGATCGCGATGGCTTCCAGAAATACATGCAGCTTTTCAAGGACGAGGGATTGCTCAAGGAAATCCCGCCGATCGACGATCTCATCACCAATCAGTTCGTCGGATGCTCGAACAAGATAGATCCGGCCGCTGTACGCAAGCTGGCTCAGGAATGGAAGAGCTGAGACATTGACGGGCAAGGGTGCGGACAATCGCGCCCTTGCTGCCATGAACCTCACCGACTACGCTTCCCAAAAAACGGAGAAGCGGCCTTGAAGCAGATCAGGATCGGCGACGTCACCATCGATGCCGTCATCGAGAGGGAGGGGCCGTGGCGGCGGCCGCAGGATTTCTTCCCCGCCTATGACGAGGCCGTCTTCAAGCACCATCTGAAGACCATGGAGCCGGAGGTGTTCGACGCTGCATCGGGCCTGATGATGATCACCTATCAGACCTTCGTCGTTCGCACCCCCCGCCATACCATCCTGGTTGACACCTGCACCGGCGAGAACAAGGACCACCCGCCGCCGTTTGATTTCCCCGGCAAGGAGCGCTGGCGCACCGAGCTGTTCGCGCTCGGCGTCAGCTTTGAGCAGATCGACTACGTCTTTTGCACCCACCTCCACATCGACCATACCGGCTGGAACACGACGCTGCGCGACGGGCGCTGGGTGCCAACCTTCCCGAACGCGAAGTACATTTTTCACAAGCGGGAATATGCGGTGTGGGAGGCGGAATACGCCAAGGGCAACAATCCGCCGGGCAAGGTTTTTCGGGACAATTGCCTGCCGATCGTCGAGGCGGGACAGGCGCTATTGGTCGACGACGACTACGCGCTCGACGACCTCGTCACGCTGACGCCGACGCCGGGGCACTCACCGTGCCATTGCTGCGTGAATATCTTCTCGCGGGGACAGCGCGCCGTGGTGGCGGGCGACCTCATGCATCACGCCATCCAGTGCCGCGAGCCCGACTGGTCGGCGCGGCCGGACTGGGATCCCCAACAATCGGCTGCCTCGCGCCGGAAGTTCTTTGCCGAGGTCGCCGACACCGGTACCCTGATCCTGCCGGTACATTTTCCCCGGCCGACCGTCGGCCTGCTGAAGACCGACGGTGACCGCTTCGACTACCGCTTCAAGCGGGACTGACTAGGCGCCTTGCTCGCACTTCTTCATGAAGGAGGTCTTTGCCGCGCCCGACAGCTTCTTGCCGTCGGAGCCGACCGCCTTGGCCGCGCAGGAGTCTGCCATGCATTTCTTCATGAACGAGGTCTTGGCGGCGCCCGACAGGGCCTTGCCGTCCTTGCCCACAGCTTTGGTTTCGCAGGATTCCTGGGCCATCGCGGCGGAGCCGAGGGCGAAGGTGGCAAGAACCGTAGCAACGAAAATCCGCTTCATTGGGGAGTCTCCCTTGATCGAGCAACAGCGCGCATTGGACGTCCGAAGTGCCGGGTTGCTCAAGCCGGCCCATGCTCGCCATGATGGCCGCGACCGCATGAACGGCAGATGACTGTTCCGGGACGGAACCGGGGTTGACCCGAGATAGCTGTTAGCCGACCCTCCAGGCCGGTAGTGCATTTCTTCGTTGTCTCGAATATGCCTCAGTTTGGCACGTATACTGTCAAGTAAAATCCACGAATCCCTCGCGGAATGGGTGGTGCGGGGGTTGGGGTCCGGGGACCAGATGGTTCGAGTCAGGATGAAGGCCGACCGGCAATGGCCGCAACGGCGCACACCGTCTTCGCGCGCGGTGGCGCTGGGGCTGGTGGCGTTCGCCTTCAGCGCGGCCGTGGCCGCGTGGGTCACTGACCCCGGCGACACTGCGCTGACTTCTGCCAATGCCGCCCCGTCGGGCTCCCCGGCCAGCTTGAGTTTTGACGAGCGCTTCCTGCCTGCGCCTGCGCCGGAATCGCTGGGTCGCAATTTCTCCTCGCAATCGCTCGATAGCGCGGCACATGCGGTAGCCGACATCCGCGTGCTGCAGGCGAGGGAGCAACTCGCGCGGCAGATGCAATCGCAGGACTGGCGCCCCGTGGCCGATGAGCCGGCGCCGCCTGCCACGGCTTCGTCGGTCCCGCTGCCGCGGGCGCGTCCCACCGATGCGCGGCTCGAAGTCGCCGGCCGCGCGGCCGCGCCAGCGGACAATGCGGCGCCAGGCGATCAGCGCACGCTGCTGCAAAAGCTCTCCGATCTTGTCCCGGGCCGCATCAGGCTGGCTTCGCTCACCTCGGGTGACGGGCTGTTCCGCAGCGGCCCCGATCTCGGCTCGCTCGGATATGACAGCTTTACAGCGGTCTACGACATCTCTGCCCAGGTTGTTTACCTGCCGAATGGCGCCAAGCTCGAAGCGCATTCCGGCCTCGGCAGCCGCATGGACAAGGTGGATAGTGTCGGCGAGCGCATGGTCGGCGCCACCCCGCCCGGCACCTACGAGCTCAAGCCCCGGGAAAAGCTGTTCCATGGCGTGCGCGCGCTTCGCATGAACCCTGTCGACAGCGGGTCCACGCTCGGCCGCGCCGGCCTGCTGGTGCATAGCTATATGCTCGGCCCTAACGGCGATTCCAACGGCTGCGTGTCGATCCGGGATTATGAGCGCTTCCTCAAGGCCTATACCGACGGCGAGGTCACGCGGCTTGTCGTGGTGCCGAACCTCACCGATTCCATTACCGCGTCGCGACGCTCGCCAGCGCCCTCATGAGCCGGACTGATCCCGCGCTGCTGCGCGACGTGTCGGCGTCGGAAACGCCGCTACGGACCACGTTCCGCATCAGGCTTAACGGCGAGACGGTTTCGATCAGCACGGTCGGCCAGGCCTTCCGTTTCATCACCAGCCTCAGCGCCATCGAATGGATGGAATTCCGGGCGCTCCATGAAGACGCACTGCTGTCGCTGCAGCGCGCCGCGGCGAACGGAATGCTGACCGTGCAGGCGACCAATGCGCTGCGCACGCTGTTCGTGCGGGCGAAGCTGCTGTGAAGGCTGCGTCCCGATAAATCCGTCATTGTGAGCAGCGTGCTGGTCGACTGACGGCTCGCGCCCTCGGTTCCGACCATCACATGCCCGCGAGATGTGGGACAGCTCACAGGGCGAATCCGCAACTGGTTCTAATCAAGCGCTGCGACCACGGCGGGGGTTTCCCATCTCACGGAGATTAGCCATGACGCGCTTGATCGTTCTCGGATTTGTTGCCGTCGCATTGTTTGCCGCAACCACCGTGCTGCGCTCGCACTCGATCTCAGGCAATGACCTTGCGCAAACGGCCATGATGCCGAGTGTTCAGGAACTGCACCACGCAACCGACAGCAACAAGCTTCCGGTCCAGGAAATGGATGATCGCTCGGTGGTCTATCAGCAACAGCCGTCGCGCTGAGCGCTGTTATTCCAGCGGCTGCACCGGCGGCGCCTTGGCTGCCGTCTTCTGCGCGGGCGCCGCGGCGGGTGCAGCAGAGGGTTCAGGCATGGCGGCCTGGCTTTCGCGGTAAGGCCGCGCGTCACTGTTCGCCGTCCGGCGTGGCCGTCGTGCGGATGAGCCGCTGCCGTGCACGCCCCAGGCCCGCGACATCGAAGGGCCGGCGGTGTAGCCGATGAACGCACCTGCAACGGCACCGATCGGGCCGAGCACCACGGCGCCGGATACCGCGCCCAGCGCCGCACTGGTTGCACGCTCGCCTGCGACCGCAGCGGTTGAGACCATCATGGCCATTGCCACGATCGCGATCTGCCGTTTCATCTAAACTCCCCTCCGTCTCTTCCCGCAGCAAGCCGGAAGAATGCGGCGACAAGAGTGCGAAAGAGCGATTAAATCCGTTTGAAGTCGCGACGTGTCGTCCCGGTCACAGGTCGATGATGTCGGGATTGTGGCGACGTGTTAGTGTGTCTCCATGAGCAATCGCATTCTGGTCCTTTACGGCTCCTATCGCTCCGATCGCTTGGGCATTCGCCTCGCGCAGTTCGTGGTCGAGCGATTTCGCGTCCGCGGCGATGACGTTGAGCTGATCGACGCCAGGGAAGTGAACCTTCCGATGCTCGACCGCATGTACAAGGAGCACAAGAAAGGCGAGGCGCCGGCTGTGCTGGAAGCGCTCGCCGGAAAAATCCGCGATGCAGACGGATTCGTATTCATCACCGGCGAATACAATTGGGGCATGCAGCCGGGACTGAAGAACCTCACCGATCACTTTCTGGAGGAATGGTTCTGGCGGCCGGCGGCGATCGCAAGCTATTCGGCCGGCCGTTTTGCCGGTGCGCGCGCCGCCCTGATCTGGCACGGCACGCTCTCGGAGATGGGCATGGTGGTGGTGTCCTCTACCATCTCGGCAGGGCCGATCGCGCAGACGCTGTCGGCGGACGGTGAGCCGATCGGCGACGGCGGCAAGGCACTGGCAAACGCCTTCCCGCGCTTTGCCGACGATTTCACCTGGTGGGTGGAAGCGGCCAAGGCGCAGCGTGCGCGCAGGAAGCCGCCATACTGATGTGGGCTACGCTGCGCTCGCGCCTTCGATCGCGTGAACCATCGCCTTGGCGGCCGCCGCCGATTTGAGACGACCGTCGCGCGCCAGCGTGCGCCACGTGAAGAAGCTAAAGGCAAGCTGCAGCATCGCGCGCTGCCTTGCGTTCAGCTTCGCGCCAAGCACTTCCTCGCAGGCCGCCATGAACGGGCCAAGCCGCAATTCGCTGATCTCCCGGGTGAGCGGATGGAATTCCGCATCGCGTAGCACGCAGCCGATAACATCGGCGTTGCGCTCGTACCAGGCGTAGAGCGCGGCGAGCCCGGTGCGCAGCCGCTCGCTCCGGTCCGCGATGATTCGCCAGGCGAAGGCATCGGGCAGGGGGTCGCGCTCCAGGGTCAGCCCCGAGCAGGCCATGAGCAGGCTGCGTTCGTCGGGAAAATGAGCGTAAAGCGTGTGGCGCTGCACGCCGGCGCGCTCTGCCACCATGCTCAGCGTGGTCAGCGCAGGGCCGAACTGTCCGTGCAACTCGACCGCGGCTTCGACAATGCGCAGCCGTGTCCCGGCCTGCTGCTCGGCGCGGCGCTTGAGGGTATAGCCCCGCGTCATGTTTTCACTACACAGTGATGTGCGTCCATATTGACAAGTCTTCTGTAATTTCACTACACGGTAGTGTATAGTGAAATTAGCTTATCGTCCACTGCCGCTGTTTTGCAGGCGGCGGCGAGGAAAAACCATTTGTCTGGAGAAAGTCATGCAGACCAAGATTTGCGAGATCGCCGACGGCATTTACCGGCTTTCCACCTTCGTGCCCGACATCGCGCCGCCGGCCGGCTTTACCTTCAACCAGTTCCTGATTCTCGGTGACGAGCCGCTGATGTTCCACACCGGCTTGCGGCGGATGTTTGCGACCAATCTGGAAGCAGTGAGCCGCATCATTGCGCCGTCACGATTGCGGTGGATCGCGTTCGGCCATTTCGAGGCCGACGAATGCGGCGCGATGAACGAATGGCTCGCGGTGGCGCCGCAAGCGCAGCTTGCGCACGGCAATACCGGCTGCATGGTGTCGCTGAACGACATGGCCGATCGAACACCGCGCGCGCTCGCCGACGGCGAGACGATCGAGATCGGGCAGGGCCGCCGTATCCGCTATATCGATACGCCGCATACCCCGCATGGATGGGACGCCGGTGTGATCTATGAAGAGAAGACGGCAACGCTGATGTGCGGCGACCTCTTCACGCAGGTCGGCGACGGTCCTGCCCTGACGCAAGGCGACATCGTGGGGCCGGCGATCGCGGGCGAAGATTTGTTCAACTATTCCAGCCTCTCCCCAAGCATGGGCGCGACGCTGCGGCGGCTTGCAGCACTCTCGCCGCGCACCCTGGCGCTGATGCACGGGCCGTCATTCGAGGGTGATGGCGCTGAGGCGCTTCGTGCACTGGCCGACGATTACGATCGCCGAAGCGGTGCGCTCAGGATCGCAGCCTGAGCGCACTGCTAGTGCGCTTGCTCGTCATGGGGTTTCGGCTGCGCGCCATGCTTCGAGGGTGAATGGGTACCCATCTCCTGACAGGGGAGCGGCGCCCAGTTGCCGTCCGGGCCGAGCTGATAGGAGGAGCAGGTTGGCGAAGCATCCTCTTCGGTGTCGGCCTTCTGCGCCTTCGTATTCTTGGCGAAGACCGGAGTTGCAAGCACGGCAAGTGCTGTGAACGCGATGAAGACCGGTTTTGCCATTCGCATTTTTCCATCCTCCGTTCGAATCCGGCTTTATCCGGGAAAGAGATTGTGGTGATTCTTGGCCGAGGCGATCCGCCTTTCGGCTGAGGAGACTTCATGGGCCTGCTGCAAAATCCCTTCGATCCCGCACGTGAGGCGGCGCTTGTCACCGGCGCGGGCAACGGCATCGGCCGCGCGATCGCGCAGGCGCTGGTGGGCGAGGGCGTGCGCACGGTGTTTGCCGATATCAGCCCCGAGCGGGTGGCCGAGGCCGTCAAATCGTCGCCGCGGTCGGAACTGGCGGTGGGTTGGACCGGCGATCTCGCCGAGCGTGCCGCCTGCGATGCGTTGCTGGCGCATGCGCGCGGCGCGGTTGGGCAGATCACGCATTTCGTGCATTCGGCCTCGCCGCCGCGGCGCGAGACCGACCATGCGTTTGCCGTGAGCGACGAGACCTGGCGGCAGATGCACGCGGTCAACCTCGAGGCCGGCTTTCATCTGGCGCGCGAGCTTTCGCGACAGTTGATCGCGGCGAAGTCGCCCGGCTCGTTTCTGTTCCTGACCTCGCTGCATGCGGGCACGCCGCGCAACCTGCCGCACTACTCGACGACGAAAGCCGGCATGGCGATGCTGGTGAAGGAACTCGCCAAGACCCTCGGCCGCCACGGCATCCGCGTCAACGCACTGGTGCCCGGTGCGATTGCGGCCGGCGGCTTTGTCGCCGATCCATCGCTGGCAAAGCACATTCCGCTCGGCCGCATCGGCGCGGCCGCGGACCTTGCGCCAATGGCGCTCGCGGTGCTCTCCAACAAGGTGTCCGCCTACGTGACTGGCGCTGCGTTCACCGTCGATGGCGGGCTAGCGCTGACCAACTGGTTCGAGCCGCCGGCGATGGATTTCTAATACCGCTCCGAGAGCGGCATCGGCATCGGCGGGCGCACGATCGGCTCGCCGTTGGGCTGTGTCGTTGCCTGCGGCGGCGGTGAGTATGGCGGCGGCTGATAGGGCGGCAGAGCGGCAGCCGGAGCCGGCGGTGGAGGCACGGCCGCAGCCTGCATCGCGGGCGGGTAGGCCGGGCGCGGCGGATGAGGCGCCGGCGTCGGCCGCGGCGGGAGCGCGCTGACTTTCGGCTTCGGCGGTGGAGCGGGCGCGCGGGTAACCGGCGGCGGCGGCGCGGCGGCAGCCTGCTGGCTGGCCTTGAGCGTCTCGATGGTCGCCTTGAGCTGCTCGATCTGCTCGCCCATGGCGGCGAGGTCGCGCGCCATCGACTGGATCTGTTGCTCGGCTTCCGGCGGCAGCGCAGCGGTGCTGGCCGGCGCCTCTGCCGGCTGCGGGGCCGCGGCCTGCTGCTCCGTGGCTGGTTGTGCGGCAGGCTCGGCAGCCGGCTCCGCCGCTGGCGATGCGCTCACGCCCGGCAAGGGCACCAAATCCGCCAGCGTTTGCGTCGCTGCTGCGCCGTGGTGTTTCCAGACGGCCGCCGCGAACGCGCTGAACAGCGCAAATACAAAGACGGTGACGGCGCGCTTCATCCAGGCGCGGGACCTCGCCCTGTTTTTCAGCACCGGGATGTCGTTGACGTCGCTGGCGCGGAACGTGTTGTCGACCTTGGGCGCGGCGGTTTCCGCGGCGTGGCGGATCTCCGCGAACAGCTTTTCGCGGCTGGCTGCATCGCTCACAGGTTTTGCCGACATGCAATCGGCCCAGTCCGCCGGAACGAAGTCGGGCGCGATCGGCGCGTCGTGCGGGTCGTCAATTCTTCTCAGCGTGGAAGGCATCCAGAATCCCCATGCTTGTCGTCCATCCCCGCCCGCTGGCACGAGTCCAGCCGGGTTTGACGGAAGCAAGGCGAGGGCATGGAGAGTCTGGGGCCGAGGGAACTTTGCAGGGGATCCCGCATCACGGGTCCGGCTTTCGCTCAGCCCATCCGGCGCAGGAAAATCCGCGGCTTCAGGCGATCGCAGTCAGCTTCTCACGCGCCTTGGCTTCGATCGCCGCAGCATAGCGGCCGAACTCGGAGGCCATTTCCAGGAGCTTCTCGCGCACCAGGACGTCGGTGACGCGGTCCGCCATGCGGCGGGCGCGATCGGCCTGAAAACGGTAGTGGTCGACTTCGAGCATTTTCGTATTCTCCTCTCAGCGCTGCGCTGAAAGTCCCTCGCGGTTTCAGGCGGCAATCCGGCGACGACGTATCTCCAGGAGCCGCATCACGACGTAAAAACGGTACAGCATGGTGAGAAGCGCCTGCATGATCGCACCCCATCGTTTGATCACATGGGAGTAGGTTAGGAGGCGCAGGTTTCAGGACGTCTTTCTGGCAAGGGCAAAATGGTTTCGTCGGCGGGCCTTGCCTGTTTCGTCCCGGGGCCAGCGACGAAACACCGTTCACGAAGGCGCGATCGGGCCGCGCCGCCCCCGGGGGGCCTGACCCTAAAATGGCTGCTTCCACAGGCCGTTTGGGCCGGTGGGCCGCAATCTGAGCCAAGTTTCCAGTAGACTTCCACCGATTGCAGCAGCCGGCTGATTCGGCTCGGAATTGTCCCGATATCGCGGGGGGTAACATGTCATTCTTCAGGCGGGAGGAAATGTCGTTCTTCAGGCGCGAGTTGGGCCCGGTCGAGCGCTTCGAGAATGCGTTGCGGGAAAAGCAGACCACGCGGCTGAAGCTCGCCGCCAAGTCCAAGGCTGCCGACACGATCGTTGCCGACAAGCGCAAGGCCGCTGAACGGCTCGCCGTCGCGGGCGCCGCCGACGCAAAACTGGCGCGGGCCGAAGCTGAACTGCGCACCGTCGAGGAACGCGCCAAGACGCTGCGCGCCGAGCTCGCCGAATTCGACGAGCAACTGGTTTCGATCGAGCGGGCGCTGGCGGAAGCCAGGGCGCAGCGCGAGCGGGACCGAATTGCCGACGAGATCGAGGCGATGGCCGCCGCCATCGAGAAGGCCGCACCGGGATTTGATGCGGGGGCGGCCGGCCTGCTCGCAGCCGCCGGCAACAGCACGCCATCCACTCCGCAGGCGGCACGGTTTTCGGCGAGCATCGACGCCGTGCGCCGCGAGGTTTTGTCGGCGGTGGAGCTGATCTGCTGGGAGCTGCGCTCGGCGGCGGCAAGCACGCGCAGCGGCAATGCCAATGCCGGGCAAAGCGCCGAGGCCGAGCTGGAGCAGCCGGCGCTGCCGGATATGCAGCGGCAATTGATCTACACGCTGAGCCCGCTGCAATGGCGCGAGGGCACTGAACTGAAGCGGGTGCCGGCCTTCGCGGCGGTCGGTCTGCCGAAGCACCTGCTGCCGGTCGCGCTGCGTCACCAGCATGTCGACCAGATGAATGCGCGGCGCGTGCAGACGCTGATGCATCTTCACGGCAACGGCGCAGCGCAAGCCGAGGTCGGCGCCGACGATCCGCGCCTTGTCGATCTCGATGCGCTGGCGGCGGAGGCGCCGGAGAACAAGGCCGACGTCGCCTGAACGCCGAAATAGTCCTGCCTCCATGGCGCCGGCGGCGAAGCGGGCGGAAATGGCGGTCATGGGCGGGCTCAAGCGTCCGGGAACCCGCATTGGGCGGTTGAGACTGGGGTCAAAGCCCGGTGGAACCGCGCCCGGCGCAACAAGCGGGCGGAACGTAAACGGCCATCCGGCGGTTCTCTGCAGGCCAGCGAAGGGAGGCCCGCCATGATGTCCGAGACCCAGATCCACACCGTCGCCCGCCAGATGTTCGAGCAGCACGGCCAGGCCGCGATCGCAAAGGCCGCGCAACAGGCGGTGGTCTGCGAGAGCAAGGGCGAGGACGAGGAAGCCCGCGAGTGGCGCCACATCGAAGCCGCCATGAAGATGATGCGCGGGCCGACACAGGGCTGACGCGCCACGTTTGGCGCAAGCTGAAGCCCACATTCCGCCATTGCCGCGCTGCAGAGGTTACCGGTCACTTGTCTTCCTCATGTGCACCGGATGAAATCGATGCCGCCAATAAGACCAGGGCGCTGCCTGCTTGCGCTCGCCGCTGTCGCCCTTCTCGCCTGCACCGCCGCGAGGGCGCAGGAAAATCTCGATGCGGGCAAGCCGGCGAAAAAGCTGTTTGCCGAGAGCTGCGCGACCTGCCATCGCAGCGCGCGCGGGCTTTCCAAGGGCCGCTTCAGCCTCACGCTTTACCTGTATTTGCAGCAGCACTATGCGGCCAACTCGTCCTCGGCCTGGGCGCTGACGTCGTATCTGGAGGCGGTCGATGCCGAGAAGCGCGGCGTGAAGCGCGCAGCCGCAAGCCCGCCGCCATCCTCGACCCCACCATCTTCGACGCCGCGATCCTCGAGCTGGTCGTCGCGGTCCTCGCTGCGGCCGCCGGCCCCGGTGCCAAATCGCTAGTCACTTCTTTCTCACCTCCCTGCTGCCAAATTTCCCCGTCGCCGCCATCTTTTGGACGCGTGGGCGCGCACGATCGGGTGTTGTGTGTGTGGGCGTGGAGTGCGGGCCATGGAAGATTTCGAGACCAAGCTGGAAAAGTACATGGCGCGTGCCGCCAAATGCGAGGAACAGGCTCGCGAGGCGACGGACAAGACCCGACAGGATTTTTACGAGGTGCTGGCGCGCTACTTCCACCACCTCGCCGAGGACTTCAGGCAGATCATCGAGAAGCGAAAGACGGCGTAAGGGGGGTGGTCGCGCGGCGCGGCGCCTATCTCTTCGCCATCCGGGGTGCGTAGGGCGGATTAGCGAAAGCGTAATCCGCCCTACGCGCGCGCCGGCCGCCGGAAGGCCAGTTCGAAGGCACCGAACGCCAATAGCAGCACGAGCAGCCCCAGCATCACGCGAGCGGGTGTGACGAGCGGCTCGACGACGCGCGCGTCCGCCGCCAGATCAGCAGCCTCGGCCTTGCCTTCGATGGGTGGCACGCGTTGCGCGATCTCGACCCAGCGGTCCCAGAAATTCACGCGGGGCGGGACGGGCTCCGCCGGCGGCACGATGGTCATTTCCGCCTGCGCCGAAGCGGTTACGCCGACCAGGTCCTCGGGGCTCGCCCGCGACATGGCCTGCCGCCATCTCGTCTCGCTCGACACGCGGGCCGGCTTCTTCTCCTCGCTGGCCTCGCGCTCGGCGCGCGCTTCGCGCGCAGCCTGCCTGGTTGCTCTGGTCTTGTTGCGCTGGGCGAGGCGCTGCCGGCCGGGCGCCGTTGCGTCCCAGCAGCGGTTGGGGCCGTGCCACCACAGATGTGCCGTTGGGAATTTCTGGCGCGCCTCGCCCTGCGTCATGCAGGAGGGCGAAGCCACCGCCGGCGATGACACCAGCCCGACCGCCACGACAATCATCGCGACACGCATAAGGCCGCTCCGCTTTGCAAAGGCCGCCGCCGAAATGTCCGCGCTGTGACTCATCCGCCTAAACACTAGACGTTTATGCAACGCAAATTGTGGCGTGTTTTAAGAGACAATGCGGTTAACCGATGCTTTGCGATGTCGCGCATCGGACGGTTCCGGATTCACGCATGTGGCGGGCGTGTGGCGAAAAGCGGCGAGGGGTGCCGCTTGCTGTGCTGCCAAAGAGACTGAGTGAAGAAGGCGCGCTTAATCCGCTAGCTGATGCTTGGCGCGCCACTTGGGGCCGGGGCCGCGCATGTAGTGCAACTCAGGGCGGTAGGAGGCGGACATGATGCCGAGGAGGGTGCGGTAGCGCGTGATGATCGCGTACAGGCGGTGTGCCAGCGACATGGCGGCCTCCTCAGTGCAGCTTGCCGATCGCGGAGGAAAAGGGGATGGCGAAGATCTCATCGCCGAGATCGTCGGTGACCTGCAGCTTCCAGCCGCGCCAGTCTTCCGCATTCGGCGTCATCATCATCGTGCGCACGAGGCGCTCCGCATGCGCGCAGGCTTCCGTCAGATCGTTCACGGTGGCGCCACGGCTGTCGATCAGGAGCTGGTCGGCGTTGGAGTAGTGGAAATAGACTTCTGTCATGTTCCGCATCCTTCGAATCGTGCGCAAAAATACCAGCTGGCGGCCACGGAAAGTATTCCGGTTGATTCCCCATAGGGAAACTACGGGGAACGCCGTGGAATTTGAGTCAAATCAAGCAGACAGCGCCTTGAGCCGAAGCGCGATCGCGCCGTCGGTCGTGGCCCGGGCGTTGCGGAGCAAGGTGTCGTTGAGATCGTAGGGCGCACGGCCCTTACGCTTTCCTGACGAATTCCGATTTCAGGTTCATCGCGCCGATGCCGTCGATCTTGCAGGCGATGTTGTGGCCGTCGGCGCCGTCGGTCAGGCGGATGTTGCGGACCTTGGTCCCGCCTTTGACGACCGAGGACGATCCCTTCACCTTCAGGTCCTTGATGACGATGACGGCATCGCCGTCCGACAGCGGGTTGCCGTTGGCATCGCGCACGCCTTCCTCGGGCGCGCTCTCCGCGGCGACGCCGGCCGCGGCGCTCCATTCATGGGCGCATTCCGGGCAGACCCACAGGCCGCGATCCTCGTAAGCGTGTTCGGAATTGCATTTCGGGCAGTTCATGGCGTCGTCCGTTGTCATCCCAAAGGCCTGTCCAGGCGGGGCGCACCGTAGGGTCGTGTCCGGGTAAAGCAAGCGGAAATATGCCGCCGATGGATTTTGCAAGGACATCCTGCGGGGCGCTTGATTTGTGGTACGCTTCAGGGCGGATCAGGAGAAACTGCCATGACGTCGTATACAGTCGGGGTGAAGCTCGGAACGCGGGCCAGGGCGCTCACACTCGAAGCCGAGGATGCATTGGTCGCGGCGCTTAAGATCAAGCTGGAGAGCCCCGAGGCACTCATCACCTACGTTCGCAAATCAAACCGGCGGGGCGACCGTCGCCACCCGCATGAGGGGCTGCGGGGCGCTCGGCGCTAAATCCATCGCCGCACGCGCCGGGCATAATCCAGGTAGGTCTCCCCGAATCGCGCTTGCAGATGCCTTTCCTCGCGCTCGATGGCGAGCTTCTGCACTGCGAATGCGGCGAGGATCGCCAGCAGCAGGAACCACGCAATGCCAAGGATCAGTCCGATCCCCAGCACAAGCATGATGCCGGCGAGATAGAGCGGGTTGCGCGTAAACGAGAAGGGGCCATCCGTGACGAGGTGGTCCGTGCCGCGATCCGGCCTCACCGTCGTTCCCGCGCGGCGCATGGTGCGGATGGCTGAAACGTTCAGGCCGACGAATGCCACTATCATGAGCCAGCCGAGCACAAAGAGCACGCCTGACAGCGGCTGCCTGAACCATGGCAGTGGAAGCAACGCATTCAACGAGATGCCGACGCCGATCGCCGCCAGATAGATGATCGGCGGCCAGGGCAGGCTGTTCGGCCGAACCGTTACATCGTTCATTGCATTGCTTTCCGCAACAATCGTCCGGCTGTCACAGGGTCCCTTCTTTCGACATGAAAGCCGGCCGCTCAAGCTTACGCCCGACTGCGCCTCGCGGAAAGCAGGACTCCGGAGACGGCGCAATGTGCTAGACTGACCTGCCTCGGCGAACTGGAGCTGAACCGCCATTCCGGAGCAGAGCCCATGAACCAGCCCATGCCCGTCAACCCGCCCGAACTTCGCTCGCACCTCGTTGCAGCATCCAAGATGCCCTGGCAGCCGACGCAATTCGCAGGGATCGAGATGAAGATCCTCTACAGCGACGACGAAGGCCGCTCCACCATCCTGTTCAAGATGGCGCCCGGCGCCGTCGTGCCGCTGCATGAGCACACCGCGCTGGAGCAGACCTACATGCTTGAAGGCTCGCTGGAAGATGCGGAAGGGAGCTGCGGTCGCGGCGACTTCGTGTGGCGGCCGGGCGGCAACATCCACGTCGCGCATGCGCCCAACGGCGCGACGTTCCTGGCGATATTCAACCGGCCGAACCGGTTTTTCGATGGAACGAAGTTTTTTACGGCGGACCGCAGGTAGGTGTTCGGCTTGAACTGCCGCTTCACAGCAGGCCGTCACCTAAAATGTCGAAAACAACCCCATGCAAAGTAGGACCGTGGCTCGCAGGGCGGATTAACCCACCGGGTCTGCGCAAGGCGGCCCGATGACGGGCTCCGGCGTAATCCGCCGTTTTGTTTGAATCCGTGATGGCGGACTGCGCTTTTCGCCTTCGCTCCTTGAGCTACGGCGGACGTAGGCGCTAATCCGCGCCCTACAGCTTGCCCTTGACATGGTGGCGCTCCGCCGTCCGAAATGGCTGACAGCGCAAAAGCGCACGCCAGCGGTGTCTCACCCGGCGCATCAAGGACAAAGGGGGAGAATTTGCAAATGCTTCGCCATGTCAGAAATTTCGCGCTCGCGGCGCTTGCGGCCGCAAGCCTCTTCAGTGCCGGAAGTGCGCAAGGCGCCTTCCCGGAGCGGCCGATCACGCTGATCGTGCCGTGGGCCGCCGGCGGCGGCACCGACGCGGTCGCGCGCCAGATCGCCATGATGCTGGAACGCGATTTCAAGCAGCCGGTGAACGTCGTGAACCGCACGGGCGGGTCGGGCGTGGTCGGCCACCAGGCGATCGCGTCAGCCGCGCCGGACGGCTACACGTTCGGTCTCATCACGCTCGAGATCAACCTGATGCACTGGGTGGGGCTCACCGATCTCACCTTCGAGAAGTTTACGCCGATCGCGCTGGTCAACCAGGACCCCGCCGCGATCCATGTGAAGGCGGACTCGCCCTACAAGAACGTCAAGGAGCTGTTCGCGCAGATCAAGGCAAACCCGAACAAGCTCGTGGCCTCGGGTACGGGGCAGGGCGGAAGCTGGCATGTCGCGCTCGCCGGCCTGATGCAGGCCGACGGCGTTTCGCCGGGCTCGATCCGCTGGGTGCCGTCCACGGGCGCTGCGACCGCGCTGACGGATCTCGCGGCCGGCGGCGTCGATTTCGTCGCGTGCTCGATGCCGGAAGCCGAGGCGCTGCTCAAGGCGGGGCGTGTCCGCAGCCTCGTGTTCTTCTCACCCAGGCGCGCGCCGAACTTCCCTGATGTGCCGACCACCGAGGAGGCGACGGGTCACAAGTGGCACAAGGGCGTGTGGCGCGGCTTTGCGGCGCCCAAGGGCCTGCCGAAGGAGATTGCCGCCCAGTACGAGACCGCGATCAAGAAGATCTGGGACAGCGAGGAGTTCAAGGACTTCATGAACAGGCGCGGCTTCGACATGATCTATCTGGATTCGGCCGGCTTCGCGGAGTTCATGAAGGCGGACAACGAGGACAACGGCAAAGCGCTGAAGTCGCTCGGGCTGGCAAAATAAAATGCCGCGCATGCCGCTGCCGTCGAGACTCAGTGCGTAGGGCGCAATAGCGAAGCGCATTGCGCCGACCATGGGAACGGCGGATTATGCTGTCGCTAATCCGCCCTACGCGCTCTCGCGCTTGTCGGTTCGGCCGTCACAGGGACTGGCCCTCGTTGCGCTGCCCGGCGATCGCCTCGGTGGCGCCCGGCTCGTTCATGGTGCCGATGCCTTGCGCGGCCTTGCGGCGCATCCAGAAGCCGATCAGGGTCATGAACGCCCCGACGCCGGCAATCATCAACGCGGCCGAACTCGGGCCCGGCTCCAGATAGGCAATGGCCGGATCGTTCGGATCATAGGCAACGCTGGTGATCGAGCCGATCTGATGGCGGTCTCGCATCCTCTCCGCGCCGGCGGAGTTCTGCATCCCGTAGTCGTAAGGCTCGACGCCGCCGCCGACATATTCGAGATCGCCGACCCGATAGCGGTACAGCACATGAAAAGTATTCCAGCTCTCTTCCCTCGCGCCGCGGGCGCCTGCGACCTGCCGCAAGGTCTCTGCGCTGGTGATGGTGGCCGCCGCACGCGGCCAGGTGAGCGTTAGCGCGCCCCTGACGACACCATAGAAGCCAACCACGAGAATGATGCTTCCGAGCACCATCAGATTTCGCCCGAAGGCCATTCCGCCCGCGTTTGCGACAGCCCGTGCTTTCCGCCGCGCCATGGTGTGCCCCCCGTTACGTGAAACATCGTTACTATTGATAAGCGAGCAGGGCGGGTTGGCAAAGCGTTTGCCTGGCGCTTTGACCGCCGCGCGCTCCAGCAGATTCTTTTCAAGATGTGTGACCAGGCTCACATGCAGCGGGCAACGCCGTTGGTAGCTTCCAAATGGAGCGAAGGCATCGCCGAACCCCGCAGGGAGTTTTCCCAGGAGGCGTCCATGTCGCATACCGTGTGTCATGACGTTGGATCATGGGTTGAAAGCAACGTCCAGCAACAGGTCGAGCGCTGTATCGAGCAGGACTGCAACTGGTGGTGCGCCTGCTGCAACAAGTGGCTTTGCGGTCTCGTCTGGGTCGTCGTGAATGTCGTGACGTGGGTGGTGCAGACGGTGTGCGAAGTCGTCGCAGACGTCTTCGACCTCATCGTCAATGTCCTGCGTGGCACGTGGGACATCCTGGCCGGTGTCTTCACCGGCGACTGGAGCCGCGCCCTCGCGGGGCTCCTCGAAATCGTGGGGGGCGCAATCGTATTCGTACTCCAGATTCTTTCGATCGTTCTGCTGGGAACGCTCATTGGAACATTCGAGACCAGCATCAATGCGTGGAAGCTGCGCAACTACGCCCGCGGCTTGCTTCAGGATAAGTACGGCAAGGATTCCGACAGCTTTCAGAAAATGGTGGACGCACTCGGGCTCGATTCGGGAGGCTTCGGCCTTCGTCTCAAGGTGAGCGCTCCGCGCCTGTTTGTGCGTTCGGATTTTTCCAGCCAGCCCGACGGCACTCCGGACCTGTACGTCTGGGTGCGTGACAACCACCTGGACCTGAAGCATCTTGCCGGCTTCAATCCGCAGCAGTCGTGGTGGGACCGGGAGTGGCCCGAGCTCGTAGGCGACTCAGGCGATATCGCCGACTATGAGATCGACAACTACATCATCAAAAAAGGCGTCGGCGATGGCGTGAAGCATTTTTCTCTCTTCGGCATGAGCCAGGATGACATGCAGATCCGGCTCGATTGCGCTGAACAGCACGCGCCGGAGATCGGCCTGATTCTGCAGACGTCCATCGTGGACACCCGCGTCGAATCGTTCGACCAGATTGCCGTCGATCGTTTCAACATTCAGAACATCCTGCCGGAGAGCCCGTTCAATCGCGCGAAGCTTGCTGTGGACCCCGCCGGCGCCGTGGCCGAGATATGCAAGCCAATCACCATCGGTGTTTTCGGTTTCGTCCAGTCGGATGCGATGGGCGAATCGCGCTGGCTCGCCGGATACAGCTGCCTGGAAGCGGAGGCAAACGGATCGCCCACGAACGCGGCACGCGGCATCACGGGAGCCTTCTTTCGAAATCGCAGGCCGGACCTGTTCTTCAAATACACCGCGATTCACGAAATGGGGCACACCTTCGGATTGTGCCACGTTGATGGCCTGCTGCGGATCATGTGGAGCCCGATCAAGACGACGACCTGGGCCACCTGGAACGTGATCTGGCATTGGTACACCTCAGGCTCGGAAGCCAGGTTCACGCTGGACGAGGGCAAGAGGGTGTGGGACTACATCGTGGCGAACGCCTCACCCCAGGACTTGATGACCCGGCAGTTCTAGGGATCACGCATGGCGATCGATAGGCTGAAAAAACAGAGCTTTGAACGAGGCGCGCAGCCCAAACCACGCTCGGCCAAGTCCGATTGCGGGTGCTTCGAAAGTTTCGTCGGGCTGCTCGTCGGGTTGGCTATCTTTACACGCCACTTCATCCTCCTTCATGCTGACCTTTACAGCCCGGCGCAGCAGATTCTGGCAGGCTTCGCGATCGGATTGGCCGGCGCCATTATCGGGAAACTCCTCGGGCTGGCTCGGGCGCGCTACTTCAAGCGCGCCTCGCGCTCGGCTGTCGGCTCGTTGACCGTCAAAGGCTGAAGATGGCTGAGCCGGGGCATGGGGATGGCGGCATGCTGCGCGCACCAAAGAAGAACATCATTGCGACGCCGATCCGAGCTTTCCAGAATATCCGGCCGCAAGAGCTCGTGCGGTTAACACATTGGTTATTTGTTTGCTTTCATTTTCACGGCCTCATTCAACAAGGAGGCGTCATGTCCGACATCACCATTCCCGGCGGTAAAATTCGGTCCTTCGTCGAGCGGATCGAGAACCTGGACACCGAACTGCAGGAGTTGAACGAGCAGAAGAAGGAAGTCTTCTCGGAAGCCAAGGCCGAGGGATTCGATGTGAAGATCCTCAAGGA
>DASWVJ010000075.1:0-38451 GCA_036406295.1 Bradyrhizobium sp.
GCGGTGCACTGGTCACCAACCGGCCCGAATCGCAATTGCACTGTCAAGCGTCGGGGACCTTCGGTCGATGTCCGCGCTGGTCCGATCGAAGCCGTCGACTCCCCGCTCCATTGCTTTCAGCCCCCAGCCCCGGCGATGGAGCGGGGTAGCCAGAAGAGCTTCGCCACTTGCAGACCATTGAAGCGTGAGAGCCGCCGCCGGGGCTGACCAAAAGAACGAACCGCGGTGGTCTCAAGCGAGGCCCTAGGACGCGCGGCGCGACCCGTGCGGATGCAGACTGAGCCTAAGAACGCCGCGCCAATTGCTTGCGCAGCGTTTCCGCGATGCGTTCGGCAGACGTGCCGGGCGGAAAGAAACCCACGTAGCCTCCATCTGCTCCCATCAGGTAGATGAATGCCGTGTGATCCACGGTGTAGTCGTCACCCTGACTGTTCGATACCCGAGCGTAATAAACTTTGAACGCGTCCGCCGCAGCACGGATTGCCGGTGTGTCGCCGGTCAGCCCAATGAAGCTCGGATGGAACGACTGCAAATACTCCTTAAGATGTTCAGCCGTGTCCCGCTCGGGATCAACGGTAATAAACAGCGGCTGAACCTTTTCGGCTTCTTGTCCCAGCTGGTCCAGAGCGAGTCCGATATTCTGAAGATCTGTAGGGCAAATGTCCGGGCAGTAAGTGAAACCAAAGTAGACCAGCACCAACTTGCCTCGGAAATCCTCGTCGGTGCGCGGCCTGCCATTGTGATCGATAAGGGCAAAGGGGCCGCCGACAGGCTCGCGACCCCACATAAGGATATCCATAATTTCGGCAGCCGAACGTTGCTGGCCGGCTATGCTGGGGAGCACCAGCCCCACGAGAAGCGCCACTGCAATGACATACGGTCTCACGCGCCGAATGTAATTCGACTGCCGGTCGTCGTCACCAGCACATTGCCAGGCATCTGCGCACGTGCCTCAGCAACGAAGTTCAATCCGCTGCAATGCATTGGAAGAAGAACATCGGGCTCCAGCTTCTTGATCTCGCTGACCACTTGCGTCAGGTAGTCCTTGGGCGCCGGGCCGAGATGGAAGCCACCAACTACCGCATGCACCTTGGTGATGCCGGATACCTCCTGAGCTTGGCGCACTGAGTTGACGATGCCGGCATGACCGCACGATGAAATGACCACCAATCCCTTGTCCTTGACATGAAAGCAGGTCGCGTGCTCGTGCACGTGCTGGTCAGGCACAACCTTTCCCTGCAGCTCGGCGGCCGTATAGTGCCCGTAGTCACAGCCGGAAGTCTCTTTCGTGTAGTCCACGGATGTATTCGGTAGCACTCGCTCCAATGAAGTCCGCTTGATCTTGCCCGTCGTAAAAGCGTGACCGGCTACGACCGTGGGATTTTCAGCCAGCACTGTTGTGACCTTCTTTGACGCGAGCTCGCCGCGGTCGAGCCGGCCAAAATCGGCAAATCCCTGCTGCGGGTTACCATTTACGCGGTGGCAGAAATTGTCTTCTCCACCGGAGTATAGCTTCAGGTCAGCGGGCATTACATTTCGATGCTTATCCAACATCGCAAGTAGTCCGCCGAAGTGATCATAGTGACCGTGGCTGACGATCAGCGCATCGATCTTCGAGGGGTCGACGCCAGCCAATTCCATGTTATTGAGCAGCACAGCCGGGGTATATCCATAGTCCAGCATCACTGTGCGTTGTTCGGCACCGCGTTCAGATTCGAGCCACAGCGACAATCCCCATTCGTTATGCAACGAACGACGATAGTCGGGCAGACGTGGCGGCGGCGCGATCTTTACTCCGTTTGCCTCCGCCGGGCGAAAGAACAGGTCGTAGCTTGAGTCTACCAATACGCGTATCGCCAGCTTGTCCACTGTCGGCACTTCGATTGGCGCCGCACCCGCAATTTCAATGCAAGAGAGTCCACTGGCTGCTGAGGCCGCTGCGAATGCGGCTGAAGTCTTCAGGAATTCACGCCGTCCGATCGTCATGTCCGCCTCCCTTCGTTGTTCCAGAGTAGCTTAGTGCCGGCGCGGCCGCCGTCAATGAGACCGATGCTGAGCAAAGCCGGGCCCCTTGGTTTTGCGGCGCATTGACCGGCCGTGCCCATGGTGCTCATCATGTCTGGCCGCGCGGTCTGGAGTGACAGCCATGGTGCAGAACATCGTAAATGGATTTGTCATAGTGGCTTTGATTGTCATGGTCACGCTGGCTTACGCCCAGAAACATGAGGGGTGCCTGCGCGGGCGCTCGCTCCAAACCCTCCAGCCCTGCGGATCAGTCGGCGTCGACATGTAGCGCCGAAAGCGAACATTCGCCTCTTTGGGTGCATGCCGGTTTTGAACCGGGTCACGCCCCCTGCTCGCCTCTGAGCTGTCGTCAGAGCGGGCGATGATCAACTTGCCGGGATGCCGTCGGCATCGAACGACGGCGTGGCATGGCTATTGCTGTTGCGTTCGTGCTGGGAATTTCAGGCACCCAGATTGAGACAGGCGCCGCCGGGACGGCATATTTCTAGCCCGGCGGCGTACTGTTTCGGGACTTCAGCGGCACAGTCGCCAGCATTTTTGCCGATCGCTGCCTTTTCTGCGCCGTGGCCTGCATGTGATGCCGGAAAGCCACTCGGGCGCGGAATCGCTACCCGAGTGAGGGGGACCAACGACAGTTACACAATTTTGCCCGAGCGGCAGCGCTTGTTGCCGCAGGACGAAACCCCGCACCACGACCCGTTGAATTTCCAGGATTGAAGCATCGCGAAAGGCGAAGCCATGACGGCACCGGCAAATGTCATCGTCGCATTGTTGGCTGCGCTGGCCCTCGCGGGATGCGCAAGCTCTGGTAACCAAAGCATCGCCGACGCCACGGGTGAGACGGTCTCCTCGCAGCTCGTCAAGGGCAGGACGCACCAGAGTGAGGTTCGCAGACTCTACGGTGACCCGATAAAGACCTCCTTTGCCAGCAACGGCAACGAATCCTGGGAATACGAATTTTCCAGAATGCAGTCGAAAGTGACGAACTTCATTCCCTATGTAAATTTGGTGCACAGCGGCGCTGAGGGGGACAAGAAGTCGCTGGTCGTATTTTTTGACAGGCAGAAGGTCGTCCAGGACTACACGATGAGCACCTCACGGGTGGAGGTTAACCGCGGCCTCATCACGCACTGAGTTGCGGTCGATCCCTTCCCAGCGCGTGGCCTCGAACAGCATCGCTTTGTCGAGCACTGCCCTCAGGACTTATCCGCTCTCTCCGGGAGCTTGATCGGCACATGCCGCGAAGTGCTGACGACGCGCGTGCTGCCGTCCGGCTGGCTGTGGCTGCGCAGTGTTTCCAGGATCAAAAAGAATTTCTCGGAAAGCATCGTTGCCTCCCATGCAAATGTCTCTACGCATTGGTCGTGAACGGCCCTCACCCAATTTGATCACTTGCTTGCGATGCTGCGCTGCAGCCATCCGAACCTGCTTCTTTCTCTCTTTTTCGCCCCGAAGCTGAGGTAGCATCAAATTGATCCCGCCTGTTTTTGTCAGGCGGAAGCCGGCTCTGTCGTACCCTCGGGAATGGGAGGCCGCACCATGTCGAAGAAGGGGATTACAGGCCACGACGAATGGGTCGTCACGGAATCGCTGGCGACCGCCCTGATCGCGTTGGAGCAGCTTGAAGCGAAGCACCAGCCGCTCAAGCACATGGCGGATATCCGCAAGCTCCTGGTCGCCGGCTGCCAGCCCGGCACCGTCAACCTGCATCTGGCCCAAGCCAAATGCCGGCTCTTTCCAGGCGCTGACCGGGCACGCATCTATCGGGAGTATGGGCTGGAGGATACCGAGGTCTGAGTCCCGTCGCCCAAATAGCCGAGCGATCGCGCTCTGGGGTGAGGTATCTAAAGGCGATGCCCGGCTATCTGGCCGCGCGGCGGTGCGGCTTTTTCACTTAAGCAGCAATGCTTTAAAGAATTGTCTTCGATTTAGTCCGGAACCCTGACCCCTGTGCGGGTCTCGCTGGGTCTCCCGTTAGTCGGCGCCCCCTCACTCCGATTTGCTGCGCAAATCAACCTCTCGCCGCTGGGGAGAGGGGTAACGAGCCCGCTGGCAACCGAGCCAATACCGAGACGCCAGGGCTCCATCCCCCTGGGTCGTTGCTTGGGCTGATGGCGACGCTGGTCGGTACGGGAGGCGGAGCCTAGATACCGAGCACCCAGACCGCCACGATGGTGCCGAGAACGGCGAGCCCGCTGATCGTCCAGCCGGTGGCATAAGCCGCACTGTCCTTCGCCGGCCTGTCCACCATTGAATCATGCCAGTTGGCCATGACGCGACCTCCGAGACCTTGCCTCTCGTCCGTATGTCCCGGACGACGGCAAAAGGTTCAACGAAGGAACGCGCAGGCCGCGCCGGAGGTTCCGGCCCGGGCGGATGCGATGCGATCAGCGGCTACAGGCGGACGCCGGTCGTCGCGAAGGCTTCGGAGACCGGCACCTGCACCTGATTGAGGAAGCCGGCCCCCGCGACCGCGATGACGACCGCCGCGACCAATGCCAGAACAAAAGCTCTCATCGTACTTTACCCCTCACCTATTCCGCAGGCGCTGCTGCCGCGGAACGCGCGTTCTTGGCGGCAGCCCGGGTGTTTTCCTCCTCCAGCCAGAGGCTGTGGTGTTCCTTGGCCCAGTTGACGTCGACAGTGCCGGTACCCATGGCCTCAAAGGCGCCCTCCATGCCGATCGAGCCGATGTAGATGTGCGCCAGCATCGCCGCGACGAACAACACGGCCACGATCGAATGCACCACCTGGGCCATCTGCATGCCCTCGATCCCCGAGGCGTAGAACGGGAACATCAGGAGATAGCCGGTGACGGCAACCGCGCCGCCGCCCAGCACGACGATCCAGTAGATCATCTTCTGGCCGGCGTTGAAGTGCTTGGCCGGCGGGTGGTCATGACCGACCAGGCCGCCGCCGCGCTTGATCCATTCAATGTCCACCTTGTTTGGAATATTACCGCCGATCCACATCAGGAAGATCAGGATCACGCCGATGGTGAAGGGGAAGCTCAGGTAGTTGTGAGCGTATTTCGCCAATTGCGACCAGTTGGCGAACGCCTCGGCGCCGATCAGCGGCATCAGCAGCTGACGGCCGAAAGTGATGTTGAGCCCGGAGATGGCGAGAATGATAAAGCAGGTCGCAGTCATCCAGTGCACCGCGCGTTCGAACGCGTTGAAGCGCACGAGGGTGCGGCCGGACCGTCCGCTCTCGAGCCGGACCTGGCCGCGGACGAGATAGTAGATCACGAGCGCGGCCAGCATGCCGAGAATCACGATCGCGCCGATCCAGTGCAGCGTGACGTCACGGAAATTGCGCCAGTCACGCCCCGCCGGCTGCTCCAGCACGCCGGAGCGCCGGTCAGGAATAGTGACCCGCCCCTGGATGCGGTTTAGCTCCTGCAGAAGCTGCTGCTCCTTCACCGAGCTCGCAGTGGGGTTCACCGAGCTCGGCTGCTGCGCCTGAACGGGTGCGGCAAACGCAACCAGAAGCGCCACAGCCAATGCCCCAAGCATGAGGCGGAGAGTACGTACCAGAGATGCCATCACCCTGCTCCATTCCCAAAGGCGCCGTTTCGGTCACGCCGCAACAGCCCCTAGTTCATCATCATGCCGCGAGCGGCCGCCTCAGGTGTCGATCGACTCCCGATAGGCCGTCTTCCAACCCCAGGCGCCGGAGCCGTAGCCACGCTTGGTCACCCGCTCCTTGTAGATTTGCGCGATGATCTCGCCGTCGCCGGCGAGCAGCGACTTGGTCGAGCACATCTCGGCGCAGAGCGGCAGCTTGCCCTCGGCCAGACGGTTGGCGCCGTACTTCTCGTACTCCGCCTTGCTGCCGTCGGCTTCGGGGCCGCCAGCGCAGAAGGTGCACTTGTCCATCTTGCCGCGCGAGCCGAAGTTGCCGACCTTCGGATATTGCGGCGCGCCGAACGGACAGGCGTAGAAGCAATAGCCGCAGCCGATGCACAGATCCTTGGAATGCAGCACCACGGCATCGGCGGTGGTGTAGAAGCAGTTCACCGGACACACGGCGGCGCAAGGCGCGTCGGTGCAGTGCATGCAGGCCATCGAGATCGAGCGCTCGCCCGGCTTGCCGTCATTGATGGTGACGACGCGGCGCCGGTTGATGCCCCAGGGCACCTCGTGCTCGTTCTTGCAGGCGGTCACGCAGGCATTGCACTCGATGCAACGGTCGGCGTCGCAGAGAAATTTCATTCGAGCCATATCAGTTGCTCCCGTTAAGCCGCGACGATCTGACAGAGGGTGACCTTCGGCTCCTGCATGCCTGTCGCGGGATCGTAACCGTAACTTGTGATCGTGTTGGCACTCTCACCGAGCACGATCGGATCCGTGCCTGCCGGATAGTTCTTGCGAAGATCGACGCCGCCGAGCCAGCCGCCGAAGTGGAAGGGCATCCACGCCACCCCCCTGCCGACGCGCTCGGTGACAAGCGCCTTCATCTTCGCTCGCGAGCCGTTCTCGGCGCCGCTCACCCAGACCCAGCCGCCGTCCTTGATGCCGCGTTCGGCGGCGTCAGCGGGACTGATCTCGATGAACATGTCCTGCTGGAGCTCGGCGAGCCACGGGTTGGTGCGTGTCTCCTCACCGCCGCCCTCGTATTCGACCAATCGGCCGGACGAGAGGATCAGCGGGAACTGTTTCGCAATTCCTTTCTCGGCAGCGGCCTTTTGCACCGAGAAGCCGATGTTCGGAAGCCGGAATTGCTTGGCGTCAGGCAGGGTCGGGTATTTCGACAGCAGGTCGACGCGCGGCGTGTAGATCGGTTCGCGGTGAACCGGGATGGCGTCCGGCAAACCGAACGCGTTCATTCGGGCCTTTCCGTTACCGTAGGGCACGCAGCCATGCATCATGGCCACGCGCTGGATGCCGCCGGACAGGTCGAGCGCCCAGGAGACCGTGTCGGGATTGGCCGGATTGACCTTGTTGATCGTGGCCATCTCCGCCTCGGTCAGATCCTTGTCCCAGCCGAGCTTCTTCAGGACCGCCAGCGTGAACTCCGGATAGCCGTCCTTGATTTCGGAGTCCTTCGAAAAGGCTCCGTCGGCCAGCAGGCTTACCTTGCGGGTCGTGCCGTCGGGCAGCTTTTCCTCGCGCTCGAGACCGAACCGCGGACGGAAGGTGCCGCCGCCGTCCATTACGGCGAGATTGGTGTTGTAGAGCAGAGGCGTTCCTGGATGCCGTACCTCGGGCGAGCCCCAGCAGGGCCACGGCAGGCCGTAGTAATCGCCGCCCACTTCGGGATCATCCTTCGGCGCCCGCATCGTCACCAGATCGAACTTGTGCTGGTTCTTCATGTGGGCCTTGATGCGCTCAGGCGACTGACCGCAATAGCCGGTGGACCAGCTGCCGCGATTGATCTCGCGCAGTATGTCTTCGGCAACCGGCAGGTTGTTCTCGACCTTGATGTTCTTGAACATCTTGTCAGCGAAGCCGAGCTTCTTCGCTATCAGGTACATGACCTCGAGATCGTCCTTGGACTCGAAGACCGGTTTGACGATTTGTTCGCCCCACTGCATCGAGCGGTTCGAAGCGACACGCGAGCCGACGCATTCGAACTGAGTCGCGACCGGCAGGATGTAGACGCCGTCCTTGCGGCCAGCCTCCACGGCAAGAGAGGCCCAAGTGGTCGGATGCGGGTCGGCGACGACCAGCAGCTCCAGCGCCTTCAAGCCCTTCAAGGATTCCGGAATGCGCGTGATGCTGTTGCTGGCGTGACCCTGGACGAAGACCGCCTTGACATTGTCCTTCTGGGCAACATCGGCTTTCGGCAGGATCGCCGCGTCGAACCAGCGGGTAAGCGGGATACCGGGCGTCTGCATCTGCTTCGGCTCGTCGAAGCGGGAAACCAGATAGTCGTAATCGACCTCCCAGACGCGGGACCAGTGCTTCCACGCACCTTCCGCCAGGCCGTAGTAGAATGGCAGCGTCACGATATCGAGACCGACGTCGGTCGCGCCCTGAACGTTGTCGTGGCCGCGCAGAATATTGGCGCCCGCCCCTGACCGACCGATATTGCCGGTCATCAACAGCGCAATGCAGCTTGCACGCACGTTGGCCGTACCGACGGAGTGCTGTGTCTGGCCCATGCACCAGATGATCGTCGCCGGCTTCTCCGTGGCGAACTGCTTGGCGACCCGCTCGAGCTGGGCCCCCGGCACGCCAGTGACGCGCTCGACCTCCTCCGGATTCCATTTCTCCACTTCCTTGCGGAGATCGTCGAACCCGTAGACGCGCTGCTTGATGAATTCCTTGTCCTCCCATCCGTTCTTCAGGATGTGCCACATCATGCCGTGCAGCACGGGGATGTCAGTTCCCGGACGGAAGCGGACATACTCGGTCGCATGCGCGGCCGTTCGCGTCATACGGGGATCGAAGACGATGAAGTTCGCCTTGTTGATCTCCTTTGATTCCAGCATGTGCTGCATGCCGACGGGATGCGCTTCGGCCGCGTTGCTGCCGATGAACAGCAACGTCTTCGAGTTGCGCATGTCGTTGATGCTGTTCGTCATCGCACCGTAGCCCCAGGTATTGGCTACGCCGGTGACGGTGGTCGAGTGGCAAATGCGCGCCTGGTGATCGGTATTGTTGGTGCCCCAGAACGCACCCAGCTTGCGGAAGAGGTAGGAGCCTTCGTTGGTCATCTTGGCCGAGCCAAGCCAATAGACGGAGTCGCTACCCGACTTCTCGCGTACCTGAAGCAGCTTGTCGCCGATCTCGTTCACCGCGGTTTCCCAGGAAACCCGCGTCCACTGCCCGTTGACCAGCTTCATCGGATAGCGAAGCCGGCGCTCGCTGTGCACGAGTTCGCGCACCGAGGCGCCCTTGGCGCAGTGCGATCCGCGATTGATGGGCGAGCTCCAGCTCGGCTCCTGCCCGATCCAGACGCCGTTCAGGACCTCTGCGGTCACAGTGCATCCAACTGCGCAATGTGTGCAGACGCTCTTGCGAACGGTCGCGCCGGCGCTCAGCGGTCCTGCCGCTGCGGCTTCTGCCTTGCGGATGTTGCCAAGAGGCAGCGCGCTTAGTGCAGCCAAGCCGCCGCCGGCAAGGCCGGAGCGGCGCAGGAAGGTACGACGGTCCAGGCCCGTGGCCTGTCCAGCCAAGGCTTCGGCGACGGAGCCGCGGGAAGCGATGTCGGAACGCTCGCGATGTGTTTTTTTGATTAGCACGGCGACCTCCCTCAGCCCGGATACCGGTTGACGCGGTAATACGTCTTGATGTGATCGGATTCCTTGTAGCGCGCCTTGCGCTTCTCATCGTTGTTTTCGCTGTCGGCGAGCGCCGGCCCGGCCAGGGGCGCAGCTACCGCAGCACCAGCACCGACCGCGCCGATGCCGACCCTGCGAAGGAAGTCGCGGCGGCCGACTGTCGTTTTCTTTTCGTCCTTCATCGCATCTCTCCCGGACCAAGCAAGCGTGGTCAGTTGGCGAACTTGAATGCTTCGGCTTCGATTTCCAGAAACAGCCGGCCGAGCGAGCCGACTACCCTGTAGAATTTTGCGGCTTTCGCCTTCTCCAGATCGGCAAACATCCGGCCCATCCAGGGCGCGACATGCTTGTCGAAGAATTTGCGCTGCTGCTCGTGCGACGCCGCGAAGCGGCCGTCGGCAAGGCCGGCCATTATTTCGCACAGCGTTGCGGCATGGTCCTCAGGCTCGGAATTGTTCTCGGCTCGCTCGATGCCGAACGCGACGAGGTCTTCGCGCAAACGCGCCAGCGGCCGTTCGTTGAGGAAACCGGTCAGATAGTAGGAAGCATACGGCAACACCTCACCGCGCCCGAGCCCAATGAAGAGATCGAAGTATTCGCGTTCCACGTGAGCGGGGACCGTATTGGCGGCCACTTCCGCCAGCGCGGCGTGCGCGTTGCCCAGAGACGTTGAGTCGCTCTGCAATCTCGCGATCTGATCCAGCAATTTCCGCGAAGGCGGCGTCGCGAGCAGCGAGGCCAGCAGCAGGTATTCCTGGGCGCGAGCAGCATCAACCGGATCGACCGCGGCATCACCTGCCATCAAGGGAGTCTCGCTGTAAAGATCTGGGCGAAGTTCGCGGCGCGACACGCCAGTTGCGGCTTCGACCGCAATCACACGTTGAGCCGGCACCCGGCTCCAGTTGGAAACGGAGGGCTGAGCAATGCCAATTTTTCGGGCAAGTTCGGCGACACCGCCTGCCTTGTCGATCGCGAGCGCTAGACCGGGATCCCGCACCTGGACCTCCGTTCCCCCAGCAGATTCATTATTTGTCCCACTTGGATTTAGTCTTGTTCTAAAAAGACTAATGGGGCGCTGGAGCGGGGTCAATCGATTCGGGATAGCCTGCGACTATGCCTTTGGTCGCAGACACTCAGGTAGGCATAGCGCCGCCATGCGTGCGCCGCCGGACAGGTACATCATTGCTCTCTTCATTGCTCTCTTCTGGTTGCACCGCAGCAGCTGTTTCTGAGCGCCCTTCAGGGAGCGGTGCTGTGCCACCTGTGGCGTGCGGCAATTCTTCCGCAGCCGCCGAAACGTCCGGCTCCTGATCGGATTTTTGCTGCTCTTGTTCGTTCTCAGGCAACTCCGACGCCAACTTCTCGGCAGTATCTCGCACGCCGCCCACAATGCGCTCGACCATGGCTGCGATCTGCTCCGGCGTTTCCTGAAGCGGACCAAAGCCTGGAATGGCGTTGGGATCAGTAAAATCCCATGCATTTTCGGCGAGCCCGACAAAGTCGCGGATCGCGGGATCTGCGGTCCAGGCGCGACGAAGCGCCGCACGGCTCAACTCGGCGGGAATACCTTTGCGCAGGAATTCGGTGACGTCGGTAGCCGCCGTAATCGAATCAATCGGTGGCAGCTTTGACAAATCGATTTCGCCATCCGGTGCGGGCTCGGTTGGGTTGGCAACCGATGCGTCTTTTGCGTCGCTCGCGCTGGGCACAGGTTGTGCTGCATCGGAAGTTGCTCGTGCTTCCTGTTTGCGGCGCGACCAGCGCTTGAGGAAATCCTCGTCGCTCATTCGTGTCCACTCTCGGAATGGCGGCGCGCCAACACCTCCGGATCGGCACGACGCCGCTTGCGTTTGACGAACTCCCGCTCGACGTGGTGCTCCGCAATGAAGCTTTCAACCACTTCCCGCACCGTGTCTGGCATGGCCACCGCCTCGACCAGATTGGCGCCCGCCTCGGTAAAGGCTTCCCCTTCGGCCGGATCGGCTGTCACGGCGGCCAGCGCGTAGGGCCACGCTCCTTCAGCGGGGCTGAGCACCACCCACAGGCTCGGATTGCCGGTTGCGAGATTGTCGCGATAGCGTGCGGTTTCCGAACGATAGAGATCGACGGCTCGGCTCCCGGCATAGAACAGCACAGAGTCGTCTTCTTCGCGCAGCGCTGTCCACGGGACCATCTCAGGCGCGTCCGGCAGGATGCTGACCGCACGCCAGACGAAATCCGCCCAGGGTGAGGTCGCCTTGCGGCGCTCGACGACGACCCCGACCGATACTTGCGCCAACGGAACAGCGGCAGGACTCATGTGGCGGCCTCCAGATGGCGGATCGGCAATCCCGTCAGCAGGTTTTGCGGCTTAAGCCGCACCAGTTTCTGCGCCGACATCGCCATGATCAGATAAACCGGCTCACGTCCCATCTCTTCCAGCACCAGTGCCGGATCGGCAAAGGTCAGGCGATAGAGCCCCAGCACGCGGCCGTTGGTTTCTTCATCAAGCGCCTCGCCGCGCCAGAGCCTGTCACCGATGGCCGTGGCATCCGGGTCGAGCCCGACATACCAGGCGAGTTTGGCATCGCGCAGCTCAGTCAGCGGTTCGATCGAAACCTCGATCCCGAGCAGATGCGATAGCCAGCGCGTGATCACGGCGGCCAGCGCCGCCTGCCCGCGTCGTCCGGCGGTGAGGTCGAGGCCCATGTCGAACTGGTCGCTGCGGTGCCAGTAATGTTCGGCATTGTCCTCGTCGAGCACATCGACCTCGACGTCGTGAACAGCACCCAGCATCGACATCAGCGAGAGCACCGGCGTCGGATTGACGCCGCCGATTACCTCGGCATCGCCAAGCAGCACGGCGTTCTCGTGCAGCATCAGCCGCTGCGCCCGGAAGAAGAGTTCGGCGGCACGCAGCACGAAGGCGTCTTCGCAGCCGTCCAGCGCGTTGCGCAGGATGACGTGGACGAGCTGATTGACGAACAGCGGCGGCAACTGGACCGAACCCGAGCGGATCAACGCGAGGTAAGCCGCCTCCAGCGTCGTATGTCGCAGCAGCAGGTCGCGGAACGCCAGCACGAATTGCCAGTTCTCCCGCGCATCCGCGTCGGCGATTTCGGCAACTTCGCCTAGATCCACGGGCCGCCGCGGATTGGCCAGCAAATCGCGATGCAGCCGCCGCTCGATCGCGCAGGCATCCTCCGGCGGCATCAGTTCCGGGCGCGCGAAATAGGCCTTCAAGAATTCGTCGGTCACGACCAGCCCGCCGCTGTCATTGCGGTCGAGCAGATGGTGGCCGCAGGAGATCCAGAAATCCTTCATCGGCGCGGCGGCTCCAGAGTCATGTCGGAAAGGTTGAGATGTTGATCGGGCTCCGCATCGTCCTCGATCTCCATGAAGGAGAACGCCTTGCTGTGACGATCCTGCCCCTCCTTCAATTGCAGCCGGCGGAAGGATTCCCGCACCTCGCCATCGCTGACCGCACGGTGAACCGCAATCAGGCTGGAGATGGGATGGGTGCACAGCGATTCCACGAAGGCGACCTCCTCTTCTGCCGCAGGGCGCGCGGTTGCAAGGTCGGGCGCGCCGAATTTGTCCACGAGCTGCCCAGCGAGGAGCTCGACGAGAGCGCGGCGATCATCCCCCGTCGCGGGGACAATCTGCACCAGCGTTGACCAGCCCCAGGATTGCACGCCCAGGAATCCGCTGCGGAAGGCCGTGCGGTCTTTTCCCGTGAGCGCCGCCGGGTCGCGGTCGTAGAAGCGGAAGGCGCCCGATACCGCCCAGTCGCCGGGCTCCGCCGCCGCGTCGAACACGAACGTGTCGGAAGGATCGAGCGCGATGGTGCGCAACAGCTTCACAGCCGCGGCCCTCCGCTGTCAGGATCGAGCCAGGTCGGCCTTGCCAGCGCTTGCGCCAGTTCGATTGGCGCCGCCGTCTCGCCGCCGATCTTCTGCACGACGAAATTGCCATTGGCCTCGATGCGCCGGCTGGTCTGCGGCTGCCGTTCGATCAGCGCCAGATATTGGTGCGCAACGCTGGAAAAGCCGTCGACCTGCCAGCGATCGAAGGCGACCATCAAATGCCGGGCAAAGCTCTCGGTCACTTCCACTGCGCCGACCTCGCCAAAGCCTTCTTCCTGCAGCGCGGACGCCAGCGGATGGACGCCGGCCTCCGTCTCCGTCATCTTCACCGTGCGGATCATGGCGCCGAACACCAGCCAGGGTGGCGTCTCGTCCTCGCTGATGGATTTGGGCCAGCCCAGCCGTCCGCCGCCGACGAGGCCGCCATCGACGCGGACGGCGTCGGGCCAGTCGATCGTCACCGGCTTGTTCGGTGGCGCATAAGCGCGCAGCGCATCGCCCAGCGCCACCATGCCGGCATAGAAGGCGCGGCGCGCGGTGTGCAACGGTTCGGTCGGCTCGAGCACCACGGCGAATTCGGCGAGGTCGAAGCGCCCGACATAGATCAGGGTTCCAGCGCCGCTCTGCCCGGCAATTTCGAGCGCATGCGCAAACGCCTCGCCGCTCTCGCGCAACCGCACTAAAGTATAAGGCGGCGGCAGATCGATGCGTTCGGTAACGGTTTCACGCGTCCGTGCAGTCGGCAAAAGCTTGCTCCGGCTTCCTTTTTTCTGTTTAGAATGATTATACGAGCCGGGCGGCCGGGGCGAGTCCGCATTCGGCTGTTCCATCATCAACTCGTCGGAGTGATCGATCGCGCATGGCACACCCGCCCCAGAAAATATTGCTGTGCTCCTGTGAGGACACGATGCGCCTCGATGCGGCTGCCGTTGAGCGCGGCTGCCGCAACGGCGAGATCAAGACTTTCCGGCATTTGTGCCGTGCCGAGATCGAGCGGTTCCGCGAGGCCGCGCAAGCAGAGGGGCCGCTGACGGTTGCCTGCACGCAGGAAGCTCCGCTGTTCAGCAATGAGGCCGGCGAACGTCCTGACGGAATTAGCTTCGTCAATGTGAGGGAAACCGCCGGCTGGTCGAAGCAAGGCGCCAGCGCGGGACCGAAGATGGCTGCCCTGCTCGCGGCCGCTGCCGAACCTGCGCCGGACGTTCCGCTCGTGTCGCTTTCAAGCGACGGCGTGATCCTGATCTATGGCCGCGATGAGACCGCGATCGAGGCCGGCAAGCTGCTCGCCGATCATCTCGACGTCACGGTGATGATCACGAACCCCTCGGACATCACGCCGCTGTCGACCAATGCATTCCCGGTGGTCAAGGGAACCATCCGCAACGCCAGGGGCCATTTCGGCGCGTTCGAGCTCACCATCGACGATTTTGCCGCGTCCCGCCCCTCTTCGCGTGACGCCTTCGTGTTCAACGCGCCGCGGAATGGCGCGACATCACGCTGCGATCTCGTGCTCGATCTTTCCGGCGGCGCGCCGCTGTTTCCGGCGCACGATCTGCGCGACGGCTATCTGCGCGCCGACCCCGGCAATCCCGCGGCGATGCTGCGTGCGGTACTGAAGGCGCGCGACCTCGTCGGCAGTTTCGACAAGCCGCAATACGTCAACTTCACCGCCGAGCTCTGCGCCCATTCGCGCTCGAAGCTCACCGGCTGCCACCGCTGCCTCGATCTGTGCCCGACCGGCGCGATCGTGCCGAATGGCGATCACGTCAAGATCAGCGCGGAGATTTGCGCCGGCTGCGGCCAGTGTGCCGCCGCCTGTCCCACCGGCGCGGCCTCCTATGCGTTGCCGCCTGCGGACACCCTGGTGCACAAGCTGCGCGCCATGCTGCAGGCCTACCGCCAGGCTGGCGGCGCAACACCGGTCGTGCTGTTGCACGACGGCCAGCACGGCAGCGCCCTGATCGACGCACTCGCACGCCACGGCGAGGGCCTGCCCGCGCATGTGCTGCCGCTGGCCGTGAACGAGATAACGCAGGTGGGGTTGGAGGCCATCGTCGCTGCTCTCGCTTATGGCGCGACGGAGGTGCGCTTCCTGCTGCGGGCCAAGCCGCTGCACGACGTTGCCGGGCTCGCGCAGACCATTGCGATGGCCGATGCGATCCTCGCCGGCCTCGGCTTTGCCGGCCGCCGCGTCGCCACCATCGAGACCGACGACCCCGATGCGCTGGGCGCAGCGCTCTACGGCATCGAGCCGGCCACGCCGGTGGCGCAGCCTGCAACTTTCCGCACCGTCGGCAAGCGGCGCGACGTTCTGCGCTTTGCGCTCGCGGAACTGCACAAGGTCGCGCCGGCACCGGTCGACGTGATCGCACTGCCTGAAGGCGCGCCGCTCGGCGCGGTCAATGTCAACGTCGAAGGCTGCACGCTGTGCCTGTCCTGCGTGTCGGCCTGCCCGACCGGTGCGCTCCTGGATGATCCCGACCGGCCCGCGCTGAAATTCGTCGAGGACGCCTGCGTGCAGTGCGGCCTGTGCAAGGCGACCTGTCCCGAAAAGGTTATCAGCCTGCAGCCGCAGATCGATTTTCGCGCCAGCCGCGCCACAGCGCGCCTCATCAAGGAAGAAGAGCCGGCGCTCTGCATCCGCTGCAGCAAGCCGTTCGGCGTCAAGAGCACGATCGACAAGGTCGCCGCCAAGCTCGAGGGCCGGCACTGGATGTTTCCGGCCGCCGCTAGCCGCGCCAATGCGATCCGGATGTGCGCCGACTGCCGCGTCATCACCATGAGCGAGCAGCAGTTCGATCCCTTTGCAGGTGTGCCCGAACGCCCCCTCCCGCGCACGACCGACGATTATCTGCGCGAGCGCGACAAGAAGTGACTATTTTCCCGTCGCGCGGCTGAGGAAATTGGTAAGCGCCTTGCGGTCTTCAGCCGATCCAATGCGCTGCTCCGGCATTTTTGTCCCGGGCGTATAGGCGTTGGGACCGACCTCGAACAGTTGCGACACCGTTTCCGGCGTCCACACGATGTTCATTTGCTTCAGCGGCTCGGAGAAGCGATAGCCGGGCAGCGAGGCGATCTTGCGCCCGAATATCCCTGCCAGCGTCGGTCCGGCGCGCGGACCGTCCTTCTCCGAAAGCGTGTGGCAGGCGATGCAGGCCCGGAACACTTCCGCGCCGTGATCTCCGGCATAGGCTGCAAGCGGATCGCCGACCGCACCCGGCTGCGGCGAACCGACGGGGTTGCCGGTCTGCGCATTCCAGCGCCGGATCGTGGCGTCGGCGCCGCCGGTGAGCAGCGTCACACCGTCAGGCATGAACGCGACGGACCAGACGGGAAGCCCTGGGCCTGCCAGCACGCTGGAAACGCTGCGGGTCCGGCGCTCGACCAGGTTGACCGTGCCGCCGATGCCGGCTGCGGCTACGCGCGCACCGTCCGGCGAGATCGCAAGCGCAATGATCGGCGTAGAGCCGGCCTGCACTTCGCCGACCTCCTTGGCGCCTGCCGACAGGAAGCGCAGCTTGCCGTCGGCGCCGCCGGTGACGATCTCGCCGTCGGGCGCGACTGCGACCGCATTGAGCGGCGCCGGCAAGGTGATGACATCAGGCGGACCGCCGGACAGAGGCCAGACGCGGACTGTCAGGTCGTAGCCGACGGTGACGAGCGATTTGCCGTCAGGCGTGAATGCGACGCCGTTGACGTTTTGCGTATGGCCTTCAAGCACGCGCTTGGCGCCGCCACCGAGCGGCCACAGCCGCGCCGTGCCGTCCCAGGCGGCCGACGCCAATGTCGCTCCGTCAGGCGAAACCGCCAGCGCCACGATCGGCGCGGTATGGCCTTCCAGGACTTCGTCGGGTTGCTGGCGGCCGGCGGTCCACAGCGCGATCTTCGCATCCGCTCCGGCAGTTGCCATGCGGCCATCCCTGAGGAAGGCGACGGCGTTGACCGCATCGGCGTGGAACCGCAGCACCTGCTCCGCCGATCCGCTGGCGAGCGACCAGCGGATCGCCGCTGTGTCGAAGCTGCCGGACAGAACATTCTTGCCGTCGACCGAAATTGCAATGGAACGAACCGGGCCGCCATGCCCCGCGAGCTGGGCCTGCGCGGAAGGAACAGCGGTAACCAACAGGCCCGCGACGGCACCAACCGAAAGAAACCGCTTCATCGATACTTCAACCACGACCTTGCCGATGGATATGCTGGTGGGCGTCATACTGCACAACCGGCGCGCCGCATGAAAGACGGTGCTATCTCGCTGGAACACACGGCAAAGCTGCGGCATTTGGCCTCCCAATGTCTCCAATTTTGTGGCCATCGCGGCAAAGCGCCGGCGGGAAGCCTATATTGAAGCAATCCCTTCCCAGAGACTCCCGTGCTTTATCTCGAACTTGCCATCGTCACCGTCCTGATCGTCGTCAACGGCCTGCTCTCCATGTCGGAACTTGCGATTGTCTCCTCGCGCCCGGCGCGGCTGGCCGGGATGGTCGAGAGAGGCGTGCGCGGCGCACGGCGCGCACTTGAGCTTGCCTCCGACCCCGGAAAATTCCTTTCCACCGTGCAGATCGGCATCACGCTGATCGGCGTGCTGTCGGGCGCGTTCTCCGGCGCCACACTGGGTCAACGCCTGTCGCAATGGCTCGTCGAGTTCGGGCTGCCGCAGCGAGCTTCCGACACCATCGGCGTCGGTCTCGTGGTCGGCATCATCACCTACGCCTCGCTGATCGTCGGCGAGCTCGTGCCGAAACAGATTGCGCTGCGCGATCCTGAATCCATCGCGGTCAAGGTCGCGCCCGCGATGCAAGCAATGGCGAAGATTTCGCTGCCGCTGGTCTGGTTGCTCGACCGTTCCGGCAAGGCGCTGCTCTGGTTGCTCGGCCATCGCGGCGAGAAGGAAGAGCGCGTCAGCGAAGAGGAAATCCGCACGCTCGTCATCGAGGCCGAACATGCCGGCGTTCTCGAGCCCGGCGAGAAGGAGATGATCGCCGGCGTGATGCGGCTCGGCGATCTTCCAGTCGGCGCCGTGATGACGCCGCGCCATGAGGTAAGCCAGATCGACCTCACCGATCCCCTGCCCGTGATCCTCGCCAACCTGCAGAAGACCAACCATTCGCGCATCGTCGTGTTCGACGGCGATCGCGACAGCGCGCTCGGTATCGTGCAGGCCAAGGATCTGCTGGACGTCTACCTCGCCGGACAGACGCCCGACATCCGCGCGCTGTTGCGCGAGGCACCCATCATTCCGGAAACGCTCGATGCGCGCGACGTGGTCGCGATGCTGCGCGAGTCGCCGGTGCATATCGGCCTCGTGCATGACGAATACGGCGTGTTCCAGGGCGTCGTCACCAGTTTCGACATTCTCGAGGCCATCGTGGGCGCGTTCAGCACCGAGCACGGTCCGGCGGAGCCCGCCTACACGAAGCGCGATGACGGCTCCTATCTGATTTCCGGCTGGATGCCGGCGGTGGAATTTGCCGATCTGCTTGCAATCGCATTGCCGCCGTCGCGGCCCTACCAGACCTTCGCCGGATTTCTGCTGCAGGCGTTCGCCGCCATCCCCGAGGTCGGCGACAAGATCGTGATAGGCGGCTGGCAGTTCGAGATCGTCGACATGGATGGCCGGCGCATCGACAAGGTGCTCGCCACCGGGCTTGAGAAAGGCTGAGTTGGCAGCGGCTTAGCAGGCGCATTTCGAGTCATTTGGCATCCCGAAGACACGTTCGCACCGCCTGTTGATAACCCCCACCCGCCTATTCCCGCCACAAGACATTGGCCGCTGCCGTGCTATCGACAGTTCGACTGAACCGGGACGGATAGCACCATGCGGATTACCCTCGTCGGCTCTCGCCATTTCGGCGTGGCGACCTTCAATATGCTGCGCGAGCACGGCGTCGAGATCGCAAGGGTCGTTGTCCATGACGGCGACGATCGGCTTGCCGCCGCCGCCAAGGCCGCCGGCATCGACGTCGTGGTGCAGGCCAACCCCAGGCTCGTGGTCGCCTCGGAAATCGCGCCGAAGACGGATCTGATCATCACGGCCCACAGCCATGCCCGCATCGGCAAGGATGCACTGGCCGCATCAAAGCACGGCGGTATCGGCTATCATCCCTCGCTGCTGCCGCGCCATCGCGGCATCGCTGCCGTGGAATGGACCATCAAGGAACGCGATCCGATCGCCGGAGGCACCATCTATCACCTTGCCGATCGCATGGACGCTGGCGCGATCGCCGCCCAGGATTGGCTCTTCGTCAAGAAGGGCGAAACGGCGCGCGAATTGTGGGAGCGTGCGCTTGCGCCGCTTGGTCTGCGCTTGCTCGCGGAAGTCATTGATTCCGCCAAGGCAAATGGGGCACTTCCGGCCAAGCCGCAGGACGAGCAGTTCGCGACCCTGGCCCCGGCGCTGGACCCCGTCCGCCACTGAGCCAAAAACAGCCACAATCCCGCCCGATCCTGCCCTGCGGGACAGGTATCCCTGCATTGCCCGGCGAGAGTCAAAATCAACCATAAGTGCTTGGGTTGGCGGGAACTTTTTAGGTTGCTGCATCGCATCAAATTTTTGTCACAATGTTCCCAAATAAGCCAGGGCATTCCCAAATTTGAGGACATTGAATCATGCGCCGTAACGGCCTCCGCCCGATCATTTGCGCCACCCTCTTCACCGTCGCGGCAGCGGCTCCTGCCTTCGCCGGTCATCCCTATGACGGCCAGTGGAATGTCACCGTGATGACCAAGAACGGCAATTGCGAGCCTTCGACCTCTTCGGTCCTGATGATCAGCGACGGTCGCGTTTCTGCACCAGGCGCCGCCGTTTCCGGTACCATTGGCCGCGAGGGCCTTGTGCGAGTCTCGATCAATGGGGCATATGCCAACGGTCAACTCAATGGCAACTCCGGATCAGGAAAGTGGAATGGCGCATCAGCGGGTGTACCGTGCAGCGGTCGATGGGAAGCATCCCGTCAATAAGGCCAGCCGACTAGCTGAGACCTTCGCGTATTCGCGGCGGCTTGCATTTGCAGCCGCCGCTTTTTTTGCGGCATCGACCGCGGTCGGTCATGCGCAGTCGGGGCCGTTTGCCGGCATGGCCGGCAACTGGTCCGGCGGTGGCACCGTCACGCTGGATGACGGCTCGCGCGAACGCCTCCGCTGCCGCGCGTCCTATAAGGTCGCCGGTGTCAACATGACCATGTCGCTCACCTGCGCCAGCGACGCCTACAAGTTCCTTTTAGAAGCGAACGTCATTGACGAGCGCGGTCAGTTGACTGGCACCTGGACTGAGTCCAGCCGCAACATCGCCGGCGTCCTGCAGGGCCGTGGCAGCGGCGGCAATTTCCAGGTGCTGGTGACCACCGCCGGCTTCAATGCCAACATCTCCCTGCGTACCGCCGGCAACAAGCAGACGGTGACGTTGCGCGCCGATGGCATGTTCCGCGGCGCGGATATCTCGCTCTCGAAATAGCCTCGCAGGCACGAAGCAAAGACGCCCCGGTCCATCGAGCCGGGGCGTTTTCTTGTGCGCGGCTATTGTCGTTCTTGCCGGCTCAGCTCGTCTTCGGCTTTTCGAGCTTGGCCGCGGTTTCCTTGATGGTCTTCGCGATCAGCAGCGCCTGCTCTTTGTTGAGCGCGAAATCCTGGATGCCCTTGTGGGTGGTGATCGACAACACCATGATGTCGGGCTGGTGCTCCGGCCAACCCGTCGCGAAGCCCAGGACGAAATCGGCGGTAGTCTTTCGTGCGGTGTTCATGTCTCAAGACTTTCTCATGCCGCCGGAACGAAGGCGGTGACTTCGATTTCAACTTTGGCGCGCTCGTCGACGAGGCCGTCGATATAGAGCAGCGTCGAGGGCGGGAAATTCTTTCCCAGCGTTTCCTTCCACGCCGCGCCTATGCCGGCGCCCGCTGACTGATATTCGCTCTTGCTGGTGAGATACCAGGTGAGCCGCACGATGTGCTGCGGCCCTGCGCCGGCTTCTGCGAGCAGCTTGATGATCCGCTTCAGCGCGGTTCCGACCTGGCCGGCGAGATCAGGGGCATAGTCGCCCTTCTCGTCGCCGCCGGTCTGGCCGGCCAGCACCACCCATTTGCCGGGACCATCGACCACGACGCCGTGTGAAAAGCCGCGCGGTTTCGACCACTCGGCCGGTTGCAGGACACGCATTTGCTTGTTTCCTTGTTGTCGATGTCCGGGATGGTCCGCAGGACCAGGCCCGGATTATGAAGATTCCCCGATGTGCAATTAGCACATCTGTACTTAGCTCATTGCATTCGCGCCCCGGAACGACGAAGCCTCCTTAGCACCGATCAGGCCCATGATCCCACAGCGAAATTGATCCGCGCGCAGGGCTGCGTCGGCAGATTTGCCCGTTGCAAAGGCAGGCAAGGTCGAACATACCGGCCTGCCCGTTTCCAGCCCGCTTGCAAACGTCTGCACCGATGCTTCGCACCCCCTCCAAATCGATGGCCGCATTGTGGATGGCCGGCTGGCTCGCCCTGATGCTGATGATCACGGTGGCCGGCCGCGAGGCGTTGCGCGAACTCAACGTATTCGAGGTGATGTTCATCCGCTCGGGCATCGGCCTGTGCCTGCTCTATCCGCTGATCTGGCGCGCCGGCGGCTTTGCCGTCGTGAGGACACAGCGCCTGCCGCAGCACCTCACACGCAACACGATTCATTTTGGCGCGCAGCTCGGATGGTTCTTTGCACTGACGCTGATTCCGATCGGTCAGGTGGTCGCGATCGAATTCACCATGCCGATCTGGACCGCAATTCTCGCGGCGATGTTCCTCGGCGAGCGCATCACGGTCTGGAAACTTTTTGCGATCGTGCTCGGCATCGTCGGCGTCATAATGATCGTCCGACCCGCAACCGGCGAGATCAATCCCGGACAGTTGATCGCGCTCCTCGCCGCCGTCGGCTTCGGCATTTCGGTGGCGATGGTGAAATCGCTGACGCGCACCGAGCAGACCGTGACGATCATTTTCTACATGCTCGCGGTGCAGACCACCGGCAGCCTGTTGCCGGCGCTTTATGTCTGGCAGTGGCCATCCCTCGGCACCTGGGGCTGGGGCTTCATCATCGCGTTCTGCGGCACGTTTTCGCATTACTGCATGGCGCGCGCGCTGCTGTATGCGGATGCAACCGTCGTGATCCCGATGGACTTCCTGAGGGTCCCGCTCACCGCGCTGGCCGGCTGGATGCTCTACTCGGAGCGGCTCGATGCCTTCACCGTGCTTGGTGCGGCACTGATCCTTGCGGGAAATCTCGTGAATCTGCGGGCCTCGACGCCGGTTCCGGCGCGTGCCACCACCTGAGCGCGCAGACGCCACGTTGATACCGTCGCAACCGCCGCGCGAATCTTGCAGCTGTTTGTGATCCAAATCACGCAGCCACGCGGGACATATTTCTTAGTCTTGCGCTGATCGGCGGCAGTCACTGAAGGCGTGGTGTATTCCGGCCGATTTTTGTGGCGCGAAGCATGGCTTTTTCGTGTATCGTCAAGCCAAGCGTTACCGCCAAAGAGTGTTTCGATTCTACAGGGGCATTTCAGATGCGCTACCTCACCCTTCTCCTTTCCCTGATCTGCATGGCGCTGACAGCGACTGCCGCCCAGGCCGACCGCCGCGTCGCGTTCGTTGTCGGCAACGGCGCCTACAAGAACGTGGCTGCGCTGCCCAATCCATCGATCGACGCCAAGGCTATCGCCGGCGCGTTGCGCAATGTCGGTTTCGAGGTCGTCGAAGGCACCAATCTCACCCGCGACAAGATGACGGAACGCCTGCTCGACTTCGGCAAGAAGGCGCAAGGCGCCGATATCGCGGTATTCTTCTATGCCGGCCACGGCATCGCGATATCGGGCACCAATTATCTGCTGCCGATCGATGCCGACATCAAATCCGAAATGGACGTGAAGCTTGGCGCCGCCATCAACATCGACCTCACGCTCGACCAGACCATGGGCGATGCCAAGGTCAAGCTGGTGTTCCTCGACGCCTGCCGCGACAATCCGTTTGCCGCCAAGATCAAGGCGAACTCGGCCACCCGCAGCGTCAGTGTGCAGACCGGTCTTGCCGAGATGAAGTCCGGCGAAGGCACGCTGATCGCGTTCGCGACCGGCCCGGGCCAGACCGCGCTTGACGGCACCGAGGGCGGCAACAGCCCCTTCACCCGCGCGCTGCTTGCCAACATCACCAAGCCCGGCGTCGAGATCCAGCAGGCGATGACCCAGGTCCGCGCCCAGGTCAATGACGAGACCAACAAGGGCCAACTGCCCTGGGGTCACACCAACCTGATCGGCGCGGTTTACCTCAACGGTGCTCCTGCGCCGGGCGCGGCCGCCGCCGCCGGACCGGCACAGCAACAGGTTGCGCTGGCTCCGAACGCGGAGGTCGAAGTCGAGTTCTGGCGTTCGATCAAGGACTCCAACAAGGCCGAGGAGTTTCGGGCCTATCTGACCAACTATCCGAACGGCCAGTTCCGTTCGCTGGCGCAGTCGCGCGTCGCCTCGCTCGAGCAGGGCGGCGGCAACAAGCCCGACGCGACGCGCAACCTGTCTGCCGGCGTCGATCCCGCCGTCTTCACCGAGGAATCGAGCCAGCTCACCGAGGACCAGATCGGCCTCGACAAGGGCCAGCGCCGCGACGTGCAGCGCCGCCTGACCGGGCTCGGATTCGACACCAAGGTGACCGGCGTGTTCAACCAGGACACCCGCAACGTGATCACGCGCTGGCAGGCTGCCCGCGGCTATCCAAAGAGCGGCTACCTCAACAAGCTGCAGCACAAGGCGTTGCTGTCCGAGATTGTCGCGACCCAACCGACGGCCAGCTCCAGCGATGATAGTGAAAAGCCCGCGCCGCGCCGTCGCGCCAACAGCGGCGGTGGCGGCGCAGCACCCGCTCCGCGCCACAACGGCGGCGGCGGTCCCGACCCGGCCAATATGGGCCGCTTCATGGGTGGCGTCATCGGCGGCGTCCTGCGCTGATCCACTCTCTAGCAACCAACGAAAAAGCCCGGGCAACCGCCCGGGCTTTTCTCATGTGAGCAATCTCGAAAGCCGTCCTACTTGCCCGCCGCCTTGCGCAGCGTCTCGTTGATGCGGTCCTGCCAGCCTGGTCCGCCCGCCTGAAAATATTCGAGCACGTCCTGGTCGATGCGCAGCGTGACCTGCTCCTTCACACCGGGAATGGCGCTCGTCTTGGCCGGGGCCTCCGCGACCTTGGTGGTGGCGCGCTTGAAGGCAGCCTCCGCCTCGGTGCGGGCATCATTGAGCGTGCGCGGCCGGCGCGGCGGGTTGGACATGGTCAGATCCCCTCGAACAGGGCGGTGGAGAGATAACGCTCGGAGAACGACGGCACGATGGCGAGCACGGTCTTGCCGGCCGCCTCCGGCCGTTTTCCAACCTGCAGGGCGGCTGCGATCGCGGCCCCTGAGGAAATGCCGCCGGGAATGCCCTCATGGCGCGCCAGCGCCCGCGACGTCTCGATCGCGGTCGCGCTGTTGACCTTCACGATCTCGTCGATCACGGAACGGTCGAGGACATCAGGGACGAAGCCTGCGCCGATGCCCTGGATCTTGTGCGGTGAGTGTTGTCCGCCGGACAGCACCGGGCTCTCCTCCGGCTCCACCGCGACTACGCGCAGCGACGGCTTGCGCGGCTTCAGCACCTGGCCGACGCCCGAGATGGTACCGCCGGTTCCGACGCCGGCGACGAAGAAATCGATATTGCCGCCGGTGTCGTTCCAAATCTCCTCCGCCGTGGTGCGGCGGTGGATTTCCGGATTGGCGAGGTTCTTGAACTGCTGCGGCATCACCGAATTGGGCGTTGTGCGGATCAGTTCCTCCGCCGTCGCGATCGCGCCGTTCATACCCTGCGCCGCAGGCGTCAGGATGATCTCCGCGCCGAGAAAGGCCAGCATCTTGCGCCGCTCGATCGACATCGATTCCGGCATCACCAGCTTGAGCCGATAGCCGCGCGCGGCTGCGACGAAGGCCAGCGCAATGCCGGTATTGCCCGAGGTCGGCTCGATCAGCACGGTGTCGGCGTTGATGATGCCCGCCTTTTCCATCGCGATGACCATGGCCGCGCCGATGCGGTCCTTCACGCTCGCCGCCGGATTGAAATATTCGAGCTTGGCGAGGATGGTGGCGCCGACGCCATGCATTTTCGGCAATTTGTTCAGACGGACGATCGGCGTGTCGCCGATCGCATCGACGATGGAGGTGAACACACGGCCGCGGCCAGGACGATGCATTGCGGCGTTTGGTGTCGGCGCATCCATCGCGGGACTCCTTTTGACGAGAAATGTGAGGGGAAAATAGGGTGGTTCCTTACTTAGGTGTCCACCCGGGCAAGGCGCAAGGGATCAGTGCGGGAACTGGACGTTCGCTGCAACGCAAAATCAATTTGAAATGAGAAATCACACGAAACCAACGTATTTGTGTTGCGACAACGTCAAAGAAGTCGTTTTATACTTTCGTCGCTACGGCATGATACCCGGTCCCCCGCTTCGATCATGCCCAAGGCAGGCCTCCCGGTCAGAACGCAAGGAGAGCAACGATGGCAGCTGTTGCTGAAGTCCTGTCGACCATCGCGTCTCAACCCGATCCGCGCGGGTGTGATCTTCCAACCTGCCCGGTGTGTGCGGACTCCATGGTCGCGGCCGAAGCCTCTGCCTACCTCAGCGATCACGTGATCTCGTATCTCTGGACCTGCGATAACTGTGGCTATGGCTTTGTGACCAAGCATTCGGTGAAGAAGTTCGCCTGCAATTAAGACGCGCCCAAATCATCGTTGAGCAATGTCGCCGCGCGCCCAGCCGGCGCACGTTTGCGTTCGGAAATCCTCGAACGAGCCGTTCGATATCGCCGAACGCATGTCCTGCATCAGGCGCTGGTAATAGGCGACGTTGATCTCCGACAGCAGCATTGCGCCCAGCGTCTCGCCCGACCGCACGAGATGATGCAGATAGGCGCGCGAAATATTGCGCGTCGACGGCCAGTCGCTCGTCTCGTCGAGCGGTCTCGGATCGTCGGCATGCCGCGCATTGCGCAGGTTGATCTGGCCGAAGCGCGTGAAGGCCATGCCATGGCGGCCGTTGCGGGTCGGCAGCACGCAGTCGAACATGTCGATGCCGCGCGCGACCGCCTCCAGCAGGTCCTCGGGCGTGCCGACCCCCATAAGATACCGCGGACGATCCGCCGGCAGCTCCGGTGCGGTTGCTTCGATCATGGCCAGCATCACTGCCTGAGGCTCGCCAACAGCCAGTCCCCCGATCGCATAGCCATGGAAGCCGATGTCGATCAGCCGGCGTGCGCTGGTCTTGCGCAATTCGGGCACATCGCCGCCCTGAACGATGCCGAACAGCATGTAGCCCTCGGGCGCGCTCTCGAAGGCGCGCCTGGAACGTTCCGCCCAGCGCAGCGACAGCTGCATCGCCCGCTCGATGTCGGCGCGCTCGGCCGGCAGCCGCACGCATTCGTCCATCTGCATGGCGATATCCGAGCCGAGCAGCCGCTGCACCTCGATCGAGCGCTCCGGCGACAGCTCGACTTTCGCTCCATCGATGTGCGAGCGAAAGGTCACCGCCTGCTCGCTGACCTTGCGTAGATCGGCGAGCGACATCACCTGGAAGCCGCCGGAATCCGTCAGGACAGGCCCGCCCCAGCCGGTAAAGCGTTGCAGGCCCCCGAGCGCCGCGATGCGCTCGGCGCCCGGCCGCAGCATTAGATGATAGGTGTTGCCGAGCACGATATCGGAGCCGGCCTCCCGCACCTCGCGCCAGTGCAGGCCCTTCATGGCGCCGGCCGTGCCGACCGGCATGAAGGCGGGCGTACGCACCACGCCGTGCGGCGTGGTCAGGCGTCCGGTCCGCGCGGCGCCGTCGGTCGCCAGCAGTTCGAAATGGTTGGGAAGGCCCATGGGTGAGCTTATGGCGTGACAGCCGTGCCGGATTCAACCGGTTTGAGGCACTTTTTGCCATCCGCCCCCGTTGACGGCAGCAAATCTCTCCCGCATAAGTTCGCGCCATGACCCTGACCGCGAAAACCGCGACCAAAACCACCAAGCCCTTCAGGGGCTCGGGAGGCGTGCGCGCGTAGTCGAGAGGTCGCATATCTTCACCCGAAGCCCCGCCTGAAAAGGTCTGGGGCTTTTTTATTGTCTTCCGCACAAGCAGAAATGGAGACCCAAAGTGAGTAACGATCCCGTAGTCGCGATCGTCGGCGTGACCGGCGCAGTTGGCGCCGAGTTCATCACCACCATGGACCGGCGCGGCTTTCCCGTCGGAAAGCTCAAGGCGCTGGCCAGCGCCCGCTCGGCCGGCAAGACCGTCGCCTTTCGCGGCAAGCAGGTCGTGATCGAGGAGCTCACCGAGCGCTCCTTTGACGGCGTCGACATCGCGCTGTTCTCGGCCGGCGGCAGCATTTCCCGCAAGTTTGCGCCGATTGCGGTGAAGGCCGGCGCGGTCGTGGTGGACAACTCCTCCGCCTTCCGCATGGATCCGAACGTGCCGCTGGTCATCCCCGAGATCAACGCCGGCCGCATCCGGGATCACAAGGGCATCATCGCCAATCCGAACTGCGCCGCGATCACTGCGCTGGTGCCGCTGTGGCCGATCCACCGCGAGAACCGCATCAGGCGCGTCATCATCGCGACCTACCAGGCCGCCAGCGGCGCAGGCGCCGCCGCCATGGACGAGCTCGTGGAATCCACCCGCGCCAATCTAGAGGGGCGCAGCTACCAGCCCAAGGTGCTGCCGCACCCCTACGCCTTCAACCTTTTCAACCACAACACCGCGATCGATCCGGCCACGGGCTACAACGACGAGGAAACCAAGGTCATCAAGGAAACGCACAAGATTTTCGAGGACGACAAGATCGCGGTCGGCGTTACCTGCGTCCGCGTGCCCGTGCTGCGCGCGCACTGCGAGGCCATCACCTTCGAGTGCGAGCGGCCGATCGGCGAGGCCGATGTCCGCTCGTTGCTGGCAAGCGCGCCGGGCGTGAAGATCGTCGATGACCGCGCGAAGAACTATTTCCCGATGCCGATCGATGCCTCCGGCCAGGACGACGTCCTCGTCGGCCGCATCCGCCAGGATCTCAGCGATTCCAGCGGCCACTCGATCTCGATGTTCGTCGCGGCGGATCAGCTTCTCAAGGGCGCCGCATTGAACGCAATCCAGATCGCGGAGCTGTTGCCGCAGCGCGTGATGGCCTGAACCCGTGGGGGGTGGGTTGGGCGAAGGCCTAACCCGCCCCACGGTTCTATTCGATGCCGCGCGGCTCCCGCGCCCGGAACAGCAGGCACGCATCGCCATAGGAATAGAACCGGTATCCGCCGGCGACCGCATGCGCATAAGCCTGCTTCATCGCATCCAGCCCCGAAAAGGCCGACACCAGCATGAACAGGGTCGAGCGCGGCAAGTGAAAATTGGTGAGCAGAATATCCACTACACGAAACCGGTAGCCCGGCGTGATGAAGATCGAAGTCTCGCCCGAGAATGGCTGGATCGTGCCGTCCTCGTGCGCCGCACTCTCGAGCAACCGCAGCGACGTCGTGCCGACTGCAACGATCCGCCCGCCCCTGGCGCGCGCTTCGTTGAGCTTGCGCGCGGTCTCCGCGGACACACTGCCCCATTCGGCATGCATGCGGTGTCCGGCCGTGTCGTCGGCCTTGACCGGAAGGAACGTCCCGGCCCCAACATGCAGCGTCAGGCGGTTGATCCCGATGCCGCGCCCGCGCAAGGCGGCCTCCAGCACCGGCGTGAAATGCAGCCCAGCGGTCGGCGCAGCGACCGCCCCCTCGTTCGCTGCGAACATGGTCTGGTAGTCGGCGGCATCCTGGTCATCGGGCGCACGTTTTGACGCGATGTAAGGCGGCAGCGGCGTCGCGCCGAGATCGGAGATCGCCTGGTCCAGCGTCGGCCCATGGAAGGAGAACGACAGCGTCACCTCGCCTTCTTCCCCCTTGGCCTCGACCTCGGCATCGAGATGGCCGAGCAAACAGACTTTTCCCTCGTTGCCGAAGCGGATGCGGTCGCCGCTCACAAGCTTCTTCGCCGGCTTGACCAGCGCCTGCCAGCGCGAGCCGTCGAGCCGCTTGATCAGCGTCGCTTCGATCTTCGGCTCGGTCTCGCGCCCGATGCGGCGGCCTTTCAGCTGTGCCGCGATCACCCTGGTGTCGTTGACCACGAGCTGGTCGCCCGGCTCCAGCCATTGCGGCAGCTCCGACACGTGGCGGTCACGCAGCACGCCGTCGCCCTGCACCACCAGCATCCTTGCGGAGTCGCGCGGGCTCGCCGGGCGCAACGCAATGCGCTCGGGCGGCAGGTCGAAATCGAAGAGATCGGTGCGCATACGCGATGCGTCCTCCCCAGCGACGTCATTCCGGGACACGCGAAGCGTGAACCCGGAATCTCGAGGTTCCGGATTGCCGCGCTCGCCGCGCGGCCTCCAGAACGACGGCGAGGCTCAGGCGTCCGCCGCCATCCGCGCCTTGACGATCTTGTCGGGATCGCGCACGGGCTCGCCGCGCTTGATCTTGTCGACATTCTCCATGCCCTCGGTGACCTTGCCCCACACCGTGTACTGGCGGTTGAGGAAGGAGGCATCGTCGAAGCAGATGAAGAACTGGCTGTCGGCGGAATCGGGGCTCGCCGCCCGAGCCATCGAGGCGGTGCCGCGGACATGCGGCTCGCTGTTGAACTCGGCTTTCAGCTTCTTGCCGGAACCGCCGGTGCCGGTGCCGTGCGGGCAGCCAGTCTGCGCCATGAAGCCCTCGATCACGCGGTGGAACACAATGCCGTCGTAAAAGCCCTCGCGCACCAGTTCCTTGATGCGCGCGACATGGTTCGGCGCCAGATCCGGGCGCATCTCGATTTTCACCGGCCCCTGGGTGGTTTCGAGGATCAAAGTGTTTTCGGTGTCAGCCATGCTCGTCTCTCTGCTGGTTTGGGTGGTGTCTTGCGTGTCCAAAATCTGATGGCAAAGGGCCGGCCGGCGACGGCGCCGCCCAGTCCTTCGGAAAATGGCAACGGCGTGCAGCGTTGCAACGCCTCCATGGCGGCGACCCGGTATGCCAGGCGGTCATTGTCGGACGCCCCTTCCGTCTCGTAGGTGACCCGCGGTCGGCCCAGGATGGCGCCCTTGCGGTTGAAGCTCACAATGATCGTGATGTCCACCGGACTTGCCTGGGACCGCGGCGGCGGCATCCAGCACTGATGCAGCCGTTCGACCACGTCCTTGATGGTGTCGAGCTGCTGGGCCGCCACCGGCAGCGGCCAGGTCAGCAGCGCCGCCGCAAACCACAGGGCTGGTCTGCCGCGCCGCCGCACCGCCGCTCACTTGATGTCGGATGCGACCTGCACCTTCACCATCTTGTCGGGATCGGTCACCGAGCCGCCGCTCGAGCCCGCCGGCGCCTTCTTCAGCTTGTCGACGACATCCATGCCCTGCACGACTTCGCCGATCACGGTGTACTGGCCGTTGAGGAAGGAGGCGTCCGCAAAGCAGATGAAGAACTGTGCGTTGGCGCTGTTCACGCTGTCGCCGCGCCGCGCCATGCCGACCACGCCGCGCTTGAAGGGCGTAGTCGAAAACTCCTGATTCAGGTTCGGGTATTTCGAGCCGCCCGTGCCATTGAAATTCTGTCCGTCGCCGGTCTGCGCCATGAAGCCGTCGATCACGCGGTGGAACGGCACGTTGTTGTAGAAGCCGTCGCGCGCGAGCTGCTTGATGCGCTCGGCATGTTTCGGCGCGAGGTCAGCGCGCAGTGCAATGACGATGCGGCCCTTGGTCGAGTCGATTACGATCGCGTTGGCCTTGTCGAGATTGGCCGGCAGCGACTGGGCGAGCGCAGGAGCCACGCCAAACAGCGCGGCGATGAGAACGAGAACTCGGATCATGAAAACTCCGCAAGCAGTTGAATGGTTAAGTCGCCGATATCGTATCAGCCGAATTTGGCCTTGAGGGCTTTGGCAACCGCCGGCGGCACGAAGGCGGAGACGTCGCCGCCCATGCCGGCGATCTGGCGTACCAGTGTGGCGGTGATCGGGCGGACGGCGACCGATGCCGGCAGAAACACCGTGTGCACCTCCGGCGCCATGGTCTCGTTCATCCCCGCGATCTGCATCTCGTAGTCGAGGTCGGTGCCGTCGCGCAGGCCCCGAATCATGATGGTGGCGCCAGCCTTTTGCGCGGCCGTCACCGTGAGATTGTCATAGGTGTTGCAGTCGAAGGCGCAGCCGGCCTTCTGGGCAACGGGCGCGAAGACGGCGCGGACCATTTCCAGCCGCTCATCGGTGGAAAACAGCGGCTTTTTGCCGGGATGCACCCCGATCGAGATAATCAGCTTGTCACAGAGGGCGACGGCATGCCGGACCACGTCCAGATGGCCGTTGGTGACAGGATCGAAGGAGCCGGGATAAAGCGCAATGCGGGGCATATGCCCCCTCTAGCCTGCCCGGCCCGGCCCGGCAAGGTTCCCCCTGCCGGCCAATCGCTCACAAACCTGATTTTCCTCGACCGTTGAACCACTTGAAGCCCTGCCGCTGGTTTTCGGGCGGGACCATTGTTTCGTCTCCTCGGCCGGCACGAAACAAAACCGGCGGAGGACGAAACCATTTTCCGCCTTGGAGAAGACGTCCCGAAACCAGCCTTAGTTACTTCTGCTCCAACGAAACGACGGGCCCTCGAGGCCCACGACAGGGGACAGTCATGATCAAGGCAATTTCCGCGGTGGCCATTGCCGCCTTCATCGCCGCCGCGCTCACCATCCTTCCCGGATTTGCCCCTCAGGTTGAAGCCAGCGTTCCCGTAGCGCTTGCGAAGGGCGACCGTCTCGAGATCAAGCAGGTCGGCCGCGATTGCTCGCAGCAGGCCTGGCCGAATTTCGAAGCCTCCTGCCTCCGCGCCGTCAGCGGTAAGGAAAGCGTGCGCGAGGTCCGGCTGGTTACCGCCAATCGCACTCCGTAAGCGGACCGATTGTTTTCCCCCCGACGTCCACATTGCTCTGAATCGAAATCCCCGGAATGCCCTCCGGGGATTTTCAGTTTCCGGACTGGCAACGGCGGGCCCCATAGGCCAGATCAGTTCGGCCGTTTGCGGTCGCGCGACAAATCCCGATAGCAATTTGCGACGTCTCGTCGCAGACTGCAGCAAATTGCGTTTGAGGGGCCTGTTCATGACTGCGACCTCAGCCGGCACCCATGGCCCCGCCAATGCAATTCCCGTCGCCGCGACGCTGGGCGCGCTCGGCATCGTCTATGGCGACATCGGCACCAGTCCCCTCTATGCGCTGAAGGAAGCCGCGAGGGCCGCCACGGGCCATGGCGGGATGCTGACATCAGACGCCGTACTTGGCGTGGTGTCGCTGATCTTCTGGGCGCTGATCCTCATCATCTCCATGAAATATGCGCTGCTGATCCTGCGCGCCGACAACCGCGGCGAAGGCGGCATCGTGGCGATGCTGGCGCTGCTGCGAGCGCGCCAGGCGGTGCCGGGAACATGGCGGTCGCGACTGCTCGTGGTCGGACTGATTGGCGCAGCACTGCTCTATGGCGACGGCACCATCACGCCCGCGATCTCGGTGCTGAGCGCCATTGAGGGGTTGAAGGTCGACGCGCCAGCGCTGGCGCCGGCCGTGGTGCCCATCACCGTGACCATCCTGCTCGGCCTGTTCATCATCCAGAAGCGGGGAACGGATTTCATCGGCGGCATCTTCGGCCCGGTGATGCTCGGCTGGTTCATCGTGATCGGCTTGCTCGGCATCCACGGCATCGTGATGTCGCCTGGCGTGCTGGCGGCGCTGAACCCGCTCTACGCCTTCAACTTCCTGACCCACAACAACTTCCACATCGGCTTTGCCGTGCTGGGCGCGGCCTTCCTCGCGGTAACCGGCGGAGAAGCGATGTATGCCGACATGGGTCATTTTGGACGGATCCCGATCCGCCTCGCCTGGTTCGGCGTGGCCCTGCCCGCCCTGGTGCTGAATTATTTCGGCCAGGCCGCGCTGCTGATCACCGACCCCACTGCGACCGATCATCCCTTCTTCCAGCTCGCACCGGACTGGGCGCATTACCCGCTGGTCGCGCTCTCAACAATCGCAACCGTCATCGCCTCGCAGGCGATCATCTCGGGCGTATTCTCGCTGACACAGCAGGCGATCCAGCTCGACTTCCTGCCGCGCATGCGCATCCAGCACACTACCAGCCATGCGAGGGGCCAGATCTATGTACCGCTGGTGAACTGGCTGCTGGCGGCGGCGACGCTGGGCGCGGTGATCGGTTTCGGCTCATCCGATGCACTGGCCGGCGCCTACGGCATCGCGGTGTCGCTGCTGATGGCGATCACCACGCTGCTTGCCGCGCTGGTCGCGATGCGCTGGGGTTATCCGCCGATCATCGTGATCGCGGTCAACGGATTCTTCTTCGGCATCGATTGCCTCTTCTTCGCCGCCAACTCGGTCAAGCTGCACGACGGCGGCTGGTTTCCGCTGCTGCTCGCCAGCATCGTCGCTTTCCTGATGCTGACATGGCGCGGCGGCGTGAACCTCGTCAGGAATGCCCGCGGCAGGCTGCGCCAGCCGGAAGAGGACCTGATCGAGACCGCCGTCAACCGCTGCCGGGCGCGTCTGCCGGGGACGGCGGTGTTCCTCGCTTCCTCGCGCAGGGGCGTCCCGCTCGCGCTGACGCAATTCGTCAGGCACAATCACGTGCTGCACCAGCGCGTGCTGCTGGTGACGGTGCTGTTCGAGGAATCCCCGCATATATCAGACGACGGCCGCGTCGAGGTCACGGAGATCAGTCCGGGCATCACGCGCGTAGTGCTGCATTACGGCTTCATGCAATATCCGACGATCTATGACGGCCTGGTCCTCGGCTGCAAGCAGGGCAAGCTGCCGGGCATCGACCTTTCCGACATCACCTACTATGTCGGCCGCGAAACCATCATCCCGAGCGAGGACATTCCGGGTATGTGGGTGTGGCGTGAGGCCGTATTCGCCTTCCTGCAGCGCAATGCCGAGCGGTCGGCGGCGTTCTTCGGCGTGCCGCCACGGCAGGTCGTGGAGTTCGGGACGGAGATCGAGATCTAGGCGCGATGACGTCTCCGGGCCAATTCCCGCCGGCTTCTATCTAGACGGTCCCTGCTGCTGAAGATTGGAACCAGTTGGCTTGCACGTCGGTTGAATTCGGAATGTTCCGGAATTCGGCTGACACGGTCACATGAGCGTTGGCGTCAACATTCCCCTCGGCAACCTGCGCGCGTTTGTCATCCTGATCGTAGTCGCGTTCCACTCAGCGCTTCCATATCTCGCGTCGCAGGCGCCGCAGCCGTTTGCCTTCGATGTCCCTCCCTACCGCTGGATTGCGTTTCCGATCGTCGATAACGAGCGCTGGTTCGGGTTTGACCTGTTCTGCGCCTGGCAGGACATCAGCCTGATGTCGCTGATGTTCTTTCTGGCGGGCCTGTTCGCCCCACAAAGTCTCATTCGCAAGGGCAGCTTATCCTACCTGACCGAGCGCTGGTGGCGAATTGGACTGCCGTTCATTCTTGCGGTGGTGTTGCTCAGCCCGCTGGCCTATTACGCGTCCTATCGCGTGACTGCGGCCGACCCCTCATTCGCGGCATTCTGGCAGCACTGGCGTGCACTGCCGATGTGGCCGGCGGGTCCGCAGTGGTTCCTGTGGCAGCTTCTGCTTCTGAGCGCGATGGGTGCGGCGCTGCATGGGCTTTCGCGGTCCTGGCGGCCTGTATTGGGCCGGATGGTTGCAGCCTGCAACGAGCGCCCGCTTCTGTTCTTTGCCGGGCTGACCGCCCTCTCGGCTCTCGGCTACGTCCCGCTCGCGATGGCCTTCGGGCCATGGGAATGGACCTATCTCGGCCCGTTCTCCTTTCAGCTCAGCCGGCCGCTGCACTATCTCGTTTATTTCTTCGCCGGATTTGCCATCGGCAGTTATGGCACCGATCGCAGTGTGCTCCGCTGCGACGGACCCATTGCCCGTCACTGGGCAGCCTGGCTTGCAGCGGCCATTGCCGGCTTTGCGGCGTGGGGCGGATTGACATCGCTGACCTTGCCGGAGTGGGAGGCGAGCCCCCTGGAATATCGGTTCGCTGCGGCTCTGGTGTTTCCCGTCGCCTCGGCAACCGGCGCACTCGCCTTCGTTGCGGTCGCACTGCGCTGGCTGCGGACGCGCGAGCGCGCTCTCGATAGCCTCTCCCGCAATGCCTACGGCATCTACCTCGTGCACTACGTATTCGTGCTCTGGCTGCAATATGCCTTGCTTGACGCGGACCTGAACGCCTTCGGCAAGGTCGGACTCGTCCTTGCTGCCGCGCTGGCGCTGAGCTGGTTTACCAGCGCAGTGCTCAGGGCAAGCCTGGCCTCGCTGGTCCGCCGGCGCCATGCCGAACTGCCGACAAAGGCAGCCGCCAATCAGACGAGGTGACGGGTGCCCTGATGTCGCTAGTCCTGACGCTGGCCTCACGCAATCTCTTTCACGATCGGCTGCGCTTCGTCGCGACCCTGGTCGGGATCGTTTTCTCGGTCGTGCTGGTGATGATCCAGATGGGCCTGTTCCTGGGCTTCGGCCGCATGGTGACTACCATGATCGACCATGCATCTGCCGATCTCTGGGTGCTGCCGAAGGGCGCAAAATGCTTTGAGGATCCCTCGCTGCTGGATGCCAATCTGCGCCAAAAGGTCGCCTCTGTTGATGGCGTTGCGAGGGTGGTCCCGCTTGTCATCGGCTTCGCGGACTGGCGGCTTGAAAGCGGCGAGGTTACGCCGGTCTTCATCGTCGGCGCCGATTTGCGTGACCGGACCTTGCAGCCGTGGAATGTGATTGAGGGTGATGCCCGCACCCTGTCGCAGGCGGGCACTGTCGCGGTCGACCGCTCCTATTTCAACCGGCTCGGCATCTCCGGCATCGGATCGACGGCCGAGATTCGCGGCCGTCGCGTCAAGGTCGTTGCCTTGACCGACGGCATCCGCTCCTTCACGACGACGCCCTACGTGTTTGTCGATCTGCGGCACGCCAGCAGCTACACCGGGACGTTTCCCGAACGCGCGAGCAGTCTGATCGTGCGTCTCAAGCCTGATGCCGATGCGGCGTCGGTGTTGCAGGCTGTCAAGACAAAGGTGAGCGACGCGGAGGTGCTCACCCCGGATGAATTCCGCAGCCGCAGCCGTTCGTTCTGGCTGTTCGGAACGGGCGCAGGCGCCGCCCTGTTTGCCGGCGCGCTGCTCGGGGTGATCGTCGGCACCGTGATCGTGGCGCAAACGCTCTATTCCAGCACCAAGGATCACCTGAGCGAATTCGCCACACTGCGCGCCATGGGTTCGTCGAACGGCTACATCTACAGCGTCATCATCTATCAGGCGCTGCTCAACGCAGTAATCGGATTCGTTATCGCTGCGGCGATCGGGCTGATCGTCGTCGAGATCACCGCAAAAAGCGCCTTGCCGATCGTGATCACCCCATGGCTGATCGCCACCCTGTTCGCCCTGACGGTGGTCATGTGCGTGGCTTCGGCCATCGGGGCGATTATCCGCGTCGTGCGCATCGATCCCGCCACGGTGTTTATGCGATGAATGAAATCATCGTTGAGGCCAAGGGTATCAAGAAGACGCTCGGACGCGGCGCGGGCGAAGTGCATGCCCTGCGTGGCGTCGACCTTTCCTTGCGGCGAGGCGAGCTCACCTTGCTGATGGGTCCCTCCGGCAGCGGCAAGACCACGCTGCTGCTCATCCTGGGATGCATGCTGGCGCCGAGCGCGGGCACCGCGACCATAGCCGGGACGTCCACCTCGGATGCCGACAAGGAGGGACTTGCCAAGATCCGTCGCGACCATATCGGGTTCGTGTTCCAGTCCTACCATCTGTTTCCGACGCTGACGGCGATGCAGAACGTGCAGCTTGCCCTGGATATTCGCGGCGAGCGTGGCCGGCGCGCCGTCAGGAAGGCACGTCAGGCCCTGACCATGGTCGGGCTCGAGCAAAAGGCCGATACCTTGCCGGGAGAACTCAGCGGCGGCGAGCAGCAGAGGGTGGCGATCGCCCGCGCTTTCGTCGCCAACCCCTCCATCATTCTAGCCGACGAACCCACCGCCGCGCTCGACGGCGATAACGGGCGAACGATCATGCGCATCCTCGCCGACGCCGCACACGCGCGGCAAAGGGCCGTCCTGGTGGTCACCCACGATCCGCGCATCCTTCCCTTTGCCGATCGCATCGTCGAGATCGAGGATGGCCGGCTTGTGAGCGAGCGGCGTGGCGGCGACTATGCCCCGATGCCGAAGGCGGCGGCATTCCCGTGAGGGATCGGGACGGGCAATGAGCCTGCGCGCGGAAATACTGCGGTTCGGGCTCCGCCTGTTCGTGAAGCGGCGCAGGCGGCCGTTCGACCTCGAAGCTCTTCGAAGTGACATGCGCCGCATGGAGCGGTTTGTACCGCGCCCGCCGGCCGGCACTGAGATCAGCAAAGTGAAGGCCGGCGAACTCACGATGCATCGCGTTATCACGGCGGCATCCCGCCCCGAATGCGGCGTGCTCTACCTGCATGGCGGAGCCTACGTCTCAGGCACGCCGAACTTCTATCGGCACTTCACATGGCGCATCGCGAATGCGACCCGAGCCCGCATATGGACGCTTCAATACAGGCTCGCGCCGGAAAACCCCTTCCCGGCCGCCCTGGAGGATGCGGTTGCCGGCTTTCTCTGGCTGGCGCGCGAGACGGGCAGTACCGAGCTGTTTGTGATGGGGGATTCGGCCGGAGCAGGACTCGCGCTGAGCCTGTTGTTGAAGCTGCGCGATTTGGGCGGCCCGCTGCCTGCCGCCGCGGTTGCCATGTCGCCCTGGACTGATCTCGCACTCTCCGGGCCATCGTTGATCGAGAATGCCGCAGCAGATCCGATGTTGAATGCCGGCGATCTGCCGGAGCTTGCGCGGTGCTACCTGGCCGGCGCCGATCCGCACACGCCCTACGCATCACCTCTCTACGGCGCTCCGTCCGGGCTTCCGCCGGTGCTGATCCAGGTCGGCAGCGATGAGATATTGCGGGACGATGCCGTGCGCATGGCCGAGAAGCTGCAGCGCCACAATCCGCGCAGCCGGCTTGAGATCTGGCCGCGAATGCCGCACGCGTTTCAGCTATTCGTGCCGGCGCTGCCGGAGGCGCATGCCGCGATCGCAGCGATCGGCGCTTTCATCTCCGACATCCGGGACGAAACCGCTCCGCGTGCAGCGAACTAACCTCCGTTGCCGTTCTCGCCGTTGCCGTTCTCACTCTCTGCGAGATGCTCGACCGAAACGACGTGCTCGTCATCGGCGGTATCGAACACGATCACGCCCTGGGTCGAGCGGCCGGCGA
>DASWVJ010000076.1:0-4539 GCA_036406295.1 Bradyrhizobium sp.
TTTTTTTCAGGGAGAGAACGTCATGCAGTTGAAGGATCAGGCAGCCATCGTCACCGGCGGCGCATCGGGACTGGGCGCTGCGACCGCGCGCCGGCTGGCCTCGCTCGGTGCCAGGGTCGCAGTGTGCGATCTCAATACCAAGCTGGCCGAAACGGTCGCGGCCGAGATCAAGGGCGTTGCCGTCACCTGCAACGTCGCAGATAGCGCATCCGCCGAGGCCGCCGTTGCCGCCGCCGAGAAGGCGCATGGCCCCGCGCGCGTGCTGGTGAACTGCGCCGGCATCGGCGTTGCCAAGCGCGTGATCGGCAAGGAGGGCCCGATGCCGCTTGCCGATTTCGACAAGGTGATCCAGGTCAATCTCAACGGCACCTTCAATATGATCCGCCTGGCGACGGCTGCGATGTCGAAGCTCGAGCCGCTGGCGACCGGCGAGCGCGGCGTTGTGATCAACACGGCGTCCGTTGCCGCCTATGACGGCCAGATCGGTCAGGCGGCCTATTCGGCGTCCAAGGGCGGCATCGTCGGCATGACACTGCCGATCGCGCGCGAGCTTGCACAGTTCGGCATCCGCGTGCTCACCATCGCGCCCGGCCTGTTCCTCACGCCGCTGCTCGCGGGCCTGCCGCAGGAAGCACAGGATTCGCTTGCCGCCGCGATTCCGTTCCCGCGCCGGCTGGGCCAGGCCGACGAGTTCGCCTCGCTCGCAGCGCACATGATCGACAATCCCTATCTGAACGGCGAGGTGGTGCGGCTCGATGCCGCGCTCCGGATGGCGCCGCGCTGAGGTAAACGCATGTTCGTTTACCGGCGCGACGTACAGATTCAGTGGGGCGATTGCGACCCCGCCAACATCGTTTATTACCCGCGCTATTTCGCGATATTCGACGACTCGACTTCGATCATGTTCGAGGCGGCCGGCTATTCCAAGCAGGACCTGGTCCGTAAATACGGACTGGTCGGCATTCCCATGGTAGACACGCGAGCGAAATTCTACATCCCGTCCACCCATGGCGACTGGATCACCATCGAAAGCCGGATCGAAGGCTTCAAGCGCTCGAGCTTCGAGGTGACGCACAAGGTGTTCAAGAAGGGCGCGCTGGCGATCGAGGCGTGGGAGACCCGCGTGCTCGTCGGCAAGCATCCCGACGATCCTGCCAGGCTGAAATCCGCACCCATGCCGCAGGAGATCATCGACAAGTTCGTGCGGGGCTGACTTGAGGCCCCGCATCACCTAAAGGAGGGGCTGAACCCTCTTTCGTTATTTGATTAACAAGGACAACGTCCAAGGGAGGAGTTAATGAAGAAGTTCTTGCTGTCCGCCGCCGTCGCAGCGGTGCTGGCGCTGCCGGGCGCGGCGCTCGCGCAGAGCAACGAGATTGTCATCGGCATCTCGATTTCAACCACCGGCCCCGCCGCGGCGCTGGGTATTCCCGAGCGTAACTCGCTCGAGTTCGTCGCCAAGGAAATCGGCGGCGTGCCGCTGAAGGTCATCGTGCTCGACGATGCCGGCGATCCCACCACGGCGACGACCAATGCGCGGCGCTTCGTGACGGAATCCAAGGCCGACATCATCATGGGTTCGTCGACCACGCCGCCGAGCATCGCGATCGCCAACGTCGCAGCCGAAGCCAACATTCCGCACTTTGGTCTGGCGCCGTTCCCGATCACGCCAGAGCGCGCCAAGTGGTCGGTCTCGATGCCGCAGCCGATTCCGATCATCGGCAAGGTCATGTACGACCACATGAAGAAGAACAATGTGAAGACGCTCGGCTATATCGGCTATTCCGACTCCTACGGCGATCTGTGGTTCAACGACATCAAGACCCAGGCCGTTCCCATGGGCATGAGCGTCGTCGCCGAAGAGCGCTTCGCACGCCCGGATACGTCCGTTGCCGGTCAGGCGCTGAAGCTCGTCGCCGCCAATCCCGATGCGATCCTGGTCGGCGCTTCCGGCACGGCTGCCGCGCTGCCGCAGAGCACGCTGCGCGATCGCGGCTACAAGGGCCTGATCTACCAGACCCACGGCGCCGCCAGCATGGACTTCATCCGCATCGCCGGTGCCTCGGCGGAAGGCGTGCTGATGGCTTCCGGCCCGGTGATGGATCCTGAGGACCAGCCCGACAGCGCGCTGACCAAGAAGCCAGGCCTTGCGCTCAACAAGCAGTATGAAGCCAAGTACGGCGCGAATAGCCGCAGCCAGTTCGCCGGCCACTCCTACGATGCCTTCCTGGTTCTGGAACGCGTGGTGCCAGTGGCGCTGAAGAAGGCCAAGCCCGGTACGCAGGAATTTCGCGAGGCGATCCGGCAGGCGCTGCTGACCGAGCGCGAGATCGCCGCGAGCCAGGGCGTCTACAACTTCACCGAAAAGGACCGCTATGGCGTTGACGACCGCTCCCGCATCCTGCTGACGGTGAAGGACGGGAAGTATACGCTGGCGAAGTAAGCTACGCTGTCATGCCCCGCTTTCGCGGGGCATGACGTTTTGAGCGTCGGAATCGCAGGGTGGGGCAGAGCGAAAGCGTGCCTCACCCGCCGAGCAAGACAGGTGGGGCACGGCGCGTTCGTGCCTTTGCCCGCTGCGGCATCGAGCTAAACCGCGCTTGCGCCTTCATGCGTAAAGCCGAGATAGCTGGCGGCGACGCGGTCGTTTGCGGCGATCTCCTGCGCCGAGCCTGACAGCACGAACTCGCCGAGCTCCATGACATAGGCACGGTCGGCGATCTTCAGCGCGGCCTGCGCGTTTTGTTCGACCAGCAGCACCGAGACGCCGCTGGCGCGCAATTCGCCAATGGTGCGGAAGATGTCGGCAACGATGATCGGCGCGAGGCCCAGGCTCGGCTCGTCCAGCATCAGCAGCCGCGGGGCGCCCATCAACGCGCGGCCCATGGCGAGCATCTGTTGCTCGCCGCCGGACAGCGTGCCGGCAAGCTGCCTGCGCCGCTCCTTCAGGCGCGGGAACAGCGCATAGACGCGCTCGAACGACTGTGCGGCGGTCGCCTTGGCAATGCGGAACGCGCCGAGCTGCAGATTGTCCTCGACATTCATGGTCGCGAACAGCTCGCGATGTTCGGGCACGAGGCTCAGGCCCAGCGCGACGCGATCCTCGATTTCCAGCCGCGCCATGTCCTCGCCGGCGAAGCTGACCCGGCCCTTCAGCGGCAACACGCCCATGACGGCGTTGAGCAGCGTGCTCTTGCCGGCGCCATTGGCGCCGATGATGGTAACGATCTCGTTGTCGGCCACATCGAGCGAGACGCCGCGGACGGCCTCGACCTTGCCGTAGGCGATATGCACGTCGGCAACGTTTAGCAGCGCGCTCATGCCACCGCTCCGAGATAGGCCTTGATCACATCGGGATTGGTCTTGATCGCCTCGGGCGTGCCTTCGGCGATCTTGGTGCCGAAATCGAGCACGACCACGCGGTCGGCGAGATCCATCACAAAGCCCATGTCGTGCTCGACCAGGAGCACCGACATGCCGCCATCGCGCAGCTGGCGCAAGAGCCCGGCGAGCCGCTGCTTCTCCATGTGGCGCAGTCCCGCGGCCGGCTCGTCGAGCAGCAGCAGCACGGGATCGACGCACAGGGCCCGCGCAATCTCGACGATGCGCTGCTGGCCGAGCGAGAGACTGCCTGCCAGCTGGTTGATCTGGTCGCCAAGCCCGACGCGCTCGATTTGCCTCGTGGCTTCCGCCAGCAGCCGCGCCTCATCAGTGCGGTCGAGCCGCAGCATGCTGGAAATTGCGCCGGATGATCCGCGCAGATGGGCGCCGATCGCGACGTTCTCCAGCACGGTCATGTCGGGCACCAGCTTGACGTGCTGGAACGTGCGCGCGATGCCGAGCTCGACGATTTCCTGCGGGGCTGCGTTGTCGACTTGCTTGCCGATGAAGGAGATGGTGCCGCCGGTCGGGGGCACGACGCCCGTGATCAGGTTGAAGGTCGTGCTCTTGCCGGCGCCGTTGGGGCCGATCAGGGCGACGATCTCGCGGGCCTGCACGTCGAAGCTGACGTCGTTGACCGCGATCACGCCACCGAACTGTTTTCGCGCTTTATCGATCTGCAGCAGTACCGGCGGCACCGTTGGCGAACGCGGGCGCGGCGGCAAGGTGAGCGCCGTATCCGGATGCTTGCGGCCCGTCCTGAACGGCAGCCATGACATCAGCAGGGGCCAGACACCGCTCGGCGCGAGTTGCAGCAACAGCACCAGCATGATGCCGAACACGATGGTCTCGAGCTGCGCCTTGCCGCCAAAGATATAGGGCAGGTAGCTTTGCAGCACCTCCTTCAGGATCACGACAAAGCCGGCCCCTAGCACGGCGCCCCAGACATAGCCGGCGCCGCCGACCACAGCGATGAAGAGATATTCGATGCCAGCATGGGCGCTGAACGGCGTCGGCGTGACGGCGCGCTGGAAATGCGCATAGAGCCAGCCGGAAAGACCGGCAAGCACGGCGGCGTAGATGAAGACCAGCAGTTTTGCGCGCGGCGTCTGCACGCCGAAGGCTTCGGCGGCGATGTGCCCGCGGCGCAGCGAGCGG
>DASWVJ010000077.1:0-46259 GCA_036406295.1 Bradyrhizobium sp.
CCAGCTCTCGAACACGGGCGCGGGCAGCGTCTCGCCTGCCGAAACCGCAAGGCGCAGCGACGACAGATCGGCGCCATTGTCCATCGCCGCCATCATGGCGCGATAGGCCGTGGGCGAGGTGACGCAGATCGTCGCCTTGTAGGTCTCGATGATCTCGATCATCTCCGGCGGCGAGGCGCTTTCCAGCAGTGTTGCGGTCGCGCCAAAGCGCAGCGGGAAGATTGCGAGCCCGCCGAGCCCGAAGGTGAAGGCAAGCGGCGGCGAGCCAACGAAGACATCGTCGGGCGTGACTTCCAGCACCTCCCTCGCGTAGCCATCGGCAACCATCAGGAGATCGCGATGGAAATGCATGGTCGCCTTCGGCTCGCCCGTGGTGCCGGAGGTAAATCCCAGCAGCGCGACATCGTCGCGGCCGGTCTTCACGGCATCGAAGCGCACCGGCTTGTTCAGCGCGACGCGGTCGAGCTCGGCATCGTGATTGGACGTACCGTCGAAATTGACGACCTGCTTGAGGAAACGGCTGGTCTTGGCGCAGGCCACTAGCTCGTCGGCGATGCGGCTGTCGGTCAGTGCCAGCGCGATCTCGGCGTTGTCGACGATTTTTGTCAGTTCGCCGGCGCGCAGCATCGGCATGGTGTTGACGACCACGGCGCCGGCCTTGGTCGCGGCCAGCCACGCCGCCACCAGCGCCGGGTTGTTGCCGGAGCGGATCAGCACGCGGTTGCCGGGCTTGACGCCGTAATTCTCCACCAGCGCATGCGCAAGGCGGTTCGACCAGTCGGCGAGTTCCTTGTAGGTGCGCTGGCGGCCGTTGCCGATCAGCGCAGTGTGATCGCCAAACCCCTTCTCGACCATGCGGTCGGTGAGTTCGACGCCGACATTGAGGTATTCGCCGTACTGGAATTCCGGCCGCTCCAGCCGCAATTCCGGCCACTGCTCCGATGGCGGCAGGTTACGCCGCGCGAAATCGTCAAGGTGCCCCGACGGGCCGAGGTTCGGAATCTGACCTGACATGTCCATCGCCCTCACTTCGAGACCAAGAGGATGCACGCAACGCCGCGGGAAACATTTTATACTTGAAGTAATTAGGCGCAAGGGCCGAGTGGGCCCTTCCTCACGGCTTTCAACCGCGGGCCAGCTCCTTCAGCCGGAGCACCATGGGTGAATTGGGGTCCGCCAGCGGGGCAATGGCGGTGAAATGATTGGCGTCCGCCACCGTGCCGAAGCGCGTGGCAATCCTGCTGCCCCAGACCTCAGCGATGGTGCGGCTCTGCCGAAAGTACTCCGCGCTCTCGTTGCTGCCGACGACGGCATCTAAGCTGCCGTGCACGGGCGGCGCCCAGAACAGCGGACTTGCCGCTTTCGCAGATGCTGCGTCGAGCCGCAGCGCCTTGTTGATGGACGTTCCGACCAGCGGCGACAAATCGAACAGGCCGGAGATTGCGTAAGCGGCTCTGACCATATCCTTTGGCAGCGATGCGTCGACCGCCGTCCAGTCGGTGGCGAGCATACAGGCCGCCAGATGACCGCCGGCGGAGTGGCCGCTCACGACCAGGGGATGGCCGAGCTTTGCCAATTCGCGCGATACCATCCGCATCTGCGTGATGATGTCGGCCACGGTGACGGCAGGACAGAGATCGTAGGTCGGCACCGCGACGGAAATGCCATGCGCATTCAGCCCGCGCGCGCAATGGCTGAAGGAGGAGCTATCCAGCGCCTGCCAGTAACCGCCGTGAATGAAGACGACGATCGGACCATTGCGGTCGCCCGGAAACAGATCGATCCTGTTGCGCTCGCCCGGCCCGTAAGCCACCACGCGCGGCGGGTGTGTTTCGCGATAGGCCGTGGCATCCCTCACCCAGCCCGCCATCAGCGAGGGATGCTCCGGCACGCGGGCGCGATTATTGTACTCGGCCTCGTAGTCGATCGTCACCGTTCCTCGCCTGCCCGGCGGCGCGCGGATTTCTGCACCGAGCCTTTGGTCTTGCCGAGCAGGCGCATCAGCTCGCGGACGTCCTTTGGCGAGAGATCGCCGAACATGTCGGAGATCCAGGCCTGATGCTCCGACGCCATCTTGCGGAACTCGGCGCGGCCGCTCTTGGTCAGGCGGATCACCTGGACGCGGCGATCAGTCTCGGAGGTGCGGCGGTCGAGATGGCCGGATTCCACGAGGCGCTCGACCAAGCCCGTCACGTTGCCGTTGGAAACCATCATCCGTTTCGAGACGTCCGACAGCGTCATGCCGTCGGGCGCCTTGTCGAGCTGGGCCATCAGGTCGAAGCGCGGCAGCGTGACGTCGAAGCGCTCGCGCAGGCGGCCGCGCACCTCGCCCTCGATCAGATTGGTGCAGGTGAGCAGGCGCAGCCAGAGCCGCAGCTCATTGCCGTGATCGTCAGGCAGCTCGACGGCCTTGGTCTCGGAATCGAGGATCATGGAAGCACCCGAGCGGTCGGTTTTTGAGTTTTTGAACAGATCGAAGCATCCGGCAAGCCAAATCCCCTCGTACAACCTATTTCTTTAGGCTTCAAGCAATTGGCGCGCAGCTTGCATCACGCTTTCGCGTTGCTTGCGGTGCCAGCCGTCATCGGCATAAGCTTGATGGCAGCAAGCAAGCCGAAGCGGAACAAACCGCCTGACGTGGGAGTGTAGGAATATGAGACAGCAGCTGACCCTTGCCGCGACGGCGGTCGTTCTGGGTCTTACGGCAAGCGCAGCGAGCGCGCAGGAAAAGATCAGGATCGGCGTGATCGTGACGACCTCGGGGCCCCCGGCGGCACTGGGCGCCCAGGTGCGCGACGGCTTTGCGCTCGCGGTGAAGGATCTCGGCGGCAAGATGGGCGGACGCGAGGTGGAGATCGTCAATGTCGACGACGAGCTCAAGCCCGATGGCGCGGTCATCAAGGTCAAGGGCCTGCTCGAGCGCGAGAAGGTCGATTTCGTGGTCGGCCCGATCTTCTCCAACATCCTGCAGGCGATCCACAAGCCGGTCACCGAGAACAAGACCTTTCTGATCAGCCCGAACGCCGGCCCCTCCAGCTATGCCGGCAAGGATTGCAGCCCGTTCTTCTACGTCACCTCCTACCAGAACGACCAGGTGCACCAGGTGCTCGGCAAGGTCGCGCAGGACCGCGGTTACAAGCGCGTGTACCTGATGGTGCCGAACTATCAGGCCGGCCGCGATTCCGTCGCCGGCTTCAAGCTCGACTACAAGGGCGAGATCATCGAGGAAAGCTACCTGCCGCTCAACACGATCGACTTCCAGCCGGAGCTGACCAAGATCAACTCGCAGAAGCCGGATGCGGTGTTCACCTTCATGCCCGGCGGGCTAGGGGTGAACCTCGTCAAGCAGTATCGCCAGGCCGGGCTCGCCGATCGCATTCCCGTGCTCTCCGCCTTCACGGTCGATGAATCCACGCTGCCGGCGCAGCAGGATGCGGCGGTAGGCATGTTCGGCGGCGCCAACTGGGCACCCAACCTCGACAATCCCCAGAGCAAGAAGTTCGTAGCCAGTTACGAGGCCGCCTACAACAGCGTGCCCGGCACCTACGCCATGCAGGCCTATGACGCCGCGATGCTGATCGACGGCGCGGTGAAGGCGGTCAGGGGCGACCTCTCCAACAAGGACGCGGTGTCGGCGGCGCTGAAGAAAGCCGACTTCACCTCGCTGCGCGGCAGCTTCAAGTTCAATACCAACGGCTATCCGATCCAGAACTTCTATCTCACCAAGGTCGCCAAGCGGCCGGACGGCAAGTTCCAGACCGAGATCGTCGAGAAGGTGTTTTCGGATTACGGCGACAGCTACGCCAAGGATTGCAAGGCCGGCAAGTAGAGTAAGGGAAAGGATACGCCGATGAAGGATGAGATCGCGGGCATCACCCGTGCCAATGAAGGCATTCAAGGCATCACCTGGAGCATTCTCGGCCAGACCTATGTGCCGAAGAGCCGCACCGAGCATTCATTCTCCTGGCACGCCACCTTCCCCGTCGGCACCTTTGTGCCGCCGCACATCCATCCCGACCAGGATGAATATCTCTACATTCTCGAGGGACGACTCGACTTCATGCTCGACGGCGCTGACGAGTTCGCCACCGCCGGCGATACGGTGCGCCTGCCGATGGGCAAGCCGCACGGCATCTTCAACAAGTCGCAGCAGACGGCAAAGACGCTGTTCTGGGTTTCGCCGACGCGCAGGCTCTACGACCTGTTCTGGGCAATCCACAACATGAAGCAGCAGAACCCCGACGATGTCGTGAAGCTGGCGGCCGAGCATAACATCCACTTCCTGCCGCCGCCTCCGGGGTAGAATTTACGCACGGCCCGGTTTCTCCCCTCATCCTGAGGAGCGGCGCTTGCGCCGCGTCTCGAAGGATGCAGGCCCGCCCGTGGCCTCATGGTTCGAGACGGCGCTTCGCGCCTCCTCACCATGAGGGTCACGGACTGCCCCGGCCTTGCTACTGCCGCGCCACCACGCGCGCCGCGAAACCGGCTTTCGCGGCATAGCCGCGCACGATGGCTTCGCGCTGCTCATAGCTGAGTACCGAATCGATATCGCCAAAACCCTGCGGCGCGAGCTGCTCGACGGCGTCGATCACGCCTTCCGGTCCGCCGCGGCGGTTGGAGGCGACGATGTCGGCCGTCATCGGCAGGCGCTGCTTCTCGTAGGCCATCAGCGCCTGGCGCGGGTGTTCGGCGCGCGCCAGCATGTCGGCGAGGCAGCGCGCGTCGAGGATTGCCTGCGAGGCGCCGTTGGAGCCGACCGGATACATCGGATGCGCGGCGTCGCCGAGCAGGGTGACGCGGCCGCTCGACCAGTACGGCAGCGGATCGCGGTCGCAGCAGGGATATTCCCAGAATTCCGGCGTGGCACGAATGAGACCGGCGAAGTCGACCTGCGGGATCGAGAAGCCGGCGACATGCGGCATCAGTTCGTCGCGGTTACCAAGACGCGACCAGTCCTCCCGGCGCGGCGGCGGCGCCGAGCCGTCGCCGATTTTCACCAGCACCGCCCAGTTGGTGAGGCGCGTCGCCGGGCTCGAGCCTTCCGCGATCGGATAAACCACGGCCTTGGCGTTCAGGCCGCCCGCGATGATCATCGAGCGTCCGGTGAGGAACACCGGCCAGTCGCGCGCGCCGCGCCACAGCATCAACCCGTTCCAGCACGGCGGGCCCTCTGCCGGGAACAGCGTTTCGCGCACGTTGGAATGGATGCCGTCAGCGCCGATCAGAATGTCGCCGCGCGCGGTGTGCACATGCGCGCCGTTGCGGTCGAAGAAAAAGGCGCTGACCCCGCCTTCGTCCTGCGTGAAAGAACCGAGGCGGCGGCCGGTGTGGATCGCATCCGCGCCCAGGCGCTCGATTACCGCCTGGTAGATCACACCCTGCAGGCGTCCGCGATGGATAGAGAATTGCGGCACCTCGTGGCCGGCGTCGAGGCCGCGCTTTTCGTGCCAGACCTGCTGGCCGTGGCGGGTCAGGTAAAACAGCTCGAAGGTGCGGATGGCGGCGGCATCAAGCCGGTCGAGCAGACCAAGTCCGGCCAACTCGCGGATGGCATGCGGCAGCGTGTTGATGCCGACGCCGAGTTCGCGGATCGAGTCGGCCTGTTCGTACAATTCGCAATCGATGCCGCGCGCGCGCAGCATCAGCGCCGTGGTGAGGCCGCCGATCCCGCCGCCGACGATAATGGCTTTCATCGCCCGTTACTCCACACAAAGATCAGGCTGATCTTCAGGGTGCCACGGTCCCTCACTCCGCCGCAAGCGGCTTGGAGCCCTCCGCCTTCAGCTCGACCCGGGTCTTGGGCCTGGCCTTGATCTTGAGCTCCTCGAAATCCTGCCGGTCGCGCACGCTGTTGCGGAAGATCTGCTCTTTGCCGGGCAGATATTGCGGCGGGCAGAAGGTGTCCGCCCCGTACCATGCCGCCGCCTTCATGGTGAAGGCGGGATCGACCAGATGCGGCCGGCCGAGCGCGACGAGGTCGGCACGGCCCGCGGCCAAAATGGTGTTGACCTGGTCGGCCGTCGTGATGTTGCCGACACACATGGTCGCAACCCGCGCTTCGTTGCGCACCTGATCGGAAAACGGCGTCTGGAACATGCGGCCATAGACCGGCTGCGCGTCGCGAACGGTCTGGCCCGTGGAGACATCGACGAGATCGACGCCGGCCTCGGCAAAGGCCCGCGCGATCGCAACCGCATCGTCGCCGGTGATGCCGCCTTCGGCCCAGTCGGTCGCGGAGATGCGCACCGACATCGGCTTGTGCGAGGGCCATGCCGCGCGAAGGGCCTCGAACACTTCCAGGGGGAAGCGCAAGCGATTCTCCAACGAACCGCCGTACTCGTCCGTGCGTTGGTTGGTGAGCGGCGAAATGAAACTCGCGAGCAGATAACCGTGGGCGCAGTGCAGTTCCAGCATGTCGAAGCCGCAGCGCTCACCGCGCTCGGCCGCGGCAACGAATTGGTCCCTGATCCTGTCCATGGCAGCGCGATCAAGCTCACGCGGCACCTGGCTATCGGGGAAATAGGGAATCGGCGAAGCCGACACCACATCCCAACCGCCCTGTTCCAGCGGCCGGTCCATGCCCTCCCACATCAGCTTGGTCGCGCCCTTGCGGCCGGCATGGCCGAGCTGGAGGCATATCTTCGCCGCCGAATTGGCGTGGACGAAATCGACGATGCGGCGCCAGGCGGCTTCCTGCTCGTCATTCCACAAGCCGGCGCAGCCTTCGGTGATGCGCGCATCGCGCGCGACGCAGGTCATCTCGGTGAAGAGGAGGCCCGCGCCGCCGATCGCGCGCGAACCGTAGTGGACGAAATGGAAATCGCCGGGCACGCCTTCCTTCGCCGAATACATGCACATCGGCGAGACCACAGCGCGATTGGCGAGCACCAGATCGCGCAGCCGCATCGGCTGGAACATCGGCGCTACCGGCTTGTCGGCATCGACGTCGAGGCCGCGCGCCCGAACCTGCCGTGCAAAGATCCTGTCCACCTCGGCGACGAAATCCGGTGCGCGCAGGCTCAGATTGTCATAGGTGATAGCCTTCGAGCGCGTCATGACGCCGAAGGCGAACTGCACTGGATCGAACTCCCGGAAGCGGTCGACATGCTCGAACCAGACCAGTGAGACGTCGGCGGCATGCTGCGTCTTCTCGACCTCCTCGCGCCGGCCCTGCTCGTAATGCTCGAGTGCGGCGGCAACCGTCGGCGCGCCCTTCATTGATTCGGCGAGCGCAATCGCGTCCTCCATCGCGAGCTTGGTGCCGGAACCGATGGAGAAATGCGCGGTCGCCTTGGCATCGCCAAGCAGCACCATGTTGCCCCTGATCCAGCGCTTGTTGCGGATCATCGGGAAATTGCGCCACATCGAGCGGTTGATCAGCAGCGGATGGCCGTCGAGGAACCAGCCGAAAATTTCCGCCATGCGGTCGGCAGATTGCCGTTCATCGAGGCCCTTCAGCCCGGCCCGCTGGAAGGTGTCGGGATCGGTCTCGAAAATCCACGTCGAGTGCCCGGGCTCATATTGATAGGCATGCGCGATAAAGGGGCCCCACTCGGTCTCCTGGAACACGAAGGTGAAGGCATCGAGCGGCCTGGTCGACCCCATCCAGGCGAACACATTGGAACGCAGATCGACCTCGGGCTGGAAATGCGCGGTGTATTTCTCGCGGAAACGGCTGTTGATGCCGTCCGCCAGAATCACGAGATCGGCGCCGGCGATGCGCGGGTCGCTGTCGTCGGCAATCTCGGTCTCAAAGTGCACGCTAACGCCGAGTTCGCGCGAGCGCTCCTGCAGCAGCATCAGCAGCGTCCGGCGCGAGCAACCGCAGAAGCCGTTGCCGCCAACCCGGTGCACCGTGCCGCGGAAGTGCACGGTGATGTCGTCCCAGTAGGCGAATTCCTGGGTAATGCGGCGATAGCTCGGCGGGTCCCAGGTCTCGAAATTGTCGAGCGTCGCATCCGAAAACACTACGCCGAAGCCGAAAGTGTCGTCGGCGCGGTTGCGCTCATAGACGGTGACGTCTGCGTCGGGCCGCTGCTTTTTCAGCAGGATCGCGGCATAGAGACCCGCCGGGCCGCCGCCGATGATCGCGATCTTCATGAGGGCCTCCGCCGCAAGCTGGTACTTACCGGACCGTTGGAGATATTTTAAGCCTAAAATAATTTTGCGCAAGGCCCCGTCGTCCCAAATCCCCCTCAGTTTTGCGGGAACACCGGCTTGACCTTGTCGGCAAAAGCCTCGAAGGCGATCCTAGATCTCGCCGCCGGCCACCACGATGGCCTGACCGGTGATGGCGCCGGCGCCCTCGCCGCACAGCCAGAGCACGCTGTCGGCGACTTCCTGCGGCGTCACCAGGCGTCCTTGCGGATTATGCTTGGCCAGCTCAGCCACCGCCTGCTCGCGGCTGCGGCCGGTCTTCTTCATGATATTGTCGACGCTGCCGGCGACGAGGTCGGTGTCGGTGTAACCCGGACACACCGCATTGACCGTGATCGGCGTGCTCGCAAGCTCCAGCGCCAGCGAGCGCACGAGGCCAATGACGGCGTGCTTCGCGGCACCGTAGGCGCTGACATAGGGGTAGCCCTTCAGCCCCGCGGTCGAAGCGACCGCAACGATGCGGCCGTAGGGTCGCGTCTTCATCGAGGGCAGCGCGGCCTGAATCGAATGCACCACGCCCATGAAGTTGACATCCATCATGCGCGCGAACAGCGCCGCATCCGATCTCGCAAACGGCGCAGATTCCGCGGCGCCCGCATTGGCGACGAGAATGTCGATCGGCTGCCGCTCCGCCGCGCGCGCAATCGCAGCAGCAATGGCGGCCCGGTCCGCAACGTCAGCGACATCGGCGAAATGCGCCTCGCCCGCGGCCATGGCGTCATCGAGCGCGGCGCGCTGGCGGCCGAGCACCGTCACCGTGATGCCGTGTCCGGCAAGGGCCGCCGCGACGGCGCGGCCGATGCCACGGCCGCCACCGGTCACCAGCGCATGCGGGGCGTGCGGCGTTGCGGGCATGCGGTCCTCCTGAACGAAATCGTCGGCAGGGCCGCAATGTATTTTAAACTTAAAGCTCTTGCAAATCGCCTCGACGGAGCAGATCAGCCCTCCGCCGCTTCCCGCTCCATGTCGCGGCCGGACAGATCCTCGCCCTGCATCTTGGCGTACTCGCGCGCCATTTCGCGCATCAGGAATCTGGCGGGGACGTCGTGATAGGTGCCATGGTCATTGACGTATTGCATGTACGTGCGGCCAGCGCCGTCGAAGGGATGCAGCAGCGCATCGCTGTGGCCGTCGAAGTCGAGCGGCTTGACGCCAACCTTCTCGCACAGCGTGGCGTTGAAGGTGGGCGTGGCCTTGCGCCAGGCGCCATCGACATAAACCTCGGTGAAGCCGTGCCAGGTGAAGAGGTCCGTGCCCATGCTGGCGCGCAGCCTCTCGGTGGTGAGATGGTTGCGCACGTCTGCGAAGCCGACGCGGGCCGGAATACCGTGCGCTCGGCAGGCGGCCGCATAAAGCGAGGCCTTGCCGACGCAATAGCCGACGCCGGCCGCCAGCACGCTGGAGGCGCGGAAGGTTTCCGGCGCGCCCATGTCGACATAGGGGTTATAGCGGATGCCGTCGCGCACCGCGGCGTAGAGCAGGCTCGCCTTCTCGCGGTCGCTTGCACCCGCCGGCACGGCGGCGCGGGCGAACTGCTGAACGGAGGGGTGATCGCTGTCGATATATTCGGCGGGATCGGTGTAGAGGCGGCGGATGGTATCGGGGAGGATTTCTGTCATGCCGCAGCATAACAAGCGGCATTGGCACAATTCAATTCGGTAATTTAGTTCACACGCCCGGGGAAATACCGGCCGCGGCCGCCGAATCCCGTCGCCGGCGGCCGGCTCGAGGGGCGCCGGCCGCCGGTTGCAGGGAGGAAGTAGGGCTCAACGAAGCCGGCGTCCCGCACATGCGTCACGTCCGTGCCTGGAGCAGGCGCTGCGACCGCGTGCGGTCCTTTGCTGCCTGCGCCAGGCCCGCACCGATGTCGCTGCGCGCAAGCCCGATATCACGCAGCTCGCGGTCGGACATCTGGCGCAGAACGGTCAGCTGCCCCTGATGCTCGCGCTGCGCGATGATCGCGGCGATCGCGTTGTTGACGGCGCGGAAGATGCCGCGCCCGAAAACCCGCAGCGATCTGCGGATCGCCAAGGGCGAAGCGGAAAAGTCGGAAGTACTGTTCAACATGCTCATGGTCGTTCTCATCCTGTCGAAGAGGGTCAAGCTCCCCTTCCCCGCCTGCACCATGCCTGCTTGCGGCCTCCAGAACTTTCAGATGGGGAGGATTTTTCCTTGAGATAAGCTTGAGATGAGCGTCGGAATACGAGCTATGCGCGCGCATGCATCTCCGCTCGATTGCACCGAGCCGTTCACGCCGCGCACACATGCGCGTGAATACCGCGTGACGTCATCGTCCAGTCACAAGCGCTATGGCTGCCCGGCGATGATCTGCGCGGCGGCGCCGATGCCCTGCCGAAAGGCCTCGTCAAATGTGACGGCGGAAAGCCGCCATTGCTGCGGCTTGCCGCGCCAATCAAGCTGCCAGTCGGCTGCCCACTGCAGCGCCTGATCGTCCCAGACCAGACGCGCGGTCAGGACGGCTTCTCCGCCTCGTCCGGCCGCGGCCTCGGCCAGCCTTGCATGCGCAATCCCGCCGAGCGCCATATCATTGGCGCCAATCTCGGCCAGCGTTGCGGCATCCGGCAACACGATGGACATGCCCCGCTTGGCCGCGGCGGCACGAAGGGCGGCCCTTTGCAGATCCGTCGCCTTGGAATCGTCCGCAACCACATATCGCCTTGCCCCCGGCTGCATCTCGACGAAGACGCCAAGCACCGGGCGGTGGGAGAGCCACGGCTTCTCTCCGAGAGCGGCAAGAACGCCGTTGATGGCGGCCTCGTCAAATTCGGCCGTGAGGACGAAAGAGCGGTCGCGCGTGCCCTGTTCGTCGTTCTTCGGCTTGCCGCCCTTTTCATCGCGGTAGGAAAAGGCACGCACCATCCTGGCGGCATCGGCCTTGTAGGCGTCGAGGCGCCCGTCGCCGGCGAGCCGCAGCGCACCGGACACCTTGATGAGAACGTCCTCCAGGCAGGAGGCGAAGCCGATGATGCGGTTGGCCTCGCCCGTTCCCGTCACGATCGTCTGCGCGCGGTAGAGTTCGGGCGCTGGTTGGGCAGCGGCCGGCTGGACCGCCAGCAGCATCGCGAGCGCCAGCAAGAAGCGGGACATGGAGCGAGCCGGCATGGGATGCGTCCTCAAGGCTATCATGCCCCCAAGGAAGTAAGGATGGGTTTCGCTTCGCTCAACCCATCCTTCGCATCCGGGACGATGCTGGTTATGTCGAGCCGGAGCCGCCGGAGACGATCTTCTCGTTGAGCTTCTGGTCCACGATCTCGACCGTGCGGTCGATCTCGGCATTTGGCGCGCCGAGCTGGTGCGAGATCAGCTTCACCAGGAGGTCGACGCGCTCGATGAAGGGCGCGCCGGCAGCCACCGCGCGGGCGGCCGAGGACGGCTTGAGCAGGCTTTCCGCGGCCTTGGCGTATTTGCCGAACGGCACCTGGTCCGCCGGATCCGCGCCCAGCTTGCGAGCAATGTTGTCGACATGATCATAGATCGCCTGCGACTGCTTGAGATCGCCATGCACGGCATCGCGGATCGACTGCGGTTCGTGCGGCGTGATGCAGCGGTAATTGCCGGTGAGCAGCATCGACCACTTTGCCAACGGCACGAACAGCGAGTCGAACACCTTCAGCTTCACCGGCACATCGTGGCCGTCCAGCTTGACCGCGTCGATATCGGCTTCCAGCTCGCGCAGCAGCTTGTTGTGCTTCTCGTCTTCGAAAGCCGCGGCCTTGAAGTTGGTCGGCAGGCCGACGTGCAGTACGTTCGCCGCCTCTTCCGGCGGGCGGAACGCTTGTGGATCGGGCGAGCAGAGCGTCACCAGTCCCGGCTTGAAACGCTCCCACACTGCGGCATTGGTGTAGGCCTCCTCGAGATCCATGTCCTTGAGCGAAGCGATGCGCTTCAGATACGGCAAGGGCGGCATGTTCATGATGGAAAGGCACGGCAGGCCGGCGGCCGCGATCTTCACCATCAGCACGCGGACGCTGTGGTTGGTGTATTGCGGCTCCTGCATGGCGAGCGCCACGAGGTCATAACGGGAAATGTCGACATTGGCGGGCTCGCTCGCATCGAGCTTGCCCGGCAGGTCGCGCGAGAAGATCGCGCGGTGCACCGCCTCATCGCGCAGCTTGATGCGCACTTCGGTGCCGTCGCGATTGATGAGCTCGGCCGTCTTCTTCCGGCAAACCAGGGTCACGTTGTGACCCGCCATCAAGAGCTTTGTCCCCAGCAAGGAGCCATAGGAGGCTCCCAGGATCAGAATATTGCGCGCCATGCTTCTCTCTTCCGCAAACGAGCCCGAAGTTTTCCCGAAAGCCCCTCATCGCCGAGGAGCGAGCGTGTCTATCGCATCGCAGCGGGCGTGACAATCGCTGGTATACCACGGATCGGAAGAACACCGCATTCTGACCGCAAGTAATTGACCAACAATGTAAATTCATCCTGTCCGACCCTGTCGACCCGCCGCTTCCGAAGGAAAAATCAGGCGCCTCTCAAGGACAAATCAAGCTCACGACAGAGTCTTTGGCGCCACACCGTTTCATCCTCGGCGCAACAGCGGTCGCATGCCGTGACCGCGCCCAAACCGGGAATGAAACACCATGGTGCCGTCCGCCTTCGCTCGACACGAACACAAGCCCTGCGTCATCGCCTTGCACTGCTCGCTCGGTTCGGGGCGGCAATGGACGCGGCTCACCGAAGCGCTCCGCGACGGCTATCAGGTGATTGCGCCCGATCTTGCCGGATACGGCAAGAATTTCGCGCGGCCGATCATGCCAACGACATTGGCCGATGAAGTCGCCCTGCTCGGCGAGCAGATCGATCATGTCATGGGACCGGTTCATCTCGTCGGCCATTCCTATGGTGGCGCAGTCGCCTTCAAGATGGCGAGCAGCGAGCGCTGGGCGGGCCGCATCCGCAGCCTGACGCTGATCGAGCCGGTATTGCCGACCTTGCTGCGCGACAACGCCGCGGACCGGCGGCTGCACGATGTGTTCACCGACCTGGGAACGCGCATCCATACCGATCTCTGGAACGGCATGTACATGGAAGCACTCGAGCGGTTCCTCGAATTCTGGCGCGGTTCGGGCCAAAGGGAAGCGCTTGATGGCGAAGCGCGGCTGCACATCATCGAGGTGATCGAAAAGGTCGCGTTCGATTTTGCCGCGATCCTCGGCGAGGTGAATGTCGCCGCCGCCGCCGCGGAGCTGCGCGTGCCGACGCTGCTCGTCTCCGGTGGGCTTTCGCCCTACATGACCCAGCGCATCGTCGCGAAACTCGCCGCGCTGATCCCGGATGCGAAAGCCAGGCATGTGCCCGCCGCCGGCCACCTGCTGCCGGTCTCGCACGCCAACGTGATCAACCCCGATATTATCAGACATATCGAATTGGCGGATGATTTCGCGAACGTCGTGCTCGCCTCGCCGCCCGGGGCGCCAGGCGCGCGCCGGACCAGGGAGCCGCACCTGCGGCCGATGCCGGGATAGACCCGGCAAGCCGGAGCGCGCATCCTTGAGGGAACGGGTCCCATGCGCCGCATCCGCTTCGCCGCCCTTGCGATTCTCCTTATCCTGCCCGCCGCCAGCGACATCGCCCGCGCGGACGAAGTTTCGGCGTGGGCGGCGCTGCGCGCCGGCGGACATGTCGCGCTGGTGCGCCACACGGACGCTCCCGGCGGGGCCGGCGATCCACCGGGATTCCGGCTCGACGACTGCGCGACCCAGCGCAATCTCAGCGACAAGGGACGCCTTGATGCAATGCAGATCGGCCGTCGGCTCAAATCCGAGGGCGTTGCGATCGAGAAGATCCTCGCCTCGCCCTGGTGCCGCTGCATGGAGACAGCGCGGCTTCTGGAACTGGGGCCGGTTGAAGCCGCGCCGGCCTTTTCCAATGTGGTCGTGCTGCGCGATCAAAAGGAAGCACTCACCGCGGGCGGGCGCACGATCATCGACGAATGGCGCGGAAAAGGAGTTCTTCTCATCGTGACGCATGGGGCGAACATCTTTGCACTCACCGGCGTCTCGCCCGCGAGCGGCGAGATCGTCGTGGTCCGCAGCGGCACAAGCGAAGCCGTCGGCCGCCTGCGACTCGAGTGAGGGATTGTTGGCGCGACTTCGATGCGGCCGTGGTTTGGGGCACAGACTTCGTCGGCGCGGGTCAGCACTGCCGACAAGTCGTAGCCGCCGGCGTGCGCCTTATTGCAAGCCGTGCTTGTACAGGCTGATGATCATAATACGAATGATGCAGTCCGATATCGACTCGCCGCGCAGTCGCAACCCCTGCAGCCACTGCAACGTTGCCGCCTCGATCTCGACCAGCCAGTTGCCGTTCGGCAAGCGCTGTCCGGTCGGGGGTTCGGTCACGCTCGCGATCAGAGCCCGACACTCCTCGGTAATCTCGATATCCGGCATAAGTTGAACGAAAAGCTAATCTCGCGGTGGCCCCTGGCGAGCCGGGTGTTGCCGCAACCCGACAGAATCGGCCAGTTAAATTGCAGCAATGCTAACGACGGGTAACTCCGGGATGTCCGCTTGCTGGTGTAGGGCAGAAAGCGCTCGAAGGCGGTTGCAAAGCTATCCGCCCACGGCAGGTCGAAGCGTATGACCGTCTATATGTTTCGAACAGCGCGGCGATCACGGTATGGATTCCAAGTAGATCGAGACTGGCGGCATTAGTTAGACAAGTTTTAGGAATTATAGCTTATTTGCGCTCCTAAAGGTTGTAAGCGTATGTCATCGACATCCGAGATCGCTCAGCATTACTCCACCGCGGTAGACAATCGCCCCGCCGGCCATCGAGTAAGCCGCTGGCTCTTGTTCAGTGACTATGGCCCGACCGCTCAGTTCCATATGGCTGTGGTTTGGTGTTGTGTACTGGCATGCGCGCTCGCCAATGCGCTCTGGCTTCCGTACTCCACACTCTCCTTCGTTCCCTCAAACTGGCCGCCACTCATTCAGAGCGCCTCCTACGTCGCACTGGTCGGCATTCTTGTCGCCCTGGCATTCCATCGGCTTCGGGGCGACGCCAGTCGCATAGGGGGCATGCTGCGAACGGCTCTCGTCACGACGGAACTGCTGTATCGGACGGCGCTGCCGATCGTCGCGCTTCTGACCGCAGGCGCTACCTTGTCTTACGTCATTACGGCGGCGAACCTGCCGCTGAGGGATTCGCTGTTGGCGCGTGCCGATCACAGTCTCGGTTTCGACTGGCTGCATTTCCTGGATATGACGAATTACAGTCCGGTCGTTACGGTCCTGCTAACGCGTGCCTACCAAACGATTGGCTTAGTCACTGAGTTGGTCATCTTCTGGTTGGCCCTGACGCAGAACGGCGAACGGCTTACAGAATTTCTCGCCATTCTCGGCCTGTGCACCGTCGGTCTGTGTGCAGGCATGTTGCTGGTGCCGGCCGCCGGTGCCTTTGCCTACTACGAACCCGCGCCGCAACTCTTCGGGAATTACGCTGCGTTGGGCAGAATGTGGACATTCGGCCACACGTTCAACCTGCTGCGTGATGGATCACTTTCGGTGATCGATTTGTCGGCCCTTGACGGCGTCGTCAGCTTCCCTTCGTTCCATACGGTGCTGGGCGCAATAACTATCTATGCGGCACGCGACACGCGCTGGCTCATGGGTTTCGTTCTCGTCTTGAACACAGCGATGATCGTCGCGACATTACCTGTAGGCGGCCATCATCTTGCGGATGTCTTGGCTGGTGCCGGGCTAACCTTTGGTGCGATTCTTCTTGTGCGGAGGCAAAAGCGCATGTGCCGGCGCTGAGATGTCCGTTTTGGCCCACCAGCGGGAATGCTGCCAGTGCCAATGCCAATGCAAACAACTTCATTCGTTGCGTCGACGACCCACAGCATGAGCCCTGAACTATCAGGCATCCTCCTGGGAGTTTTGACTTTCAGCGCTCGCAAATGGGTCGAGCGAACGAGGCCCCCGGGCCGGGGGAAGTAAACTCATACTCGTCTGTTTCTACTTTTGCTGAATGCGATTCAGATAATCGATAACAGCGAGGATGCGTGTTCGCACGACGACTTCCGGGCTTTGCTCCGGCCCGGCCATCTTCCAATAAGACGGATCAACATAGTGAGGCAAGTTGACAATGGGGTTGAATCGTTCCCCCCAAATTGGCATTTCACGAGTGCCGTGAGCGGGAATTGCTTTCGATCCATATATGGTTTCATAAACAGCGTTCGTGGGAAAGACCCCGTTGTTGTTCTTGGCCAACATCGTCAAATCGGAAGGCGGCACCTTGAGCTGCTCACTGACAGGTCCTTTGCCCCTTCCATCCGCACCATGACAGCTCGCGCACGAAGACTGAAATTCTGACTTGCCGATATCGACGTCTGCGGCCTGCGCCGCACCAGCAAACCCAGCAGCAAGGCCGGCAATCATCAACCACTTCAGGCGAGTAATGATCATATCATGCCTCCGTCCGCAGTGTTCCGAAAAATCATACTAGTGGTCTTGGATTTGGTTCAGTTTGATGCAGGTCAATACGGCCTCTTGTGCCCCGGATCACGAGATGGGGATTGGCCAGATGGAAGCCCGTTGATCTCATGACTATTCATTTGCCGAACTGCCAACGGTGCGGCCATGCATGACAATGGCGATCGGCGAGATCTGCGGTTGGATGCGTGTCGCGGACTGGCGCTTTGGTTCATCTTTATCGATCATGTACCGGGCAACACGCTCGCCTGGCTGACACCTCGCAATTTCGGCTTCAGCGACATGAGCGAAGTGTTTGTGTTCGTCTCAGGTTACACCTGCATGGTGGCCTATGGCGGAGCGTTGCGAACGCAAGGCTGGCCAACGATAGCGACGCGCGCCCTCCGGCGAGCCTGGGAAATCTACGCTGCGTTTCTATTCTTGCTGATCGCCTACTTCATTGTCATCTGGACTGTCGGAAGCGGAAGCCGTTATCTCGACGAAACCAACACGAGGGTCTTCTTTGAATATCCAGGAACGGCTCTGGTCCATGCCGCGGTCCTGCAATACACACCCGTCAACACCGATATCTTGCCCATCTTCGTGCTGCTGCATCTGGCCTTTCCCGTCATCCTATGGCTGCTGATCCACAGTGCCACGGCAGCACTGGCCATATCGCTCTTAGTTTATGTCATGGTGCAGATGTTCGGCTGGAACCTTCGGGGATGGCCTGCCCGCGAACTATACTTCAATCCGTTGGCCTGGCAGATCCTATTTGTGTTCGGCAGCTGGTATGCGAACGAGGGCGCCGTCCGGTTGAAGAGTATCGTGCAGTCGCGCGCCGTCCTGGTGTTGGCTTCGCTCTATCTCGCCTTCAGCCTCATCGTCGCCTTGAGTTGGTATATTGAGCCGCTCAACGGGTTCATACCAGATGCGATCTCAGGGCTCATCTACCCTATCTACAAAAGCAGTCTTGCGCCTTTACGCCTTTTGCATTTTCTCGCGCTGGCCATTCTGGTTTCGCGGCTTGTCCCCTCAGACTGGCGCGGCCTGACGAAGCCTTGGACGATGGCGATGATCCGATGCGGCGAAAACTCCCTGGCGATTTACTGCATTGGCGTCTTGCTCTCGTTTATGGGTTTCGCAATCCTGTCCGAATTTTCCAATACCCTGGTTGTGCAGGCTGTTATCAGCATTGGCGGGATTGCAATCATGACCGCTGCTGCGAACCTGATGACGTTCGCCTCCAAACAGGACCGGCCCGGTCCCAAGCTGTTTTGAGGCGGCCTGAGCTGCCGGCTAAACTGCCGACGTCCGCTTGGTGTGGTCACTAGCCGAAGCTCGGACCCCATCCGGACCAGGCCCGCTCTAACCCCACAGCCCGATCGGCGCGTCGCGAGTGCCGGATTGTCGCTAGGGCAAATTCGCAGAAGCTTCCGGCTTGGAATTACTCGAAGCAAACGCATTTCTAACGGCGGACGCTAACTTCACCCAGGTGCACGACAGCGACCCTTTAATCATGCAGGGCTTCAATTTCGATAGTGGTGTGGTTGGACGGCGCAAGTTGATTGGCATTGGCATTGGGAATTCGGCGACACGACGTTCTTCGGCGACCAGTTGCTGAACCTCGGCCAAAGCTGCTTCCCGTCGCTGCAAATCGAGGAAGCGTCTATATTCCGTGTAAATCCGTGCGCGCTCGTTCGCCGTCGGGTTCGGACCGGCTATATCAAAGCTGCGGTTCTGCAATAAATCATAGTAGGCATAGCCCCCGCCCACCTTGCGGCGCCCGGCAAAACGGGCGCCGCAATCCATGATCTGCGCAACGCGCTCGGCGCCCACAAACATCTTTTGGGTCCACTCCGCGCATTCCTCAAAGTCCCGCGCCGTTGGGGATGAGGGGACCAGCCTGATCGTGGCAATGACAAGTACTGTCACCGCAACAATAGTTGCAGGAAGCCTCGCTGGCTCAGCCCTCGCCACAGACATACCAAAATATTTTCCCCGCCACGCCGCAGTTGCGACATCTAAGGAATTTTTCGCCGCAATCCTGTAGCGCGCCAGTCACACCGTGGCTTTTTTGGATGTGAGTTGCCAAAATCGAATTTCCGTCCGCAAGCGGCGGCTATGACCTCCGCAATAAGCTGGACGGTGCGGTAAAGTCCTGCACTCTTTCGGCCGCCGCCACGAATCCGCTGATCCGGACTTGACGGCCGATCCCACCTGAAACTCGTTCCGCAAAAGATCGACCGCGCTCATGAAGAAAATCGGTTTCCTCTCCTTCGGTCATTGGACGCCCTCCCCGCAATCACAGACGCGCTCGGCCGCGGACACGCTGCTGCAATCCATTGAGCTTGCCGTCGCCGCCGAGCAACTGGGCGCGGACGGGGCCTATTTCCGCGTCCATCACTTTGCGCGCCAGCTCGCTTCGCCATTTCCCCTGCTGGCGGCGGTGGGGGCAAGAACGAGCCGGATCGAGATCGGCACAGCCGTCATCGATATGCGTTACGAGAACCCGCTCTACATGGTGGAAGACGCCGGCGCCGCCGACCTGATCGCGGGTGGACGGCTTCAACTCGGCATCAGCCGGGGGTCGCCGGAACAGGTGATCGACGGCTGGCGCTATTTCGGCTATCGGCCGGCCGAAGGCCAGGACGATGCCGACATGGGGCGGCGTCACGCGGAGGTCTTCCTCGACCTGCTGCGCGGCCAGGGGTTCGCGCAGCCAAATCCGCGGCCGATGTTTCCGAACCCGCCGGGCCTGCTTCGCCTCGAACCGCTTTCGGAGGGCCTACGCGAGCGCATCTGGTGGGGCGCCGGCTCGAACGCCACCGCGGTCTGGGCGGCAAAGCTCGGCATGAATTTGCAGAGCTCCACGCTGAAGAACGACGAGACCGGAGAGCCATTCGATGTCCAGCAGGCTGCCCAGATCCGGGCCTTCCGCGCGGCCTGGAAGGAGGCCGGACATGCGCGCGAGCCCCGCATCTCGGTCAGCCGCAGCATCATCGCGCTGATGAACGATCGCGACCGCGCCTACTTCGGGCACGAACGCGCAGGAGAGGACCAGGTCGGATTCATCGATGAAAGGACGCGGGCGATTTTCGGGCGCACTTACGCAGCCGAGCCGGACGCATTGATCGAGCAGCTCAAGGCTGACGAGGCCATCGCCGAGGCCGATACCCTCCTGCTGACCGTTCCCAATCAACTCGGCGTCGCGTACAACGCCCATGTGATCGAAGCGATTCTCACCCATGTCGCTCCCGCTCTCGGGTGGCGCTGATTTCAGGGGAGATTTGGGCTAAGCATGGGCGCGGGACGGTCATTGCAGCGGTCCGGCAAGAGATCGGCTAGGAGATCGGCAAAGCGCCGGCCGGTCCACCCGTCAGGCGGCCGCGCCAAGGCAGCGCCGGACAAGGACGCGGCAGCCAGACCGAAGTCCGAGCGGTCGCGGGACCTCATCCTGCAGTCGGCGGCACAACTGTTTCGCCACCAGGGTTTTTCCGCCACGACGCTGCGCCAGATCGCAGCCAAGGCGAAGATCAAGGCGGGCAGCATCTATTACCACTTCGATTCCAAGGAAGCGATCCTCGACGAGGTGCTGGACCGCGGCCTGCGCCACGTCTTCGAAACCGTCAGAAGCGCGGTCGATCGCGCCGGCAAGGCATCGCACCGGCGCAGGATCGGTCTTGCGATCGAAGCCCACCTCGTCGCGCTGCTCGAGACCAGCGATTTCACCTCGGCCAACATTCGCATATACGGCCAATTGCCGGAAAAACTGAAGAAGCCGCACCGGCCGTTGCGGCGGGCCTACGCCGAGTACTGGGATCAACTGTTCCTCGATGCCAGACGCGCCGGAGAGATTCGCGCCGACATGGAGATCGTGCCACTGCGCATATTCGTCCTTGGCGCGCTCAACTGGACGATCGAATGGTTCCGGCTCGACAGCAAGGACGCGGTGCTCGAGCTCGCCCGCCGCACCGAGCGGCTGATTTTCGAAGGCGTTCGCAAGCCCTAAAGGCGATGTGGAAACGTGCGGAAGCCACTTGGGTCATATGCATATGTGACAACCCTGCCCGATCCTGCAATGGCGCTTCCTCAAATTCTAACGTCTGTTAGAATAAAGGCATGGCGCGCTGGCCGGCGAGGAGGAACATCATGGCGTATCTCTGGACACCTCCCGCGGAGCTCGTGGAGGCCAGCAACCTGACCGCGTTTCTTCGCGCCACGGGGCAACAGGATTACGACGCCCTGGCGGCCAAAGCCGACGCGGACCCCGCCTGGCTGATGGAAGAGGTGTTTCGGTTCTGCGGCGTCCGCTTCTATCGCCCGTATGAGAAGATGCTGGATCTCGCGCGCGGCCAGCCCTGGGCGCGCTGGTGCGTCGGCGGGACCACAAACATCGTTCTCAACTGCCTCGACAAGCACCGCGGGACGGCGATCTGGGATCAGACATTCCTGGTCTGGGAGGGCGAAGACAGGCGGGAGCAGCGGCAATTGACGTATGCCGAGTTCGCCTCCGGCGTCGGCGCGCTGGCCAGGGCCTTGCACGATCTCGGGATCGGCAAGGGCGACGTCGTCGCCGTCTATATGCCGAACCTGCCCGAAACCTTCATGGCGTTCTTTGCGATCCTGAAGATCGGCGCGATCGTGATGCCGCTGTTCTCGGGCTTCGGTCCGAACCCGATCCGGGCGCGGCTCAATCACGGCGAGGCGAAGGCGGTCATCACTGCTGATGGCACCTGGCGTCGCGGCGCGGCCGCGCCGCTGAAATCGGTGCTCGACGAGGCGCTCGAAACCGCGCCAAGCGTTCGGCACGTCGTCGTTGTCGAGCGGGGCGGCCTTGACATCGACACGCCCATGCTACCGGGGCGGGACCACTGGTGGCACGACGTCGCCCGCCATGGCGCCGATATTCCGACCGTAGAAATGCAAGCCGAGGAGCCGGCCATCCTGCTCTATACATCCGGGACAACCGGAGAGCCCAAGGGCTGCGTGTGGACGCATGTCAGTTTCATCGGTTCGATGGTGACGCGCGACGTCATCATCTGCGGCGACTTCAAGCAGCCCGACCTGTTCTTCTTCTTCAGCGACATGGGATGGATGGTCGGCGCCATGTGCGCCTGCATTCCGAGCTTTGCCGGTGGCAGGCTGCTGATCGCGGAAGGCACGCCCGACTATCCCGACACCGGCCGCTTCTGGCGGCTGATCGCCGAGCACCGTGTCACCTATCTCGGCGTATCGCCGACCATCGTGCGCGGCATGATGCGCTATGGCGAGGAGGTCGAGAACTACGACCTCTCGAGCCTGCGGATAACGACGTCGGGCGGCGAGGCCTGGACCGAGGCGCCGTGGCGATGGTTCTTCGAGCACGTCTGCAAGTCGAAGATACCGATCATCAACATCTCCGGCGGCACGGAAGTCGGCGGCTGCATCTTCACCGGCACGGCGAACCACCCGATGAATCCGTGCTCATTCTCCAGGCCGGCGCTCGGCGTCGGCGCCGATATCGTGGACCTCGCGGGAAACCGCGCTCTGGACGGCGAGGTTGGCGAGCTTGTTCTGCGCCACGCATCCATCGGCCTCACCAAGAGCCTCTGGAAGGCCGACCAGCGCTATCTGGAGAGCTATTGGAACACGATACCCGGCATCTGGGTGCATGGCGATTTTGCGATGCGCGGGCGCGACGGTCTCTACTACATCCTCGGCCGGTCGGACGACACCATCAAGATCTCGGGCAAGCGCGTCGGCCCGGCGGAACTGGAGGGTGTGCTAACGGCGACCGGCAAGGTTGCCGAAGCTGCCGTCTTCGGCATTCCCCATCCGGTGAAAGGCTCGGCCATCGTGTGCGCCTGCGTGCCGATGGCCAGGACGCAGGATCCCACCGCGCTCTCGGAAGAGCTGTCCCGCGCCCTCGTGCACGGAATGGGAGCTTCCTACCGTCCCGACAGGATTTTGCTGGTCGACGACCTGCCGAGGACGCGCAACATGAAAATCATGCGACGCGTGCTCCGTGCCGTTTTCGAGGACCGCGACCCGGGCGACCTGTCGGCGCTCGCCAACCCCGAAGCTGTCGATCAGCTGCGGACACAGCTGAAGGCAGCCCGGCCGGCCTAGCGATGACTGCTCTAGACCGGACAGTCCGGGGGGAATGACGGCTTGCGCTTCTCCAGGTGCGAGGCCAGTCCTTCGCGCACCTCATTGCCGGCGAAGCCGAGGATTTCCAGCGCCGTTGACGTGTCAAACAGCGGCCCGTTGACGCGAAGCCAGTTGTTCAGGGCGTATTTGGTCCACCGGATCGCGCTCTGGGCGCCGCTCGCCAGATCCTGCGCGGTTTCGAGCGCGATTCTCTGGAGCTCGGCGTCCTCGACGCAAAGCGAAACCAGTCCGATGCGCTCGGCCTCCTCGCCCGACAGCGGCTTGCACGTCAGCAGATAGTATTTTGCCTTTGCCAGGCCGCACAGCAACGGCCAGATGATGCAGGCGACGTCGCCTGCCGCAACGCCAAGCCGCGTGTGTCCGTCGACGATCCGCGCGGACTTGCCGCAGATCGATACGTCGGCGAGGATCCCGACAACGAGGCCCGCGCCCACCGCAACGCCGTTGATGGCGGAGATGATCGGCTTGTTGCAGTTGATCACGTTGTAGACGAGGTCCTTTGCCTCCTTCCACGTCGCCATGCGCGCGGCCGGATTGTCGAGCAGGCCCTTGATCAGCTCGAAATCGCCGCCGGCCGAGAACGCCTTTCCTGCTCCCGTCACGATCACGGCGTTGATGTCGGGATCGTTGTCGATGTCGCGCCAGATGTGCGTGAGCTGGGTATGGGTTTGGGCGTCCACGGAGTTATAGGTTTCGGGGCGATCAAAGGTAATCCGCAATATCCGCTCGGACGGATAATCGAGCTTCAGTCGGGTGTAGGCGGCGTATCGGTCGGACATGCGGATGTTCCCGTTGCTGGCGCTATGCTGCGCTATCAATTCTTTCTAACAGATGTTAGATTTCGCGGCCGGCCAGCGCAAGCGCCGCGTTTACAACAAGATTGCAATAAGATTGTCGCAAGACAACGATTGAGGAAACATCGATGGCTGCCGAGTTCGGTGCACAGATTGACGCTGCGTGCGGCATCGGGACGGTGGGCGCCCTGTTTAGCGCCTCTGCCGAACTCAACGCCCGCAGGGTTGCAATCGAATATCACGGCAAGGGTTTGACCTATGGCGAGCTGCTTGACCGTGTCCGGCGGCTGACCGCCGTGCTGGCCGCCCGCGGGCTGCGACGGGGCGACCGTGTCGGAATCCTGGTGCGGAACCGTCCCGAATATCTCGAGGTCGAGCTCGCAGCGGCCAATCTGGGCGTCATCACGGCTTGCCTGAACTGGCGATTGTCCGGCCGCGAGCTGGCCTATTGCATCGAACTGGTTTCGCCAAGGCTGCTGATCGTCGAGGCTGACCTCGCTGCCAGTCTTCCGCCTGGGGGCAGAACAGCACCGGTCCTGGAGATCGGGCCGCAATATGAGAGCGAGCTCGCGCGGCAGCATTCTCACGCACCTGCGCCGGCAGCAGCGCCGGAAGACGGCCTCGTCATTCTCTACACCAGCGGGACAACCGGCCTGCCGAAGGGAGCCGTCATCTCCCACCGCGCCATGATAATGCGCGCGCTGGTCTTTACATCCGAGCTTGGAATTGCGCCACACGACAGCTTCATCGCCTGGGCGCCGCTCTTCCACATGGCTTCGACCGACCACGCCCTCGCCACATTGCTGCGCGGCGGCACAGTCGTCGTGGTGGATGGATTCCAGCAGGAGCCGCTGTTGACGGCAGTGGCGCAGCATAGCATCGGCTGGCTCGTCCTGATACCTGGCATGGTCGAGGCCTTCGTCGAGGGGCTGAAAGCGCAGCACGTGAAGGCGAAGGGAGTGCGGGTCTGCGGGGCCATGGCCGACCTCGTGCCGCCGCATAGCATCGCCGCGGTGACCGAGCTCCTTCAGGCGCCCTATCTCAACAGCTTCGGCTCGACCGAGACAGGCCTGCCCCCTGCGACGAGGGCCTTGATCGCGCCCGGCGAAATTCCGGCACGATTGTCCAAGCGGCAAAACGCATTTTGTGAAATCAAACTGGTCGATCCTTCAGACCATGAGGTCGCGGCCGGCGAACCGGGAGAGCTGGCGATCCGCGGCCCTACCCTGTTCTCGGGTTACTGGAACGCGGCGGAAACCAACGCGCATGATTTTCGCGGCGGCTGGTTTCACATGGGCGACGTCTTCCGCCGCAACGAGGACGGCTCGCTCGATTTTGTCGACCGGGCCAAATACATGATCAAGTCGGGCGGTGAGAATATCTACCCCGCCGAGATCGAGCGAGTCCTCTTGAATGACAAACGAATCGCGGAAGTAGCGGTGGTGCGCGCCGCCGATCCCAAATGGGGTGAAGTGCCGGTCGCCTTCGTCGCATGCGGCGGCGACAAGCCGACGCAGGACGAGCTTGCCGAGCTGTGCCGCCGCGAGCTTGCCGGCTACAAGCGGCCGCGCGAATTCCGCTTCATCGAATATGCCGAGTTTCCCCGCTCGACCAGCGGAAAGGTCCAGCGCCACGAGCTCGAACGCCGGCTGAAAGCGCCCGCATGAGCGAGGCCAGGCAATCCTGCCTCGCTTCAGAAAGATCCAACCCCACTGCAGCAGGTCCGCTTGCAAAGCTGCGTTGTGGATTCTAACATTTGTTAGAATTTCTTTCCGACCGGCGGGCCATCTCGGCAAACCCGAAGTGGACCTTCCCCCAAGCTATCAGGATCGGTCGCAATGGCAGTGATGAAATCGGAAGCCGTCACCTCGGGCGCGGAATACGAAGTCAACCGTCAGGCTTATGCCGAGCGCATCGCGGACCTGAAGCGGCGCCGGGCGGCAGCCGCGCTCGGTGGACCCGAGCGGGCGCGCAGGCTGCACAAGGAGCGCGGCCAACTGCTGCCGCGGGAGCGGATCGCCGCCCTGATCGATCCCGGATCGCCGTTCCTGGAGTTCTGTCAACTCGCCGGCGAAGGCCTTTACGAAGGCGTACCTCCCGGCGGCAGCATCGTCACCGGTGTCGGCATCATCTCCGGCCGTCCCTGCATGATCATCGCAAACGAGCCGACCGTGAAGGGTGGGACCTACTACGGCATCACCTGCAAGAAGCACGTCCGCGCCCAGCGCTTCGCGTGGCAGCACCGCCTGCCCTGCGTAACCATGGTGCAGTCGGGAGGCGCCAACCTGCCCGATCAACCGAATATCTTTCCCGACGAGGGCCAATTCGGCTCGATCTTCTACAACCAGATTCGGATGTCGAGCGAAGGCATTCCCCAGATCGCGATCGTGCACGGACCGTCTACCGCCGGCGGCGCCTACATGCCGGCGCTTTGCGACGAGACCGTCATCATCCGAAAGCAGGGCGCGATGTTCCTGGGCGGGCCGCAGCTCGTCTATGCGGCGACGCGGGAAGAGGTCGGCATCGAGGCGCTCGGTGGCGGCGAGATGCATAGCCGCATCAGCGGCGTGACCGATCATCTCGCCGAGAACGATGCGCATGCGGTCGCGATCACGCGCGACATCGTGGCCAATCTGGGCGAGATCCCTCCCCAAAGGTGGACAGTTGCGCCGGTCCGCGAACCGCTGTTCGACCAAAGCGAGATCTATGGCCTTGTCAGCGCCGATCCGCGCGTACCCACCAACAATCGCGAAGTGCTGGCGCGGCTGGTCGACGGCAGCGAATTCCACGAATTCAAGCCGCTCTATGGCGACACCTTGCTGACGGGGTTCGCACGGATCATGGGCTTCGAGATCGGCATTCTCTGCAACAACGGCGTGCTGTTTTCCGAAAGCGCGCTGAAGGCCACGCATTTCATCGACCTCTGTTGCAAGCGCAATATTCCGCTCCTGTTCGTGGCCGACGTCACCGGCTTCATGGTCGGTCGTGAGGCCGAGGAAGGCGGCATTACCAAGGATGGGGCGAAGATGATCACGGCGATGGCGAGCGCCAACGTGCCGAAATACACGCTGATCATCGGTAACGCCTATGGCGCCGGATACCTGGCGATGTGCGGGCGCGCATTCAGGCCGAACGCCATGATGATGTGGCCGAACGCTCGTTCGGCGATCATGGGCCCCGAGCAGGCTGCGACCACGCTCGCCATGGTCAGGGACGAGGTCCACAAGCGCGAGGGCACGACCTGGACCGATGCCGAGCGCAACGCCTACATGGCGCCGACGCGGCGCACGTTCGAGGAATTCGCCAACGCCTACAACTTCGCTCGCAACACCTGGTGCGACATGGTGATTGATCCGCTTGAAACCCGCAGCGTCATGGCGTTGCTGCTCGACCTCGCCGGGAGGTTGCCCGGACAGCACACCGACTTCGGCGTATTGCGGATGTAGGGCCGGAGATCGGATCGTGTTCAAGAAAATACTGATCGCCAACCGCGGCGAGATCGCATGCAGGATCGCCCGCACCTGCCGCCGCCTCGGCGTCGCGGTCGCGGGGGTTCATTCCACGGCGGATGCCGACGCCCTGCACGTCAGGACCATCGGGGAATCCATCGAAATCGGCGGCGCAGCAGCTTCCGACAGTTACCTGCGGATCGACGCCGTTATCGCCGCAGCCAAGGTCGTCGGGGCGCAAGCCATTCATCCGGGCTTCGGCTTCCTGGCCGAGAATTCCGTGTTTGCCCGCGCGGTCGAAGCCGCCGGCCTTGCCTTCGTCGGACCGACACCAGAGACGATCGAGCGCCTCGGTGACAAGGCATCGGCCAAGCGCGAAGCCGTTGCGGCCGGCATTCCCACAATACCCGGAAGCGACGCGCCGAGCGAAGACCCCGTGGAAATCGAACGGACGGTGCGCCGGCTCGGACTACCCGTGATGCTGAAAGCGGCTGCCGGCGGCGGCGGCAAGGGCATGCGGTCCATCTCATCCCTCGAGAGACTGCACGAGGAAATCGAATCTGCGATGCGTGAGGCGAAGAACGCCTTCGGAGACGCCGGTCTGATCGTCGAAAAGCTGGTCCAGCAGGGCCGTCACATCGAGGTGCAGATCGCCGGAGACGGCAACGGCAACGTTGTTCACCTGTTCGAGCGGGAATGCTCGCTTCAGCGCCGCCACCAGAAGCTGATTGAGGAAGCCCCCGCGGCCAATTTGCAAGCCGGACTTCGCGAACGAATTCTGCAAGATGCCGTCCGGCTCGGGCATCGTCTCAACTACCGCGGCGTCGGCACTGTCGAATTCATCGTCAGCGGCGGCGACTACTATTTCCTGGAGGTCAATCCCCGGCTTCAGGTCGAGCATCCCGTGACCGAGATGGTCACCGGTATCGACCTTGTGGAAACCATGCTTCGTATCGCCGCCGGCGAAGGCCTGCCGTTCGCGCAGGACAACGTCACCTGCGCCGGCCATGCCGTCGAAGCGCGCATTTGCGCCGAAGATCCGACTGATGGTTTCATGCCCTGTACCGGCGAGGTGGCCTATGTGAGCTTTCCGCCTGACGGCGTCCGCGTCGAGACCGGGATCGAAAGCGGCTCGACCGTCACCCCCTACTATGACTCGATGCTCGCCAAACTGATTGCCTGCGCAGACACCCGCGAGCAGGCGCTCGACAAGCTCAGCAGCGCGCTCAACGAAACATCCATTCTCGGCGTCACCACCAACCGGGAATTTCTCTTGCGCCTGATCGCCCTCCCCGCAACGCGAAAGGCCACCTTCCACACCCGCTTGATCGATGAGGAGATCGACACTCTGCTGGAACGCGCCGATAGCGTCGATGCGGAGGTGCTGGCCCTGGGCGCGTACTTCTGGCTGATGCGCCGGCGTCAGTCCGCATCCAACAATCCATGGCAATCAGCAACAATGACGGGCTGGCACATGGGGGCTGAAGATGAGGGAATGTCCCCTATTCCGATTTTGCACCTCGAAAGCGCAGGAGCCAGCGCCGAGATCCGGTTTGCCCCTTTGCAGCCCGACGGATCGATGTTGATCGGCGTGAACGATGCCAGAATCGCCGCCAGGCTTTCAGCACTTCCCGACGACAGATTCGTTGCCAGCATTGGCCTGCGCCGCGAAATCGCGCGTATCTGGCAGAAGGACAATGCCATCTTTGTGCAGACCCCACGCAGCGCGTGCATGATGACGGCACTCCCCTATCTCAAGTACATCAGCGCGACACCGGAAACGAGCGGCGAGTTGCGCGCCCCGCTGACGGGCATCGTGTTGAAGGTCAATGTTGCCTGTGGCGACCGCATCAAGGCGGGGGATGCGGCGGTTGTCATAGAATCAATGAAGATGGAACTGCGGATCACCAGCAAGGTGGATGGCATCGTCACTGCTGTGAACATCACGCCCGGCGATACCGTCGATCGCAATGCCGTGGTCGCCGTTGTCGAGCCCGAACTGGTCGGGATGTAGGGTAACGCTTCCCGCGCGAGACGATGCAGCCTCGGCGCGCAGGCACCTAAGCCGAACAGTCGCGGTCGCGCGCGATCGTGGCGCGCATCGCCGCCTCGACCTTGCTCACCTCCATTCGTAAGCTACTGATTTTACGTCTCTATCCGTAACTGGCTGCCGACGTGACCAGCCGGGCGGGCGAACATCCATCGTTGCGAGCGTAGCTGAATTGGCAGAGCGTGTTGTCAATCGGGGGAATGATTCGTGCTCGCGACGGTCGACAACTATCTGGAGGGTCTTAACGCGGAGCAGCGCCGCGCTGTCGAGCACGGCGTTGGGCCCGGCGGTGTGGCAGGTTCCCCTGTTCTCGTCATTGCCGGCGCGGGATCCGGAAAGACCAATACGCTCGCCCACCGCGTCGCGCACCTCATCATCAAGGGCGCCGATCCGGGGCGAATGCTGCTGATGACCTTTTCGCGCCGCGCTGCATCGGAGATGACCGGGCGCATCGAGCGAATTGCGCGCCGGGTCCTGGGCGACAAGGCCGGCGTGATGACAGATGCACTGACCTGGGCCGGTACCTTCCACGGCATCGGCGCGCGGCTTCTGCGAGAATATGCCGAGCGCATCGGCATTGACCCCGCCTTCACCATTCACGACCGTGAGGATTCGGCCGACCTGCTCAATCTGGTGCGCCACGAACTCGGATTTTCGAAGACCGAGAGCCGCTTTCCGACAAAAGGCACCTGTCTTGCCATCTACTCCCGCTGCGTGAACGCGCAGACGCCGGTCGAGACGGTACTCGGTCAGCATTACCCCTGGTGTTCCGGCTGGGAGAGCGAACTCAAACGGCTGTTCGCGGGCTATGTGGAGGCCAAGCAGAAACAAAACGTTCTCGACTACGACGATCTGCTGCTGTGGTGGGCCGAGATGATATCGGAGCCCGCGATCGCCGAAGAGATCGGGGCACGCTTCGACCACGTCATGATCGACGAATACCAGGATACGAACCGCCTGCAGGCGACGATCCTGCTGGCGCTCAAGCCAACCGGACAGGGGCTGACGGTGGTCGGGGACGACGCCCAGTCGATCTACTCCTTTCGTGCCGCCACCGTCAGAAATATCCTGGATTTTCCGGATCAATTCAGCCCAAAGGCGGAGATCATCACGCTCGACCGCAATTACCGCTCCACCCAGCCCGTGCTCGCGGCCGCCAATGGCGTGATCGGGCTTGCACGAGAGCGGTTCACGAAAAATCTCTGGACCGAACGCGCCTCGGCTCAACTTCCGCGCCTCGTTACGGTGCGCGACGAAGCCGACCAGGCGCGCTACGTCGTCGAGCAAGTGCTGTCGAACCGCGAGAAGGGAGCGCGTCTGAAGGAACAGGCCGTGCTCTTCAGAACGTCATCCCATAGCGGCCAGCTCGAAGTCGAGCTGACGCGACGCAATATTCCGTTTGTCAAGTTTGGCGGATTGAAGTTCCTGGATGCGGCTCACGTCAAGGACGTGCTGGCGCTCCTGAAATTTGCCGAGAATCCTCGCGACCGGGTGGCTGGCTTTCGTGTGCTGCACTTGTTGCCCGGCATCGGGCCGACATCCGCGCAGCGAATCCTCGATCAAACGACCGTTGCGGCAGATCCCATTGCGGCGCTCGCAGCCCTTCCCATGCCACGGCGCGCGGGAGACGACTGGACCGGCTTTGTCCAAACGATCACGAATCTGCGGTATTCGGAATGGCCGGTTGACATTGAACGCATACGCCTCTGGTACACGCCGCACCTTGAGCGCATCTACGAGGACGGTGAAGTCCGGCTCGCCGATCTGCTGCAGCTTGAGCAGATTGCTGCCGGCTACCCTTCACGCCAGCGCTTTCTGACCGAACTCACCCTCGATCCGCCGGAAGCCACGAGCGACCGGTCAGGACCGCCACTGCGCGATGAAGACTATCTGATCCTTTCCACGATACATTCCGCCAAGGGCCAGGAATGGAAGTCCGTCTATGCCTTGAACGTCGTCGACGGCTGCATGCCGTCTGATCTCGGCGCCGGCACGACGGCTGAGCTGGAGGAAGAGCGGCGCCTTCTCTATGTCGCCATGACGCGAGCGAAGGATAGTCTTCACCTCATCGTGCCGCAGCGCTTCTTCGTGCACGGCCAACGTTCGCGTGGCGATCGCCATGTCTACGCTTCGCGTACACGCTTCATTCCCGACCATCTGTTGCAGCTTTTTGAACGCCACACCTGGCCGCTGGCGGCAGGCTCACCGGGTACGATCGGGCATGCGCCGCGAATAGACATGCGCAAGCGCATGCGGGGGATGTGGCGCTAACAGCGATCCCCCCTGCCGTTCCGGTCCGTCTTCCCAAGCGCTTTTCGGACGGCGCGCTCCATCAATTCCTCGATGCCGGCCGCATTTCCGATCACGCCTGCATAGACCATATCCGCCCGCCCCAGCTCGGCGATCAGCCTCGGCGCGTCTCTTGCACCGTGCAGTCCATCGCCCGAGAACATGCCCACAACGATCGCAGGCCCTTCGATCGATCTGGCCGTCTGCTCAAGGCGAGGCGCTTCTTCCAGAAACGCCACCCGGACATCCCCGCAGACCTCGCGCCTGGCGACCTCGCTTGCCACCAGTTCGGTTGCCTCGCGCGAGGCCGGATTGCGACGCGAGCCGTGGGCGAGCAGGACGGCGGAGGACAATTTGGGTGCAAAGCCATTCTCGCGCATCACCTGCCCGATGCGATCGGCGACGAGGTCCGGCAAACCAGGATCAAGACCGAGCGGCGGGAGCATCTCGATCTTGCGGCCTTGTCCGTTCGCCTCGTCAATCAACTGGACGAGACGATCACGCGTAAAGTAGCCGCTCGCCGCAAACAGCGGATAGACGATGATGCTGCGGGCAGCCAGTGCGCCGAGTGCTTCCTTGACGGTCGGCGTGCCGTTGATGAAACCGGCGGCCACCTCCTGCACGAGATCGCGGGCGGCGATAGCGCGCGCGATACGCAGCACGCCCTCATTGGTCGCGCCCGGCTGGCGTTCGCCATGCGCCGCGATCAGCAGCGCGGTCGTCGCTCCGGCGCCGCCGGTCAATGGCTGGTGCCGTCCGAGAAATTGATCTTGTTCCATACGTTGTACTTGCCTGACGGCTTCGACATCGGAAGCCGCTTGACCTCCGCAAATGTCGCTGCGTCATAGACCACGAGGGCTCCCTTGTCCTCCCACACCGACACCAGGACATGCTTTCCGTCCTTGTCGAACTCGACATGTGCAGCGGTCTTGCCCGGTTCCGGCGTGACGCTGCGCACGATTTCGAGTGTTCGCTTGTCGATGATCGACAGCGTGTCTTTCTTCCCGCCCATCATGCTGTCGGTCCAGGCGTAGGGCGAGTTCTCATGACTACGCATGAAGAAACCCGGCCCGGGCGTATCGATCGACTTGATCAGCGACCAGTCCTGCATATCGAGCACGTTGATCTTGCCTGCCTTCAACAACGGCGTCGCCATCACCGGCCGGCCGTTCCAGGTCCAGGAGATGCCGGAGCCGAGATGCGGCAGGCCGGGCATATCGAGCTGCTTGATGTCGCGCCCGACCACGAGATTGACCACGACCGCCCTGCCCTCGCGCGCCGAGCCGATCAGGTGGCGGTAAGGCGGGTCGAAGAAGAAATCATCGAGCGGCTCCGGCGTCTCAATCCGTCGCAGCGCGAACAGGCCCTGCGACGACGGCAGCGCCTCGACCATGCCCTTTTCGTGCGAATGCACGAAGCCGGGATAGATCGGCGGCGCGTTGGGATCGGTGGCAATTTCCCAGATCTCCGGCACGTCCTTCAGCGCCGCGATGAAACTGTCGCGCGGCCGCGCCTGGTACACCGCCGAGACCCGCGACGGATTGCCCTTCTTGTCCCTGACGTCGAAAATCTTCTCGACCGAGAGGTCCTCGGCCGAGAGCATCACCAGCGTGCGCGGCAGATAATTGGCGACCGCAATGTGCTTGCCGTCGCGGGAGATCGCGATGTTACGCGCGTTGATGCCGGCCCGCACCTCGGCGAGCATGGTCAGCGTCCACAAATCATATTTGCTGACCCAGCCGTCGCGCGACATGAAGAAGACGTAGCGGCCGTCGGGCGAGAATTTCGGACCCCCATGCAGAGCAAAGCGCGTGGGGAAACGCGTCAGCGGCTCGAACCGGTCGCCGTCGAGGATGGTGGCGTGGTGGTCGCCCGCCTCGACCACGACGAACAGGTTATTCGGATCGGCATCGAAGCGCGGCCGGTCGAGCGCCGGCGCGGACGCATGGATGACGCGGCTGGCGGAAATCTCGTCGGCGCCCCATCCGGGCACCGCCGGAAGGGGCGTCGCAATGTAAGCGGCAAGTGCGGAGATCTCCTCATTGTTGAGCGTTCCGGCAAAGCCCGGCATTTGCGTGGCGGCGCGGCCGTTCACGATGACCGAGATCGCACGTGCACCGGTCAGCCGGCCGAGGTTTTCCGGCAGCAAGGCAGGCCCAAGCTGGCCAAGCCGGTCGGCGCCGTGACACTGCGCGCAATGATCTGCGTAAAGCCTTGTGGCGTCCGGTTCGGCCGCGGCAGGAGCCGCACAAACCGCAAGCGCAAGCAGCGCGCCAAGCGCGCTAGTACGACATCGGTGCTTCATGGCGGGCTCCGCGATAGGCGCTGGTGCGAACGCGCTCCGCCGGCTGGGCAAGGCCGATCTCCGCATCCGTGAGGTAACAGCCGGGATCCTCGGCCCAGGGATTGCCGGTCATCCGCAGCGCGCGCACGCGCGTATTGCCGTTGCAGATCGCAAAATGCGCGCAAGCGCCGCAGCGGCCGCCGATCTGGCGCGGCCGCTGCTTCAATCCCGCCATGACAGGATCGGAAACATCGGACCAGATCGCCGAGAACGGCCGCTTCTTCACGTTGCCGAGGTTGTAGTGCCACCACATGGTGTCCGGATGCACGTTGCCGAGATTGTCGATGTTGGCGACGTTGACGCCCGACGAATTACCGCCCCAGCGCACCAGCTTCTCGCGCAGGCTCTGCACCGCATGCGGCACCGTGCGCGCCGCCCATTGCAGGAGATAGACGGCGTCGGCATCGTTGTTGCCGGTCACGATCTCGATGTCGCTGCCGGCCTGCGCCCAGCGCCAGGCCCGCTCGATCACCATGTCCATGGTATCGCGCGTCGTCTGCCAGGCCGCATCCGTGCCGCGGTTCTTGTTGCCGCGGCCGGCATAGACCAGATGGGAAAGGTAGAATTTCGGGAAACCTTCGCTCTCCACCAGATCGAGCAGGCGCGGCAGCTCGGCGGCGTTGTCTTCGGTCATGGTGAAGCGAACGCCGACCTTGATGCCGCGATCGCGCAGCAGCCTCAGGCCCCCCAGTGCTTCCTCGTAGGCGCCGGCGCGGCCGCGGAAGCGGTCATGCGTGGCACCGATGCCGTCCAGGGAAATGCCGACATAGTCGTAACCGATCCGGGCGATGCGGTCGGCAAGGTCGGCATCGATCAGGGTGCCGTTACTGGAGAGCCCGACATAGAACCGCATCGTCTTGGCGCGCTCGGAAATCTCCAAGATGTCGCGCCGCATCAGCGGCTCGCCGCCGGACAGGATCAGCACCGGCACGCGGAACATCTTCAGGTCGTTCATGACATGAAAGACTTCCTCGGTCGTGAGTTCGTTGGGGAAGTCGACGTCGCCGGAGATCGAATAGCAGTGCTTGCAGGTCAGGTTGCAGCGGCGAATCAGGTTCCAGATCACCACCGGGCCGGGCGGCTGGCGCACCGGGCCGGTCGGCGCCGGCTCGCCGATTTCGCGAAGATAATGACTGAGACGAAACATTCGCGGCTCCTCCGCTTAGGCCGTAATACGCAAGCCGGTCTTCTTCAGGATGCGGGTGGAGAACAGCACGTCGTGGCCGCGCGCAGCCGGGCCGACGAGCCCGGCGATCTCGGCGACCTTGGCCCTGACCTCGTCGCGGGTTCGCCCGTGCACCATCGCAAACAGGTTGTAGGGCCAGAGTGGCAGGCGCCGTGGCCGCTCGTAGCAATGGGTGACGAAGTCGAGCGCGCCGACCTTGGCGCCGACATCCGCCACCGCATCATCGACAATGTCCCACACCGACATGCCGTTGGCGGTCAAACCGAGCGCGTAGTGATTCGGAATCGCACCGATGCGCCGGATCGCGCCGCATTCCAGCAGGTTTTGCAGCCGTGCAAGCACGTCCGCCTCGTCAAGCCCGAGTTGTCCAGCGAGCGCACGGTAGGGTTCGCGCACCAGCGGAAGCCCGCCCTGCGTCGCGGCGATGAGCCGCCGATCGGTGGCATCCAGCATGTTCAGACCTCGACCCGGAAGCCGACGAAAAATTCGCGCGCCTTCGGCATGGCGTGGACCGCAAGGCCGGTCTCGTTCTCGATCTTCGCAATCACCTGCTGGATTTTCCGCGGATCATCCGCCGAGATCACGAACCACATGTTGAGCACGTGTGTCCGCTCGTAATTGTGGGCGATTTCCGGATGCGCGTTGACCTTCTCCACGACCTCCTCGAAGCGGTCCTGCGGAACCGCCATCGCAGCGAGGCAAACACCGCCGCCGATGTGTTCGGCGTTCCACAACGGCCCGAAGCGGCTCAACGCGCCGGAATCTGTGAGATCACGGACGCCTTCGATCAGTTCGTTTTCGGTCAGCCCCAGCTCCCTGCCCGCATCGCGGAACGGCCGGGACGTCAGGGGGAACTCCCCCTGCAAGCCGTTGACGATCGCACGGGCCGTCGGGTCGAGATAGACCATCAGTTCGACCCCGTTGAATTGGAAAATACGGCGCCGCGCTGCTTGAAACAGCGCTTCGAGAACAGCACCGCCTGCCGCAGCAGGCCGCTGTCGGCCTCCAGGTTGATTTCGTCGATCACGGAATAGGCGTCCCAGCGCGAGCGTGCATGGACCATGCAGAAGATATTGTAGGGCCAGGCCGGCAGATGCCGCGGCCGTCGGTAGCACAGAGTGACCTTTGGATGGCGCGCAAAGCTCTCCACGACGTCGTCGAGACGCTCGTCGAGCACGTCCCACACCGCCATGGCATTGGCCTTGTAGCCGAGCTTCTCGTGCCGCACCACGCAGCCGAATCGCGTGACGATGCCGGAAGATTTCATATGCTCGAGCCGGTCGATGATCTCGGACTGCTTGAGGTCGAGCCGATCGGCCACCGCGCAATAGGGACGTTCGATCAGCGGGAGACCGTCTTCGATCGCGGCAAGGATGGCCTTGTCGCGGGGATCGGGACGGTAATCGATGGGATCGGCAACCTCGCGCCGCTGCGTCGGCGCCGCACCCAGCGAAAAGCCGAGGCCGAGGTGATAGGCTTCCAGCATCGGCAACTCGACGACGTCGAGTCCGGTTTGCCGGTGGATGCGCGCGATCGTCGCTGCGATTGCTTCCGGTCCCGCGCCTGCAATCACGAACCAGAGATTGAGCTCATGCTCGCGCTCGTAATTGTGAGTGACCAGCGGCTCGCGGCTGACGATTCCTGCGACCTGCTCCAGTTGATCGGGCGGCACCTGCATCGCGGCGAGCGTGCTGGCGCCAACGGTATTCGGCCGCACCACGGCGCCGACACGGGAGATCACGTCGTTCTTCTGCATCTTGCGGAAGATGTCGATCGTCTCGTCCTGGTCGAGCGCGGCCGAGCGGCCGACCACCTCGAAGGGCCGTTCGACCAGCGGAAAGCCGTGCTGCCAGCGATCGATGAGCGCAAGTTCAGTCTGGCTCGGTGTCATTGTCCGATCCTCGTTGCGCGGGCGGTGAAGAAGATTCCGGAAGGCTTTTGCGCAGGTATTTCCGCCTTCTTGGCGAAGGTGGCGGTGTCGTAGACATCGATGCGATCGGCATCGCGCACCGAGACCCACACCTCGTTGCCGCGCGGGGTGAATTCGAGGTGCAGCACCGCCGGCCCCGGGGCAAAGCGGTGCACGAGCTTGAGCGTCTGCATGTCGACGACGTCGATGGTGTCGTTCTTCGGATGTGCGAAATTGACCCAGACGTGGCGGCCGTCCGGCCGCGCCACCGCAAACACCGGCTGGCCATAAGTGGCGACGCGGCCCGCCTCGGCAAAACTACGCATGTCCACCGCGATCAGTTCGTGACGGCCGACCGCCGGCAGCAGCAACTTGTCACCGACCGCGGCCCAGCCTTCGAGATGCGGCATCTTGTAGACCGGAAGGGCCTCCTCACCGCGGCCGTAGCGATCGAGGATGCGCTCGGCTTTCAGCGGCGTCTGCCAAGTGTCGATATGCACGACGCCGTCTTCGCCGAACAGGCCGGCGAGATAGTGCCGGCCGTCCGGCGTGACGTTGCCGTCATAGGGCAGCTTGCCGACGCCGGTGAGCTTTTCGATCCTGGGGGTCTGCGGCGCGGAGAGATCGGCGACCCAGATCTCACCGGCATCATAAAGAGCAAAGGCGAAGCGCCGTCCGGGAAGATCGACAAGGCCGACCGTCTTGGAGGATTTTCCATCGCTGCCAACGGCCGCGATGTCTGCGACGGGCTCGAGGGTATCGGCTGCGAACACGCGCACGCCGCCGGGTTCGTAGTTGGAGACGGCGATCAGCGTCCCGTCATCGGAAATGGCGCCGCCAATCGCGTTGCCGGCCTGCACGATGCGTTTGGCGATCGACGAGGTGAGCAGATCGACCTTGGTCAGCCCGCCATCGCGGCCGAAGACATAGGCATAGCGCTGGTCCGGCGAGAACACGGCTGACGCATGCGAGAGATCGCCGAGACCCTGGACACGGCCGATCGGCTGCCGGCTGGTCGTATCCACGATCAGCACCGAACCTGCGGCGCGTTCCACCACGATGCCGAGATTGCCGGTGCCGCGCGGCTCGCCGGCATCAGCCAAAGCCGGTACGAAGAGAAGTAGTGCAAGCAGGATGCGCAGGGTGATCTTCATGGAAGGTTCCCCTGTTGCAGCCGATCGGCAATCCATCGCGCATCGGCTTCGCTGAGCAGCGCGCGCCATGGCGGCATCGGTGTGCCGGGAACGCCATCGAGGATGATGCTGACGAGCTGCTCGCGATTCCAGATCTTCATGTTCTCGGATGTCAGCGGCTTGCCGAGGCCGCCGCGCAAGGTGAGACCATGGCAGGAGCCGCAGTCCTGACGCACGAGATTTGCGAGCTTTCCGGCATCGGGGGCGATTTCGGTTGCGGAAGCAGGCGTAGTTGCAGCCACCAGCGCTAGTGCCAGCGCCAGGTCAGGCCACCACCGAAACCGCATCGGCCGCCACTTCATCATGCTCGCTTCGCTCCAGGGCTAGCCCGGCGACCCGGCCGATGATGAACAGGACGGGGCCGGAGAACGCCGCCTCGCGCGCCGCTTCAGCGAGCGCGCCAAGACGGGTGCATACTCGCCTTTCTCCGGGCGTCGTACCTTGACACACCGCAAGAACGGGCGTGCTCATTGGAAGCCCATGCGCGACGAGCTGGCTTACGATTTCCTCGATGTTGGAAAGACCCATGTAGACGACGAGGGTCGTGTCGGGATCTGCAAGGCTTGCCCAGTCGAGCTCGAGCGGCTCGTTGGCCTTGCGATGGCCGGTAACGTAGCGGACGCCGCTTGCGAGCCCGCGATGCGTCAGCGGAATGCGTGCCGCCGCCGCGCAGCCCTGCGCCGCCGTGATGCCGGGAATCACCTCGTAGGGGATTCCCGCGGCCTCGAGCTCGGCCGCTTCCTCGCAGCCGCGCCCGAAGATAAAGGGATCGCCGCCCTTGAGCCGCACCACCGTGCGGCCGGCGCGGCCGAGCCGAATCAGAATCTCGTTGATCTCGGCCTGCGGGACGGGATGGAAATCGGCCTGCTTGCCGACATTGATCTGCGTGACACCGTCGCCGACGGTCTGAAGGATACGCTCGGACACCAGCCGGTCGTAGACGACGACATCGGCCCTTTCGATCGCGCGTATCGCCTTCAGCGTGAGGAGCTCGGGATCGCCCGGACCAGCCCCGACCAGATAGACTTTACCGACGCTCATGCGCGCGCTCCGGCTGGATCGTTCACCGCGACCGGAGTGGCGCGACTGCGCCGCGCCACTCCAGCGTTGTCAGGACGTCAGTAGACGTCGTTCCGCGTGTTGTAGACGTTGAACTTGCCGGTCGGCGTCACCAGACGCCGGTCCTTGATCACCGTCTTCAGCTGCAGGGTCTTGTCGTCGACCACGACGATCGCCGAGTCCTGGGCCTTGTTGTTCCAGACCGAGAACCAGATCTCGCTGCCGTCCTGGTTGTACTCACCCTGCACGACACGGCGCGCCCCTTCGGAGATGCCGGACCACTGGCCGATTGGCAGTACCTTGTACTCGGGCTTCTCCTTGGCGAGATCCTTGATCTTGAACACGGCGACCGAGGAGGAGATTTCGGCGTCGGTATTCAACGGCGTGTCGATGTAGAGATTCTCCGACTTCGGATGGGTCTTGATGAACAGCGATCCACCGCCCTGTCCGTCGACCTTCTGCACGACCTTCCAGGCGTGCTGCTTGTTCTTCTCGGGATCCGTACCGATGAAGGAGATGGTCTCGTTGCCGAGATGGCTGGTGGCCCAGACCGGTCCGAACTTCGGATGGATCAGGTTGGCGCCGCGTCCGGGGTGCGGGGTCTGACCACCCGAGTCGACCACGCCGACGAGCTTGTCTTCCTTGGTGTCGACGATCGCGATCTTGTGACGGGCGTTTGCCGCAACCAGGAAGTAGCGCCCGGTCTTGTCGAAACCGCCGTCATGCAGGAAGCGCTCGGCCTCGATCGCCGTCACTTTCAGGTTCTTGAGATCCTGATAGTTGACCAGCAGGACCTGTCCCGTCTCCTTCACGTTGACCACGAACTCCGGCTTGTAGTGCGAGGCGACGATCGAGGCGACGCGCGGCTCGGGATGATATTCCTGCGTGTCGTAGGTCATTCCGCGCGTGGCGACGACCTTGAGCGGCTCGAGCGTCGCGCCGTCCATGATCACAAATTGCGGCGGCCAGTAGGCACCGGCGATCGCATACTTGTCCTCGTAGCCCTTGAACTTGGAGGTTTCGACCGAGCGCGCTTCCGTGCCGATCTTCATCTCCGCGACGGTCTGCGGCGGATCCATCCAGAGATCAATCAGGTTGAGCTTTGCATCTCGCCCGACGATGTAGAGATAGCGGCCCGATGCCGACATGCGCGAGATGTGCACGGCGTAACCGGATTTCAGGATATGCTCGATCTTCTTGGTCTTACCGTCGATCAGCGCGATCTCGCCGGCGTCACGCAGCGTCACCGAGAACAGGTTGTCGATGTCGAGCTTGTTCATCTTCTTGGTCGGACGCTGCGCGACCGGAACGATGACCTTCCAGGTGTCCTTCATCTCCTTCAGACCGAACTCCGGCGGCTGCGCCGGCTCGTTGAGGAGATAGCGCGCCATCAACTCGACGTCCGTCGGCGGAAGCTCACCGGAGGTGCCCCAGTTCGGCATGCCGCCGGGCGAACCATAGGTGATGAAGTCGCGCAGATATTCGAAGCCGAGCTTCTTGGTGAGATCGGGCGTCAGCGGCTTGCCGGTCGCGCCCTTGCGCAGCACGCCGTGACAGCCGGCGCAGCGCTCGAAATAAATCCGGTTGGCCTTGTCGAATTCGGCCTTGGTGAGCTGGGGATCGCCCGGCTTGGAGCCCGGCTGATCCGTCGTCTTCTCGCCCAGCACGTCGAGGCTCGGCTGGTACTGGCCACCCGGCGTCGTCTTGTGCTTCTCCAGGTCCGCAGGTTTCGGTGTCGCCTGTTGCGCCAATCCGGTCGTCGAGCCGAGGCAGAGAATACCCGCGGCTACGATGCCGCCGAGTGCCCCGAGTTTGAAAGCATGATGTCGCATTACATCCCTCCAGCATTGGAATCCGATGCTGGATTATTGCAGATGCGAAGGTTCCGCCGCCTTGACTGCGGTTAAGCGGCCGCTTTGACCTGCATCAATGCCGATTTGCTCAAAATCTGCGTGAAGCCTTGCATGCGAAATATTGCCGCAAGAGGATCGTTTGTGCTGCGCGGCCTGTTCTGCGCGCTCGCAGTTCTCTTCGCTTCGGCAAATCCTGCGGCCAGTGCCGATTTGTCGACTGCCTCCGCCTTCTTTCCGTCCGCCGGGGCCGTAACGGTCGAGCAACCGACGGGTACCCCGCCCGCGGCAGCCATTCGCGGGCCGGATGGAAAGCTACTCGGCTACGCCTTTTCAACATACGAGGTATCCGGTTCGGTCGGGTATGCCGGGCGTCCCCTCGACATCGTCGCCGCCATCACACCGGAAGGAATCATCGCCGGCGCGCAAATCGTGGCGCATGAAGAGCCGATCCTGGTGATCGGTATCCCCAAGGATGCGCTCGCTGCTTACGTCAAGAACTTCGCCGGCTTCGATGCGAGGGCCGGCGCAACGTTGAAGCCGGCGGACGACCTGGCGCGCGGGCCGCATGCGGTGGCCGGCGCAACCATCACTTCCACCGTGATTCGCGACGCCATCCTGCGGTCGGCGCGGACCGTACTGCGCAGTCGCGCCACTACGACCGATACTGCCGTGCGACTCGATCGCGAGACCCTGCGCCGGTCGACCTGGCATGCGCTGGTTGCGGAAGGCGCCGTGCAGCGAAAGCTGGTCGGGCGCGGCGAAGCCGCGAGGATGCTGAGCACGCAGGACAGCGAACCCGACAAGCCTTTCATCGACCTGTGGCTGGCGCTGGCGACGCCGCCGCCGATCGGCGAGAGCCTGCTCGGCCAGCGGGCTTACGAAAGCGAACTCGCCCGGATCGGGCCCGACGACGACCTGATCCTGATCGGCGCCTCCGGACTCTATTCCTTCAAGGGCACGGAATGGCGGCGATCCGGCACGTTCGACCGAATCGAGCTCATCCAGGGCGACAAGACGCTCCAACTGAAGGCGGCCGATCATACGCCGGTCGAAGCGCTCCGCGCGGCGGGAGCGCCTGAGCTTCGCGAGATCGCGGTGTTTCGTGTCGCGAAGACAAGCGGATTCGACTCCACCAAGCCGTTCCGGGTGGATCTCGAGCTCGGCAAGCCGGCGTCCGGCGCAGGCCCCGCCGTCGTCGCACTCGAATACAGGGTGCCGGAGCGATATCTGATCGCGCCACCAGTCGCGCCGGTCGCCGCGCCGTCCGGCAAGGCGCAAGCCGCGTCGGCATCGAATCAGACGCTGTGGCAGGATATCTGGTGGGCGCGGCGATTCGAGATCGGCGTGCTCGGCGTGATGCTCGTGGTTCTCGCGGGCATCCTGGTATTTCAGGATACCGTCACCGCGCACGGCAAGTTCTACTATCGTCTGCGCACGGGCTATCTGCTGCTGACCCTGATCTTCCTCGGCTTCATTGCCAATGCGCAATTGTCCGTGGTCAACGTCCTGACCTTCATTCACGCCCTGCTCTCCGGTTTTCGCTGGGAGCTGTTCCTGCTCGATCCCCTGGTGTTCGTGCTCTGGAGCTTCGTCGCGTTCAGCATGCTGTTCTGGGGACGTGGCGTGTTCTGCGGCTGGCTTTGCCCGTTCGGTACCCTGCAGGAGCTGACCAATCAGCTGGCGCGCCGGCTCGGCATCAAGCAGATCGAGATTCCCTTCGGGCTGCATGAGCGCCTCTGGATGATCAAATATGTCGCCTTTGTCGGCATTCTCGCGGTGTCGCTGCGCTCCATCCTGGGCGCATTCCAGCTCGCCGAGGTCGAACCGTTCAAGACGGCGATCACCATGAAATTCATGCGGGAGTGGCCGTTCGTGATTTATGCGAGCCTGTTGCTGCTTGCAGGCCTTTTCGTCGAACGCTTTTACTGCCGCTACCTCTGCCCGCTGGGTGCGGCGCTGGCGATCCCGGCCCGCATCCGCATGTTCGAGTGGCTGAAGCGCTACCGCGAATGCGGATCGGAATGCCATGTCTGCGCGCGGCGCTGTACGGTGCAGGCCATCCATCCGCTCGGCCAGATCAACCCGAACGAATGCATCTACTGCCTGAAGTGCCAGGCAAACTATTTCGATGACGAAATCTGCCTGCACCTGAAGAAACGCGCGCAGCGGCGGCGGCCGATAGCGCCTGCAAGGCCGGCAAGCGAAGCAGGAGCCCCGTCATGAGCACCTCGCCCGACAGGCCGACGCGACGGCGTGCGATCACCATCTTTGCGGCAGCGGCCGCCGGTGCGCTTGTCGGAGGCCCGGCTCGCTCTTCCACAGATTACCGATGGAGCGGCGTCGCGATGGGCGCCGATGCGACGATCCTGTTCAACGGCGTCGAGCACGATGCCGCACGAAGCGCGATCGAACTGGTCGAGGCTGAAATCAACCGTCTGGAAAATGCGCTCAGCCTGTTCCGCTCCGATTCCGAGCTGTGCCGGCTCAACCGCGATGGGCGGCTGCAGTCCCCGAGCGCCGATCTCAGGCGTGCCCTTGCACTCGCAGTCGAGATCGCGGCGGCCACTGACGGCCTGTTCGATCCGACCGTGCAGCCGCTGTGGGAAAGCTATGTCGACTGGTTCTCGGCTTCGCCCGACGCAGGATTGCCGCCCGATCGAATGATTGCAGACGCCCGCATGGCGGTCGATTGGCGCAAGGTTCGGATCGCAACGAACTCCATCGCGATTGGACAGGGTCAGCGCCTGACGCTCAACGGCCTCGGCCAGGGCTATGTGACCGACCGCGTCGCCGAGCTGCTGTCGGCGCATGGGCTTACCCATGTACTCGTCGATCTCGGCGAACAGCGCGCCATCCGGCCCAGGTTAGCCGGCGCGCCCTGGCGGATCGCGCGGGCCGACGCCGCGCCGGTCCATCTCCTGCACGGTGCCCTCGCCACCTCTGAAGGCGCAGGCTGCGTGCTTGGCGCCGGCGGCGCGGCGCATCACTTGTTCGACCCCCGCAGCGGACACAGCGCCACGCACTGGAAAACGGTCACAGTGCATCATCGCTCGGCCGCTGTTGCCGACGCGCTATCGACCGCGCTCTATGTCGCATCCGCCGACGAGATCGCAGCACTGCTTCCGCAATTCCCCGGCACCATCGCGTGGGCTCGCGACCACGCCAACATCGACCGGCGCTGGATCTCAGCTCCGGTCGATGGCGTGCTGCGGGAAGGTTAAACGCGCGCCGGGGCGCGTTACTTCGTCTTGCCCTCGGCGTCGTATTGCTTGAGATAGGCCCAGAGCGCCTTCGCCTCAGTCTCGTTCTTGATGCCGGCGAACGCCATCTTGGTGTTCGGAACCTTGGCCTTGGGGTCCTTGATGTATTCGAGGAAGCTCTGCTCGTTCCAGGTGATGCCGGAAGCCTTGTTGGCCTCGGAGTAGCTGTAGCCCGCAATGGTGCCCGACTTGCGGCCATCGAGCCCGTTGAGCAGCGGTCCAACCTTGTTCTTGGCGGTCGGGCCGACGTCGTGGCAGGCTGCGCATTTCTTGTACGAGGTGGCGCCTGCCGCCAGATCCTGCGCGGCCGCCACACCAGCACCCGCGACCGAGATCAGGGCCGCAACCAGTAACGTCCTCATTTCCATCTCCTTTGTTGAAAGTCTCAAGAAGTCCTGCTCAGTGCTGGCCGAGCGCCCGGTGCAGCCGCGCGTCATGGGTCTCGAAATGGCGAGAGAACCACGCGTCGAGCCGCTGCGCCAGCAGCCTTTCATTGAACAAATCGCTGACCTCGTAGTCCTCCATGATGTCGCGAATCTCGTCAAGCAGGCGCTCATGGTCGCCCTTGTGCTGGCTGAGCTGGTCATAGCCCTGCTCGCGCATGAAGCGCTCCTCCAGCGCAAAGTGCGCCGATATGGCCTTGTAGAGATCGCCGAAGAAGCCGAGCACGGCGACCTTGGAGCCCTGCGCTTTCGCCTGCTCGTGAAGCCGGTTGACCAGATCGACGAGCTCCCGATGCTCGTGATCGACCGCTTCGATGCCGACGCTGTAGCGCTTCTCCCAGTGCAGCAGGCCCATACAATCCTCCTCAGCGAAAGACGAAGCTACCGCTCTCCGGCCGGTAGTCGATCACGAACATCTGGTCCGGCGAAAGCTCGACGCTGTCGCGGCGCTCGTGATCAAAACCGTCGGGGCGAGCCGTGTCGCGCATGCGCACGGCGACGTCATATTTGCCGGCCGGCAGGACGAAGCGTTGATAGACCCGCGACGGCCCGTCGCCCGCGATGCCCGTGGGCGGCAGGCTCGCCTTGTACAAACTGCGACCATCGACGTCGAGCTCGACATAGATCGGACGCCGTCCGCGCGGGCAATCCTGAGCCCGTCGCATGTTGGGCGGCAGCTTGGCGATCTCTTCCGGCGTGAGCCGGCGGCACTCCCCCTTGCGGTCGGCGCCGTGCACGAAGGTCAGCATCACGACGCCGGAATTTTTCGGAATCTGGGCGTATGTCGGCCAGTCCGACAACGTCGCGACGCCGGCGAACAGCGCCACGATGACGATGAACTGCCCTATCAGCCGCACGGCTCTCATGTCGTTCCCCTCTCCGTCTCAAGGGTCTTCGCGGCCGGCGTCGGCGCACTAACTGGCAAGGGCGAACGCAGCCGCTTCGGCGGCATAGCGGCGACGCGAGCGGCAAAATCGGCAATCTCCGCCTCGGCTTTGCTGACAGCGAGCGCTGACGCCCACACCGTTGCAATGCGTTCCCGCGGGACTCGCGCCCGCAAATAGGGATCGCGCTCGGCGGCAAAGCGCTGCTCGGTCCATTGGACGCCGAGCCGATTAAAGCAGGCGCTTTCGGCGCAGCCGGCGACGACGACACCATCGGCAAGGTCGCGACTGAGGATGAAGTCGATCAGCGACGGCGGCGCCATCGCGACGCATGGCATGACCACGGTATCGCCGAGGCGGCCGCCGGCCGCGCCATGCTCGCATGCCAGCACCAGCACGCGGCCTGGCCCACTCAGATTTCCGGCCGTATCCACGACCCGCTCTCGGAGCTCCCGCAGCGAATAATCCGGCAGATCGATTCCTGTCTTCAATTCCTCGGTGCGGCGGAACGGCGTCGATGAGGGACACGAGCCGACGCAGATGCCACAGGATACGCAGAGCGACGGATTGACCTCGGCCTGCACCGGGAACGGCAGATTGTCAGTGCGACGCACCATCTTGATCGCCTCATACGGGCAATCTTCAGCACAACGGGTACAACCGTTGCAGTGATCGAGATCGATCTGTGCGGCCTTGGCCCGGCGCAGCGGCGGCAGCCACGGCATCAGCCCCATCATCAGCGAGAAAGCGCCGAGGAAGGCCCATAGCGCGCCATTGCCCCACACCTTGGTCAGCGGA
>DASWVJ010000078.1:0-31265 GCA_036406295.1 Bradyrhizobium sp.
TTGTCATTGCCGACGCAGCACATCACGAGATCCTGGCCCTCGGCGGCGGCCTTCGGCGTTGCGGCGGTCTTGCCGCCGAACTTGTCGGCCCATTGCTTGGCCTTGGCCGCGGTGCGGTTGTAGACGGTCACCTCATGGCCGCCCTTTTTGACGAGGTGTCCTGCCATCGGATAACCCATCACACCGAGACCGAGAAAAGCGACTTTCGCCATAGTTGCTACCTTGGGAGTTTGGCCGGCGGCCTTGAACTGGCCGGGCGGTTCTTGGAGGGAGGCCGCACCATAACCCCTGCGCAGGGGAGGGCAACGGCTTCGTTTGGCTGAAATGGCGGGTTCTGTGCTATGATTGCCGATCAAAACTGAACTTCACAAAAAAGGGGAGTGTCTCGCATGGGCGTGAGCGTGGGTGTGCTCGATCATTTCAACATCCGGACCCGCAACCTCGGCGATACGGTCCGCTTCTATGAGGACATTCTGGGCCTGGAAAAGGGCCCCCGGCCGAACTTCGCCTTCCCCGGCGCGTGGATGTACAGCGAGGGCAAGGCGGTGGTGCATCTGGTCGACATTTCCAAGACCGACGAGGCACAGAAACCGGATTCCGGCGTTGTCCATCACGTCGCCTTCGCTTCGACCGGCTTTGACGGCATGAAGAAGCGCCTGCAGTCGAAAGGCATGGAATTCGACTCCCGCCAGGTGCCCGGCGGCGACCTCTGGCAGATCTTCGTCAACGACCCCAACGGCGTGATGATCGAGCTGAACTACGAGGCTGCCAGGGAGGGGGGCGCCGTGGCGCCTGCCGAGCGGCGGGATGACGTCGGCGCGAGGTAGCATTTCCCGCGCAACCGCTCTATAGGCGCTGCCAGACAACTTCAGGAGATGCGCCCTTGAGCGTAACGCAACAGCAGGTTCTCGATGCCCTTTCCAAGGTGATGTCGCCGCGCGGTGTCGCCTTGCCCCATGCCGATGTGCTGTCGGACATCACGGTTACCGACGGCAAGGTATTTTTCTCGATCAATGTCGACGCCGCCGAGGCGCGCGCCTGGGAGCGCGTGCGGACGCAGTCGGAAGCCGCCGTGCGCGCCATCCCCGGCGTGACGGTGGCGATGATCGCGCTGACCGCGGAACGCAAGCCCGGCTCGGCCACGCCGCCGCCGGTGCCGCAGCCGCATCGTCATTCCCATGGCGGCGGCGTGCAGCCGGCCGCCTCGCACCGTCCGCCGGGCGGGCAAAACCCGATGTCAAAGCAGGCGGAGATTCCCGGCATTGCAGCGATCATCGCGGTCGCCTCCGGCAAGGGCGGCGTCGGCAAGTCCACCACCGCGCTCAACGTTGCGCTCGGCTTGCGTGACCAGGGCCTCCGCGTGGGCCTGCTGGATGCGGATATCTACGGGCCCTCGGTGCCTCGGCTCACGGGTATCCACGAAAAGCCCCAGCTCAACGACGACAGGAAGATGATCCCGATCACGCGCTTCGGGCTCTCGATCATGTCGATCGGCTTCCTTGTCGAAGAGGACACCGCCATGATCTGGCGCGGGCCGATGGTGATGTCGGCGATCACCCAGATGCTGCGCGACGTCGCCTGGGGCACGCTCGACGTGCTCGTCGTCGACATGCCGCCGGGCACCGGCGATGCCCAGCTCACGCTGGCGCAGAATGTACCGCTGAAGGGCGCGATCATCATCTCGACGCCGCAGGATCTGTCGCTGATCGATGCGCGGCGCGGCCTGGCCATGTTCAGGAAGGTCAACGTGCCCGTGCTCGGCATCGTCGAGAACATGAGCTACTTCCAGTGCCCGCATTGCGGCACGCGCTCCGATATTTTCGGTCATGGCGGGGCGCGGGACGAGGCGGAAAAGCTGGGAGTTCCCTTCCTCGGCGAAATACCGCTGCACATGTCGATTCGCGCCACGTCCGATGCCGGCACTCCCGTGGTGGACAGCGAGCCTGACGGCCCGCACGCCCAGATCTACCGCGACATCGGCGCCAAGGTTCGTGAGCAGCTTCAGGGCGTAATCGCCGCTGCCTGAGGCGGTCCTTAAACTTTGGTTTAATCCGTACAGTCATGCCTTTGTCGCGTTTCCGCTGCGCGACATCCGTGTTAAAGCGCCCCCGCCAGAGCACCGCCGGCCGCGTGACGTGAGCGGCCGGACGAGGTGCTCGACGAAATCCAGGGAAACATCCCACCAAGGAGAAACTGAATGAAGCGTCGTGATTTTTTGAAGGTTTCAGCGGCCGGTGCTGCCGCAACGGCCATTGCCTCTCCGGCCATTGCGCAGTCGTCGCCTGAGATCAAGTGGCGTATGACATCGAGCTTCCCGAAGTCGCTCGACACCATCTATGGCGGCGCCGAGCAGATCTCGAAGTACGTCGCCGAGATGACCGACAACAAGTTCCAGATCCAGGTTTTTGCGGCAGGCGAGGTGGTTCCCGGTTTGCAGGCGCTGGATGCGACCTCAAATAACACGGTCGAGGCGTGCCATACCGTTTCCTACTACTACGTTGGCAAAGACCCGACCTTCGCGATCTTCGCCTCGGTGCCGTTCGGTCTCAACGCGCGCATGCAGAATTCCTGGTGGTACCAGGGCGGCGGTGAGCAACTCGGCAACGAGTTCTTCAAGAAGCACAGCGTGGTCGGTTTCCCCGCCGGCAACACCGGTACACAGATGGGCGGCTGGTTCCGCAAGGAGATCAAGACGGTTGCCGATCTCTCGGGCCTGAAATTCCGCATCGGCGGCATCGCCGGTCAGGTGCTGCAGAAAGTCGGCGTAGTGCCGCAGCAGCTCGCCGGCGGCGACATCTATCCGGCGCTGGAAAAGGGCACGATCGACGCGGCCGAGTGGGTCGGTCCCTATGACGATGAAAAGCTCGGCTTCGCCAAGGTCGCGAAATTCTATTACTATCCGGGCTTCTGGGAAGGCGGCCCCATGGTGCATGCGTTCGCCAACATCGAGAAGTTCAACGCGCTGCCGAAGAACTATCAGGCGATCTTCACCAACGCGTGCGCGCACGCCAACAGCTGGATGACGGCGCGTTACGACATGCAGAATCCGACCGCGCTGAAGCGCCTGGTCGCCGGCGGCACACAGCTGCGTCCCTTCAGCAATGAAGTGCTGGAAGCCTGCCTCAAGGCCACCAACGAACTGTGGGCGGAAATCTCCTCCAAGAATGCCGACTTCAAGAAGGTGATCGACGGCATGCAAGCCTACCGTTCCGATCAGTATCTGTGGTGGCAGGTTGCGGAGTATACCTACGACAGCTTCATGATCCGCTCGCGCACCCGCGGCTGATCTAAAACTTTAGTCGCAAGGAAAGGCTCGGTCCCGTTGAGGGGCCGGGCTTTTTTTTGCGCCTGCGACCGGGCGCAGGATGGAAAACGGGCAGGGCTTGTTCCATGCTTCGGACCGGCTCGCCAAGAAGGCCGAAAGCGGTTTCGAGCGAGGACCTTAGGGCCCTGCGTAGAGAAGGCGCCTCAAGAAAGGAGAGTGACACGCAACCAACCAAGGGTAGAATCCATGAAGCGAAGAGACTTTCTCAAGGTCACCGGTATTGGTGCAGCCGGTGCCGCAACGCTGACCGCGCCGGCCATTGCGCAGTCGATGCCGGAAATCAAATGGCGATTTACCACCAGCTGGCCGAAATCCCTCGACACGCTCTATGGCGCGGCCGAACTGATGGCCAAGACCGTCGCCGACGTCACCGACAACAAATTCCAGCTGCAGACCTTTGCGGGCGGCGAGATCGTTCCGGGCTTGCAGGTGCTCGACGCCGTGCAGAACGGCACGGTCGAAGCCGGGCACACCGCCTCTTACTACTATTTCGGCAAAGACCCGACGTTCACGTTCGGCACTGCCGTGCCATTCGGCCCGAACCAGCGCTTGAACCAGGCCTGGTACGTCAATGGCGGCGGCAAGGAAGCCCTCAACGAATTCTACAAGACCTACAACGTCACCTCGCTGCTGGCGGGCAATACCGCCTGCCAGATGGGTGGCTGGTTCCGCAAGGAGATCAACACCGTCGACGATCTCAAGGGTCTGAAGATGCGTATCGGCGGCTTTGCCGGCCGCATCATGCAAAAGCTCGGCGTTGTGCCGCAGCAGCTCGCCGGCGGCGACATCTATCCGGCGCTGGAAAAGGGCACGATCGACGCCGCCGAGTGGGTTGGCCCCTATGACGACGAGAAGCTTGGCTTCTACAAGGTCGCGCCCCACTACTACACGCCCGGCTGGTGGGAGGGTGGCCCGATGCTGCTGGCCTTCATCAATCTCGACAAGTGGAATGCGCTGCCGAAGCATTATCGAGCGGCCCTTGAGGCAGGAGCCGCGGTCGCCAATAGCTGGATGACGGCGCGCTACGACGCCGCCAATCCGATGGCGATGAAGAAGCTGCTCGCCGGCGGCACCAAGCTGCACGCCTTCTCGCCGCCCATCATGGACGCCAGCTACAGGGCGGCGAAGGAAATCTATGCGGAAGTCTCCGCCTCCAATGCCAATTTCAAGAAGGTGCACGACTCCCTGATGAACTTCACCGGCAGCGGCTTTCAGTGGTGGCAAGTTGCCGAACTTACCTACGACAGCTTCATGGCCCGCCGGTCGCAGAGCTGACCGAGCAAGGCATCAGGCAACAAAAAACCCCGGAGCGATGCTCCGGGGTTTTCTTTTTGGGAACGACAGGCCGCTACTGCTTCGGCGGGCCCTGGCCGAAATCAATCGGCGGCAGCTCGATCTGCGGCACCTCGATCTTGACCTTGCTGAGGTCGACGTCGACCGGCTTGTCGAGCAGTCCGGTCACGGTGATCGGGAACGCGATCACCAGCGCCACCATGATCAGTTGCAGGAAGATCCAGGGCACTGCGCCCCAGTAGATGTCGGAGCTCTTGACCTCGCGCGGCGCGACACCGCGCAGGTAGAATAGCGCAAAGCCGAACGGCGGATGCAGGAACGAGGTCTGCACGTTGACGCAGATCATGACGCCGAACCAGATCAGCGCGGCGTCGGGGCCGACTACGGTGGCGAGCAGCTTCTGCGCCACCGGCGCGACCATCGGCAGGATGATGAAGGCGATCTCGAAGAAGTCGAGGAAGAACGCCAGGAAGAAAATGAAGACGTTGATGAAGATCAGGAAGCCCCAGACGCCGCCGGGCAGCGAGGTCAGGTGGTGCTCGAGCCATACGCCGCCGGAGACGCCGAGGAACACCACCGAGAAGCAGGTCGAGCCGATCAGGATGAACACCACCATGGTGGAGAGGCGCATCGTCGACTCGTAGCCCTGCTTGATCAGGTCGCGCAGATCGGGAATGCGCACTGCCTCGAGGCAAAGCCAAACGACCGCGATGTAGACCACGGCAAAGGCCAGCTTGAACGCGAGGTGTTCGCCGAACTTGATTCCGATGATGGCGCCGATCCCGGCGGCGACGATGCCGATAAGCATCATTCTGTGGCCGGACTTGCTAAGCTCCTTGTGGTGAATCGCGGCGAGCACGATAGCGCCGACCGCACCCATGGCGCCGGCTTCGGTCGGTGTCGCCAGGCCCATCATCATGGTGCCGAGCACGACGAAGATCAGCACCGCGGAGGGGATGATGCCCATCAGGCATTTTTTCCACAGCGCCCAGCCGGTCAGCGTACGCGCCTCGATCGGCACCGCCGGCACGTGGTGCGGCTTGACCAGGCCGAGCACGAAAGTGTAGCCGGCGAACAGTGCGATCTGCAGGAGCGAGGGACCCCAGGCGCCGAGATACATGTCGCCGACGGACTTGCCGAGCTGGTCGGCCAGCACGATCAGCACCAGCGACGGCGGCACCAGCTGCGTGATGGTGCCGGACGCCGCCAGCACGCCGGTGATGTAGCGGATGTTGTAGCCGTAGCGGATCATCACCGGCATCGAGATCAGCGCCATCGCGATCACCTGCGCCGCCACCGTGCCGGTGATGGCGCCGAGGATGAAGCCGACGATGATCACGGAATAGCCGAGGCCGCCGCGCACCGGTCCGAACAGCTGGCCCATCGAGTCCAGCATGTCTTCGGCAAGCCCGCATCGCTCCAGCACCGATCCCATGAAGGTGAAGAAGGGGATCGCCAACAACAATTCGTTGGACAGCACGCTGCCGAAGATGCGGCCCGGGATCGCCTGCAGGAAGTTGAGGTCGAAGAAGCCGAGATAGATCGACAGGAAGCCGAACGACAGCCCAAGTGCGGCCAGCGTGAAGGCCACCGGAAAGCCGATCAGCATGGCCACGATCAGGCCGCCGAACATCAGCGGCGGCATCACCTCCAGCGTAATCATTGCGTCGGCCTCTCGTACTTGGCGTCGATCACGACATATCCCTGAAGGGCGGCGATACGCTTGATGACCTCAGAGACGCCTTGCAGGGCGAGCAGGACGAAGCCGGCTGGAATGACGAACTTGATGGGCCAGCGGATCAATCCGCCGGCATTGGAGGAAATCTCGCCGACGGCGTAGGCCTGGTGGAAGAACGGCCAGGACAGATAGGCCAGCAGCAGGCAGGCCGGGATCAGGAAAAACAGCGTGCCGATCATGTCGAGCCAGAGCTGGCCGCGCTCCGACAGCATCAAATAGAGAATTTCAACGCGGACATGCTCGTTACGTTTGAAGGTGTAGGAAGCGCCGAACATGATGACGACGGCGAACATGTACCACTGCAGTTCGAGCCAGGCGTTGGAGCTGTAGCCGAACGCATAACGGATCATGGCATTGGCTGCACTGACGATACAGGCGGCGAGGATCAGGAAATTGCAGATATCGCCGAGTTTCTCATTCAGCAGGTCAATCGCGTTGCTGAGACCTAGCAATGGACGCATCATTCTCTCCCCGGCGGCCGCGCCGGCACGCCGATGTCATTGTTGAGCACTGCTACGCCGCCGCGCGACAAACGCACGGAGCCGTCACTCACTTGCAGCAGTGATTGCAACGAATCCTCCCCCTCATGAGCTTCGCCGTCTTGGCTGTCCCGAACGGGAGCAGCGGCCTATCCGGCCGTGCAGGCTAGAAGCTGGCCGCACCATTTCAGCGTGCTTTGCCGCCGTCAATGGGAAAAAGGGCAAATTGACGCGGGGGTTAAGCGGGGGATCGGGAATAGACGCCGTCGTCCGGAATCAGCCGCCGGTCACGCTCATGTGGCGGTTTACGCTCGGACGGTTGTGGCGGCGGTCGATGATGAAGTCGTGTCCCTTGGGCTTCAGCGCGATGGCACGATCGATCGCGGCGCTGAGCAAGTCGTTGTCCGTGGAAGTACGGAGTGGCTTGCGCAAATCGGAGGCATCTTCGTGCCCGAGGCAGGTGTGCAGCGTGCCCGTGCAGGTGATGCGCACGCGGTTGCAGGATTCGCAGAAGTTGTGCGTCATCGGCGTGATGAAGCCGAGCTTGCCGCCGGTCTCGGACACGCGCACATAGCGGGCCGGCCCTCCGGTGGTCTCGTCGAGATCGGTCAGGGTGAACTGTTGGGCAAGCCGTGCCCGCAGCAGCGACAGCGGCACATACTGGTCGATGCGGCCCGCGCCGACATCGCCCATCGGCATCACCTCGATCAGCGTCAGCGCCATGTCCTTGCCGTGCGCCCACTGCATCAGCGCGGGGATTTCATCCTCGTTGAGGTTCTTCAGCGCGACCGCATTGATCTTCACCGCAAGGCCTGCCGCACGCGCCGCCTCGATGCCGGCGAGCACTTTGTCGATCTCGCCCCAGCGGGTGATGGCACGGAACTTGTCGGCATCCAGCGTGTCCAGCGAGACGTTGATGCGGCGCACCCCGCAATCGGCGAGCTCGCTCGCAAAGCGCGCCAGCTGCGAGCCGTTGGTGGTCAGCGTCAGCTCGTCCAGCGCGCCGCTCGAAAGATGCCGCGACAGCGAGCGCACCAGCGACATCACGTTGCGGCGGACCAGCGGCTCGCCGCCGGTGAGGCGCAGCTTGCGCACGCCCTTGGCGATGAAGGCCGAGCAGAGCCGGTCGAGCTCTTCCAGCGTCAGCAGGTCTGCCTTCGGCAGGAAGGTCATGTCCTCGGACATGCAATAGAAGCAGCGCAGGTCGCAGCGGTCGGTGACCGAAACGCGCAAATAGCGGATGGTCCGGCCGAACGGGTCGACCATCGGGCGCCGCAACGACTGTTCGGAACTAGCCAATCCGCTCATCAATTCATCAACCCCGGTCGCTCTCTGCTTTGCGCGAGGCGTCTGCACTCGCTAGCATAATGTAGGCAGGTTGCAATGCACTCACAATCGGCGGTGAACGGATTGGCCGATCGGCAGAATCATCGTCGCGCTGGCGGCGCATTCGCGTTCGGATCGGCTTGGACGGCGGGCCGGCCGGCTTCAGCTCCGCGAAGATTGGTTTTGGGCTCGACGGTCGATGCCTCGGTGGTCCGGTCGCCGGGGGTGTAGATCACCCGTACCGATACCGTTGCCGGCTGGAACTTGTTCATCGTGAGGGTCGCGGAAGAACCGGCTTCGCCGGCGGTTGACCGAGCAGGGGATCTTGCGGGCCGGTCCGTTGGAGGTCCGCGCCTCGCAACGGTGCGCGGCCTTATGGTTAACTGATAGTTAACGCCAAAAGTTCAGGGAAGACCTGGGAAAACAAATCTACTGCATTGATTTCAGTAGGCTTTCGACGGCGTCCGGCAGTTCCTTCATATGTCCGATCAACCGGTCCGGCTTGAGTTCTGCGAGGGGCACGTCGGTATAGCCGAAGGACACCCCGACCACGGGAATGCCGGCCCGGCGCGCCGCCCCAATGTCGGTTCCGGAGTCGCCGACCATGACCGAAGCCGGCGACTGCCCACCCGCCCGGGCGATGGTCTGGTGCAGGATCGCGGGGTCCGGCTTTGCCACGCCAAACGTATCAGCGCCGCAGATCGCCGCAAAACGGCGGGTTATGCCCAGCCGATCCAGCAGCAGCTTTGAAAGCCATTCGAGCTTGTTGGTGCAGACCGCAAAGCGATAGCCGCGGCTTTCCAGGTCATCCAGCGCGGCCTCCAGGCCTTCGAACGGACGCGACTCGTCGGCAATGTGCTCGGCGTAATAGTCGATAAAGCCGCGCATCATGCGATCAAGTCCGCCGACGGTGACGGTGCGTCCCTCGACCTCCAGCCCGCGCTCGATCAGCTTGCGCGCGCCCGCGCCGATCATATTGCGTGCGGCAGCCAGCGGGACCGGCGGCAGCCCCTCGCGGTCGAGCACGAAGTTCAGGGCGTTGATCAGGTCCGGCGCGGTATCGACCAGCGTGCCGTCCAGATCGAATACGACGATGCGGGGAGGGCTCATGCCCGAAGTCGCTATCGGGCGGGGGCCGCAGGTGCAAGTGGGCAGGTGCGGAAATCGCTGCAAAACCCCGTCTTTTTGTGCCGGATAGCCCGTTTTCGGCGCTGTTCCTGCGTCGAAAACGACGCTAGATATCGCCGCGAACAGAGCCTTGGAGCATCGTCACACGTGGACATGGAAGCACTCAAGCGGCAGGCGGCGGCACGAGCACTGGAGCAGGTGAAGGGCGGCATGAGGCTTGGGCTCGGCACCGGCTCGACGGCGCGGCACTTCGTCGACCTCCTCGGCGAGAAGGTACGCGCCGGCATGAAGGTGATCGGCGTACCGACGTCGGAGGCAACGCGCGCCCAGGCCGAGCAGTGCGGCATTGCCCTGACCACGCTGGACGAGGTCGACCGGCTCGACCTGACGGTGGATGGCGCCGACGAAGTCGATCCCGCGCTCAACCTGATCAAGGGCGGGGGCGGGGCGCTGCTCCGGGAGAAAATCGTGGCGGCCGCATCGGATCGCATGATCGTGATCGCGGATGAAACCAAATGGGTCGATGCCCTGGGCCGCTTTCCCCTGCCCGTAGAAGTGGTTCCGTTCGGCCTTGGCGCCACAAAACGGGCCATGGAACGGGCATTTGCGGCGGCTGGCGTTTCCGGGCAAATGGTGCTCCGGAAGGGCAAGGACGGCCACGTTTTTGTCACCGATAGCGGCCACTGGATCATCGACGGCCATCTCGGCCGGATCGCGGACGTGCCGCGGCTGGCGAGCCTGTTGAATGCGATCCCGGGCGTGGTCGAGAGCGGACTGTTCGTCGGGCTCGCCGGAACGGCGATCCTGGCAGGCGCAAACGGAATTCGCGTTGTTGAGCGGCGGTGACGCCCGTAATCGAGGAGAATTGGAATGAAGCGCTTTTCGGGAATCTTGTCGGCGGCTGGTCTTGTGGCCATCCTTGCGCTGTCTGGCGTTCCCGCCATGGCACAGCCGGCGAAGAAGGACGCACCTGCGGCTAGCCCGCAGCCGCTAAAGCAGGCATCGCCCGCCGCGCTCGCTGCGGCCAGAGAAATCCTGACCTTGAAGAACGCGGCTGCCATGTATCAGGCGGCCGTTCCCAATATCGTCGAGCAGACCAAGAACGCGCTGATCCAGAGCAACCTCAACTACCAGAAGGATCTCGGTGAAGTGGCCGTGATCGTCGCCAAGAATCTGGCCGGCCGCGAAAAGGAGATCGGCGAGGGCATGGCGCAGGTCTACGCCAACGAATTCTCCGAGCAGGAGCTGAAGGATCTCGTCACCTTCTACAAGTCGCCGCTCGGCCAGAAGCTGCTGTCGACCGAGCCGCGCGCCATCCAGTTCAGCATGTCCTACATGAACCAGTGGGCGATGGTGTTTGCGGGAGTCGTGAACGAGGCCTTCCGCGAGGAAATGAAGAAGCGCAACAAGCCGATCTGATTGTGGTCGGCTGAGAAGGGCAGAGCCGCCATGGCTGAGTTCGACGTCGATCTCTTCGTCATCGGAGGCGGCTCGGGCGGCGTTCGCGCCGCGCGCATCGCCGCCGGCCATGGCGCGAGGGTCATGGTCGCCGAAGAGTACCGGATGGGCGGCACCTGCGTGATCCGCGGCTGCGTGCCGAAGAAGCTGTTCGTGCTCGGCTCGCATGTGCATCAGGAGATCGAGGACGCCGCCGGCTTCGGCTGGACCATTCCGACGCCGACGTTCGATTGGCCGACGCTGATCAGGAACAAGGACAAGGAAATCGCCCGGCTGGAAGCCGCCTACACCAGCAATGTCGAGAAGTCCGGCGCGGAGATCGTCAAGTCGCGCGCGGTGTTCGACGACCCGCACACGCTGCTGCTTGCCGACGGCCGCAAGGTGACCGCCAAATACGTGCTGATCGCAACCGGCGGCCGGCCCAACCATGGCGCGGAGATTCCCGGCATCGAGCACGTGATCTCTTCCGACGAGGCGTTTCATCTGCCGCAATTGCCGAAGCGCGTGGTGGTGCAGGGTGGCGGCTATATCGCACTCGAATTCGCCTGCATCTTCGCCGGTTACGGCAGCGACGTGACGCTGGTCTATCGCGGCGAAAACATTTTGCGCGGCTTCGACGACGATGTGCGCAACCATGTGCGCAAGGAGATCGAAAAACGCGGCATTACCGTGATCACCGGCTGCACTATCGACAAGGTGGAAAAGCACGGCAACGAGCTCACCTCGCATTTGTCCGGCGGTTCAAGCCTTGCTTCGGACCAGGTGATGTTCGCGATCGGCCGCCACCCCAACGTCGCCAATCTCGGGCTGGAGAAGGCGGGCGTCGCGATCAATCCGAAGAACGGCGGAATTGCCACCGACAACTGGTCGAAGACGTCGGTGCCGCACATCTACGCCATCGGCGACGTCACCCATCGCGTCAACCTGACGCCGGTCGCGATCCGCGAAGGCCACGCTTTCGCCGACACCGTGTTCGGCAAGCGGCCGGTGGAAGTCGACCATGCCAACATCCCGACCGCGGTGTTCTCGCAGCCGGAAGTCGGCACCGTCGGGCTGTCCGAGGCCGACGCCCGCGCCAAGTACAGCCAAGTCGATATCTACAAGGCCGATTTCCGCCCCATCAAGGCGACCATGTCGGGCCGCGATACCCGCGTGCTGATGAAGCTCGTGGTCGACGGCACCACCGACCGCGTGCTCGGCTGTCACATTGTCGGCGATGCTGCCGCCGAGATCATCCAGGCCGTCGCCATCGCCGTGAAGATGAAGGCGACCAAAGCCGACTTCGACGCCACCATGGCGCTGCACCCGACCGCCGCAGAAGAACTCGTCACCATGCGCACGCCGACCGCGCGCCATGTGCGGCAGGCGGCGGAGTAGGGATTTTCGAGTGAAGCGTAAGATGAAGCCAGTCCTCTAGTTTGAGGTCAGCGCTGTCTTGCCGCGTCCGAGGGCGAATTGACCGACCGGGCTCTCTACATGGAATTCGAGCCCGGTAATTTTTGCAAACAGATCGATGTTGGTGGTGCCGATGGCGCAGCCGCCAAGGCCCATGTCAGTTGCCGCCAGGTAGAATGTCTGGATCATGGCGCCAACGTCCTTGAGGATCAGCGAATATGCGATTGAGCTGTACTTCCAGGAAATCCGCCCAAAGCGCGCGGCGATCGTGATCAGGACTTGCGGCGGACCGGGTGCGTCCATGGCAAACTCCGCCGCAGTGGAGAGCGTCTGGAGCTGCTCGGCTGAAGCGCCGATCGCCACCAGTGCGTGGCCGCCCGCATCGTAGTGGTAAAGTCCGCGCGCAAGCCCCTCGCAATTCGACACCGCCAGGTACAATTCCAGCTCGTAGGCGCTGCCCGCCGACGGATACGGCCTTGTGCTGTAGGTGACTTCAGGACCAAAATTCGCTCCGCTGCTCCACTGCGACAATACGCGGGCCGTCGTGTCGAGAAACTGCGCCAGTTCGGCGAGCGTGACCGGGTGCTGGTCGTCGAAATCACGGATCGAATGGCGTTCGCGCAACAGCTTCGCGAAGCCTGAAATCGGCTCGGAGGCCGAAAATTTGCGCAGGTCGATCTTCGTGCCGGGCCAAGGTGGACGCAGCGCGGGCAGCGGCGGAACGGCCTCCGCATAGGTGAAGGTGCCGCCGACCGGATTGGCCTGCCGGCCCTCCGAGCTCCGTGTGTGAAAGACGAGATCGTGAAAATCCCAGAGAACGAGGTTGCCATCGCCCTCGTTCAAACGAAGACCGTCGCCGTCTTTCCGGCTGAGCTTGAGCAGGATCTGGCAGTCAAGCAGCAGTGCGGCCAGATCGATGAAGGAGGCCGCGTGGCGGCGCAGCTTGCTGAGCTCTTGAGGCCGTGACAGTGCACAGAGGGTGGCGGCGATGGCGGGATCGTTGATCCGAAACAATGCGCCGGCGCGCGGCGATTCCAGCACCATCTCGTTGCCGCGCCGGCGCAGATAGGCGAAGCGAGACAACACGAGGGTATCGCTTTCACCCAGCTTTGCGAGCCGCGGCCAGTATTCCGGGATTTGCGGCTCGATGACCGCAAGGTCCTGCTCGTCACGCGGAGAGCATAGGCGGTACTCGAGAAGGCCGTGCTGCGCCAGCCGATGCACGAGGATGTCGACTTCCCTGGCAAGAGCGCTCTTGCCTGCAAGGGAAGCGAGTGGCAGGCCGGTAGTCAGAAGCCTCGCGCGTTCCATTGCGGCCGCGCTGAAGGCGCCCAGACTGACCGAATAGTCGCCCAGCAAGGCGGCGATGTTTCCGTCGGCCTGCATCTGAAGGGAAAAATGCCCGTTCAATCGGGCCGCAATGACTGGCGCGATCTTCCTGGCCTGCTTTTTCCGAGAAGCGCGCAAGGAGGCCAGCTTTCAGGTATGTGGAAGGAACGGGGTGAGATCACTTTCCAGTCGCGGGCGATCCAGCAATCCAAGCTTCACCGGAACATCGTAAAGCCGGCCCGGTCCGTAGCGGCGATAGAAATGCCGCAACCCCGGAACGAGCACCCTGACCACGGGGACCTCGACGTCGGGCCGCGTCTGGTCCAGCACCAGGAAATCGTATCCCGCGCGGGTGGCGATCTCGATGCAGGCATTGACCTGGTCGCGCGTATTGTCGTGAACCTTCAGGCTCGGCGCCGGCGGGACGATCGAATTGTTGCAGGGGATCAGGAACTGATAATCGTCCAGGCGCAACGGCGTAACACCGTCAAGCGTCGGCTTCTCGCCGCTTGCGCCACCCATCGCGCCAATTGCCATGAACTGGCTCAGCTCGGTGAGGGAACGGAGCAGGGCTATGCGCCGATCGAAATGCGAACCGGAACCGAACTCGATATTTTCGTGTCCGTTCTGCATCCAGTGCGTGATCGCCACGTACGTGGGAACGCCGAGATCGCTGGTGATGTCGAGCACCCAGAGCCTGCGCCCGCCATCGGCCAACTGGGATTGCAGATCCCGCACATAGGAATCTTCGAATTGTTTGAGGTCGACCTCGACACGCTGCAGGCGATTGTACCACCAGATCGCATAGGCATCGCGTTCGACCAGTTCGAGGAAGCCTTGAACGATGGCTTCCTCGCGGGTGTTGCCGGCCGCGCAACCGTTGGAATCCGTGTGGAAGCCGCCATAGAAGAAATACAGCAGGCCGGTCGGAAGATATCTGAAACGCTTGTCGCGGAAGGACCAGGCCGGCGACCACTCGGTCCTGGTCGAGGGATCGAGCGGCTCAGGCACCGGGTGTGAATCGTCGGGCTGGTTATGCCTGCTTTGAAATTGCGCTTCGCTGAAAAGCTGAACCTCGTTGGGAGCAATGGCCTCACCAGGGGCGAAATCGACAAAGCGCCGCTCCATCCTGATCTCGTCACCCTGAAAAATGCCGGAGTAGCGCTCGATCGCCTCCATCAGCGCGCTGGCTTCACCCTGTTCGGCCGTTGAGCCCTTGCCGAAGCTGCCGCCGCTCAGTCCGGATCGCAGCTGGTCGACGCTTCCGGCCGGCGCGGAGAAATTGTGCTGAGCGAAAAAATTGGTGTTCATCGCCAGATCGGCCACGATCCGCTCGAGCCGCGTAACCACGCCGGTCAGAGGGCTCACATGCTTGCGGAAGCGCGCCACAGTGTCGCGAGACGTCACGGTGCGGTATCCGCCGCTGGTCATTACAAGTTTTCTGCCTTCGGCAAGCTCGATAGGCCTCGCCGCCCGGCGCGGACTTTGCAGCTTCTTGCTGCCGCAGGTAGGACATTGCGGGCGGCGCGCAACGTAGTGCTTGGCGATGACCGCACCGGTCAGGTCGAAGCTTGCAATGTGGTCGTGCAGATCCGTACGAAAGCCGGAGGCAATCGCTTTTGCGATTTCGACGGCAGCGAAGTGGATGGCGGTCTGCCCAACGGTGTCGTTGACCAGAGGCGACACGGCGAGCGGACGCGCCGGTCCGCGGTCGAGAAACCCCTTGATCTCCCGATTGCGTATCATGCGATCGAACAGGCAAGTCCAGCAGGCGCTCTCGCCCGGTTTGAACACAGGCCCCACAAGCGGAAACACGCCGGACGGTTGCACCAGCAGCCAGGGCGTCTTGTCGGCGACGCGCTTGCGGTTCATCTCGGCGAGCCGCCGGTCGAGATAGTCGTTCACCAGCGTGATCGTGAGTTTGGGCGAACGCTTGGCAATTTGAACGCCGAGCTTGCTCAAGGCGGCGGCAAGTTGTTTGGCGCCTTTGACATCGATCGATTCCACTTGCACGGGGCAAGCGCGAAGGTTTTGCTCTGCGACCTCGGCAGGCAGGCCCAGGCTCGCCCAGTATCCCGCGACGGCACCTGTGAATGCGTGCGATTCTCCCGTAACGGCATAGCGGCGTTCGACCAGCCGCCTGATCGCTTCCTCGATCTTGTCCGTCGGAAAGCTCTTGGAAAGCTGGCGGACGATTTCCGGCACCGCTTTTCCATTTCTTCCGATCGCCGCGGCAAGTGCGCAATAGAGCTCGCCGTGCAGGAAGAACTTGCGATCCTCGGAATAGAGACAGACCGCATCGGGAGGAAGTGCATAGGCGGTGAAATTTGGCGCGAATCGCAAGATGTCCTTGCGTCTGGCGAGGCGGGTCTTGCGATTGCCTGTCATCGGGTCAGCACTGCACGGCGGACGTTGTAACAAAAGCAAGAAAATGGCCGAGTCGATCGCGAACTCGGCCAACAAAATCGCGGCTTTTCGGTACAGGATCAGAAAGCGTGGAGCCTAGCACCAGCGGCAGCGTCCCCACGATGCACAGCAGCCTGCGCAGGCTACAGCGCAACCTGCACATCCCAACACAAATCCGAAACCGCATCCGCCACATCCAGCACACCGGCAACCAACGCCGCATCGGCACGCTCTGCATCCGCAGCCCCGGCAGCCGCGGCAGCCGCCGCATCCGCGGAAGGCAACCTGCATGGCGCCCGCGATGTCCTCTTTGTCGAAGAGATGGAAGGTGGCGAGGCTGACGTCGGCCATTTCTTCTTCACCGAGGGTGATCGCATGCCCCGGTGAAAAGTTCGGTCTCTGCTGAACGTCGCCTGTCGGTATCGCCGCTGCTGATGCGCTCCCCGCCAGCGAAAAAGTCAGCCCGGCGGCTCCTAGCGCCGGCATGGCGGCCTTGGTCGCGCGCCTCTTTTTCGAGGCTTGCTTCACCCGCTGCATGGTCGCATCCTCCAATGGTGCAAGAAGGACAGCCCCGCGACAAACTCTACGCTGAGCAAACAAGGCAGGCAAGATTATTAACGACACCAAACCGCGATGACGCTCGTTCAGATTGCATTCATGTTCATGAATGATGTCGCTCATTCCGGTCCATCGCATCGTCCCGCGCAGCAGGTTCCAACCGGCGGCTGATGCTGTGCCGCAATTGTCTCCAGCTTGAACGGAGAAACTGGCTTGGTCGATCAACTGGGACGCTTCGCCTGGTACGAGCTGATGACCACGGATGTCGCGGCAGCCGGCGCCTTCTATGGCAAGGTTGTCGGCTGGGGCGTGAAGGATGCCTCAACTCCAGGACTGGCCTATACCGTGGTTACTGCCGGCGACGCTCCAGTCGGCGGACTTATGGAGTTGCCGGAAGAGGGGCGGCGATTGGGGGCGACACCGAGATGGGTCGGCTACGTCGCCGTCGATGACGTGGATGCGATGGCGGCACAGATCGGACGTCTCGGAGGCACCATCTTCGTGCCGCCAACCGACAGCAATATTGGGCGAATTTCAGTCGTCGCCGATCCGCAAGCGGCCATGTTTGCGCTGGTCACGGAACCGACATATGGGCAACCGAAACCATGCGGATTGGATGAGCCGCAGCGCGTGGGCTGGCACGAGTTGCTGGCAGCAGATCGCAATGTGATCTTCGATTTTTACCGGGAGCTTTTTGGCTGGCAGAAGGCCTTTGCTGAAACCGATCCGGCAGAGCTGTATCAATTGTTTTCCGCGTGCGGTCAGATCAGCGGCGGAATTTTTACTAAACTTCCGAGCGTGTCGCAGCCATTTTGGCTCTATTATATCAACGTCGACGACATCGCTGCGGCTGCGAAGCGTGTGAATGCTGGCGGTGGCCAGATCCTCCAGGGGCCGATCGAATTGCCTGAGGGCTGCTGGATCGCGCGATGTGTCGATCCCCAGGGCGCTTTGTTTGCCCTGCAGAGCGGTCGGGGACCGCAACGCGCCAACCAAGCTTCCGCCGCGGAAGTCGGTTGGTCCGCCAAGTGGGGTGGCGTTGCATCCCACGGCAGGATGGTGCTTCCCAAGCCGAAGCGCTAGACGGAAGCGTTCGCTCGTGCCACCTGGTAAGTGCCGACCGCTCGATTGCGCCTGCCGGCCTTCGCTTGTGCCGCTCGTGGGCCTACTTTCCCGCGCTCACCAGCCGATAGGCGGTGCGCTCGAAGGCGTCGTAGACTGCCAGCGCCCTGGCGTCGGCAAACGGCAAATACTGCATCATGATCACGCCGGCGATGCCGCTGGCCGGATCGATCCAGAAGAACGTGTTGTTGATGCCGCCCCAGCTCAGGCTGCCGGGCGAGCGCTTGCCGGGCACCTGGTCGGCGGTGATCAGGAAGCCGAGGCCCCATTTGTCGCGGCCGTCGGCGATGAAGGTGAAGTCGGCGCTGCGCGGCAACGCGCTTTTCAGCGCGGGGACCGAAATGGCGCCGATATGGTTCTGGCCCATCAGCGCCACCGTCTCGGCCTTGACAACGCGCGCCCCGTCAAGCTCGCCGCCGTTGAGCCACATGCGCATGAAGCGTCCATAGTCGCTTGCGGTCGAAGCCAGGCCGCCGCCGCCGATCGGCGCTGCGATGGTGAGCCCGAATTGCGGCTGCTGCAGCTTGATGGCGCCGTCCATGCGCGCGCCCGAGCGCTGCTGCTGCGCGACGAGACGCGGGCCCTTCGCCTCCGGCACATTGTAGGACGTGTCATCCATCCTGAGCGGCGCAAAGATGTGCGCGCGGAAATAGTCCTCGAGCTTCTTACCGGACACCACCTCGACCAGGCGGCCGACGACATCGGTGCTGGTGCTGTAGTGCCAGCGCTCGCCCGGATCGAACAGCAGGGGACCGCCGAACGGATAGATTTCGCCGGCGCGCGGCTTGAAATCGCGCCAGGTCTCGCTGGTGAATGGATAGGCCAATCCCGACGTGTGGGTCAGGAAATGCCTGACGGTGGCTGGCCTCGCTGCCGGACGCAGCCGATAGGCTCCCGTCGCCGCGTCGAACGATTCGAAAACCTTCAGCTCCGCCAGTCTCGGCAGGTATTTTTCGGCGGGCTCATCAAGGCCGAGGCGGCCCTGCTCGACGAGTTGCATCAATGCCAGCGAGGTGATCGGCTTGGTCATCGAGGCGATGCGAAACAGCGCATCTTGCGTGAGCGGGCGTCCGGTCGCGACATCAGCCACGCCGAACGCGCCCTGGTACAGCACGCGCTCGCGATTGGTGATCAGGGCGACCACGCCCGGGACGTCCTTCTCGACGGCAGCGCGCAGGCTGTCGTCGATGGCTGCACTGCCTGGCGAATTCCGTGCGCCGGCGGCGCCGGCCGGCGCAGCCGCAACGCTTGGCGTGGCGGCCGCTTCCGCAGCCTTTTGGTTCATGGGCCCTTAGCCCTTGCGTATCTTGCTCAGCAGATAGTTGTCGTAATAGTTCTCCGCGATCTGCGTGTAGAAGAGCACTTCCTTCATATACGCGTCGTGGCTTTCCTTGGTTTTCTTGAACAGCGGGCTCTTGGCCGCAATCTCGTTCAGGTGATCCTGCGTGGTGTTGTAGCAGGCGTCCATCACCGGTTGCGGGAAGGCGCGCAGCTCCGCTCCGCCGGCGACAAGCCGCTTCAGGGCCGCGGGATTGACGCTGTCATATTTCTCGATCATCCAGCTGCCCGCCGCCGCGCCGGCCTGGTTGACGATCGCCTGGTATTGCTTGGGAAGCGCGTTCCATTTCTCGTCGTTGACGATCATGTGCAGCATGGCGCCGCCTTCCCACCAGCCGGGGACGTAGTAGTACTTCGCCACCTTGTGGAAGCCGAGCTTCTCGTCGTCATAGGGGCCGACGAACTCGGCGGCATCGAGCGAGCCCTTTTCGAGCGCGCCATAGACGTCGCCGCCGGCGATCTGCTGCGGTACGATGCCGAGCTTGGCCAGCACATGACCGCCCATGCCGGCGATACGGAATTTCAGGCCCTTGAGGTCATCGACCGTCTTGATCTCCTTGCGGAACCAGCCGCCCATCTGCGTGCCGGAGTTGCCGCAGAGGATGGCATGCGCCTTGAACGGTTTCAGCGCCTCGTTGCAGAGTTCGGCGCCGCCGCCGAACGTCCACCAGGAATGCTGATGGCGATGGTTCATGCCGAAGGGCGCGCCCGTCGCATAGGCCAGCGCCGGCTCCTTGCCGATGTAAAAATAGAGCGGCGTCTGCGCCATCTCCACGGTCGCGGAGCTGACGGCGTCGAGCGCCTGCAGGCCAGGCACGATCTCGCCTGCCGCAAAGGTCTGAATCTGAAACTTGTTGTCGGTAGCGTCCGCAATATATTTCGCGAAGGTTTGCGCCGTGCCGTAGATGGTGTCGAGCGACTTCGGAAAGCTCGAGGTCAGGCGCCATTTGATCTCGGGCGCCGATTGCGCGATCGCAGGCGCTGCAACCAGTGTCGTTGCGCCGGCGAGCGCGCTACCCTTGAGGAACGTACGGCGTTTCATGATGTGATCTCTCCCTTGCATTGCGGCTCCGCGGGTGCAGGCAAAGTGCCTTCCCCGACCGCTTGACGTTCATCATAACGAAGTCCTGGGCGTGCGTGGAAGTGCTACTTGGGGCAGCGTGGCAAGCACTATCTTGCCTCTGCGGCGGCTTGACACCCCGGTTGGCCGACGGAATAACCGGCACATTGGCGAACGGCGGATCGCGATCCTGGATTTGATGGCCGACGACGACCCTATCGACGAAATTTCAATGATCGAAGCCCGGCTCGAGCACCTTGCCGTGGTTGGCGAGCGGTGCAGGAAGATCATTCTGGCTTCGAAGGTGGCGATCGGCGGCGGCGCCGCGTTGCTGCTCGTCATGGTGACCGGCCTGATCGGATTCAATCAGGTCGCCGCTATCGGATCGATCGCCGCCGTGCTGGGCGGAATCGTCTCGCTCGGATCGAATGTCAGTACGCTGCAGCAGACGATGGCCGCGATAAGCGCCGCCGAGCAGGCCCGTTTGGATCTGATCGGCGGGATGGACCTCAGAGTGGTGGGCGACAGCACGCAAAGCTGACGTGATGCGCGATGGCTAGCGGCCTTCCTTGCCGAGCGCGAGATTGGCCGTGTGTGCGGCGATGGCCTCCGGGCAGCTATGCTGCCTTGATGTTGTTCAGGAAGGACTCGACATGGGCCCGCATCATCTCCGATTGCTCGGACAGTTCGTGCGAGGCTTGCAGCACCTGCTGGGCCGCAGCACCGGTGTCACCGGCAGCCTGGCGTACGCCGGTGACGTTTGAGGAGATTTCCGTCGTTCCTGCGGCGGCTTGTTGAACGTTGCGCGCGATCTCCTGGGTCGCCGAGCCCTGCTCCTCGACGGCGCCGGCAATCGCCGCAGCGATTTCATTCATTTGATTGATGGTCTCGGTTATCCCGTTGATGGCCGTCACGGCTTCGGAGGAGGAAGCCTGGATCGATGCAACCTGGACGCCAATCTGATCGGTCGCTTTCGCGGTCTGCTCGGCCAGGCTTTTGACTTCGCTTGCGACGACGGCGAAGCCTCTGCCGGCCTCGCCGGCGCGCGCCGCTTCAATCGTGGCATTGAGTGCGAGAAGATTGGTCTGGTTCGCAATTTCGCTGATGAGCTTCACAACGTCGCCGATGCTCGTGGCATCGCCCTGGAGGCCGTGCACCCGCGCGTTGGTACGTTCGGCTTCGGCTACTGCCCGCTGTGCGATGTTTGCGGACTGCGTGACTTGCCGGCCGATCTCCGTGACCGAACTTGCCAGCTCCTCCGCAGCAGCGGCCACGGTCTGGACGTTGGCGGAAGCCTCTTCGGTGGCGGCGGAGACGGCGGTGGACTGAGCGCTGGTCTCCTCGGCGGTTGCGGTCATCGCCGATGCCGTCGCCTGCAATTCGGTGGAGGCGGCCGCAATCGAGCGCAGCAGCGAGGAGACTTCAGAGTCAAAGCTCGCCGTGAGATCATTGACGCGGTTCGCGCGGGCCATGCGTTGCGTGATAGCCTCGGCTTCCTTGGCGGCGAGTTCCTTGGCCTTGATCATGTTTTCCTTGAAGACGACGACGGCGCGAGCCATCAGCCCGATCTCATCGTGCTTGTCGGTTGCGGGGATCACGGCGGAGTGATCGCCACCCGCCAGCTGACCCATGGCGTTGACCATCTTGAGAACAGGCGGCACGATCGAACGGCTGGTCAGGTAAACGACCGTTGCGGATGCGCCCAAGCCCACCCCGAGGAGAATCCAAAGTGTGATCATGAGGAAGTCGGCTTCCGCGAGCACCTTGGCCCCATCGGCCCTGAGCATCTCCTGCTGGCGAGTGACCATGCCGCCGGAGCGCGCTCCCTCGGCGTCCTTCGGTCCGGCAAAAATGTCGAGCAGCTTGTTGGCGCGAGGCGCCGCTTCATTGGTCAGGAACCACTGCGCCATATTCCAGCGGTCCGTGGCCCGGATTTCGAACATCTTCGGCGGCAGTGGCGAGAACTTGAGGCGGGCGTCGACCAGGGAATCAAAGGCCTTCTGCTGCTCGGGCGTCATCTCCTGCCGGCGCTTTGACAGTGCTTCGAACTTTCTCTGATTGAGCAACCAGAGTTCTTCGTACTCCTTCTTGAACTCGCTATCGCCGGTCAGGAGATATGCCCGGATCGCTCCGATGGCCATTGCCAGACTTCCGCGCAGGTCGGCGAAATCGATCAAGAGGCTCTTGCGCGCGTCGGTCGAGGAAATGAGGCTTTCCTGATTGATGATCGAGGTGGCGTTCTGGAGCATCATTTTGGCCAGCGGTGCGGCTTCCATCACCAGGATCTTGTTGGCAGGCTGCTCGTCCGGGGTGTGGGCGATCGCTTCGGCTTTGTCTTGCGCGGTGCGCATCCCCTCCAGCAGCGGCTTGGCGCCTTGCCAGTCGGTCTTGTTCTGCTGATTGGTCCACTCCGCCGAAAGTCGATCCATTTCGGAACTCCGCTTCTGGATCTCTCTCCAGAACGCGGCTCGTTCCGTCTTGAACCCTTCGTTGCCCGTGACCAGCCAGCCCCGCAGCGAGGCGAGGGAGGCATAGACCTCCGAGATCAGCCCGCTTGCCGCCAGGGCAGTGGGCACGCGAAGATTGACGTTGTTGGCTGTCGATTCGCCGACGGACCGAACTTTGACGATGGTGACGCCGATTGCGCCCGCCAGAAGAAGGCAAAGCGTGCCGCAACCGATGATCAGTCGGGCACGGATACCGAGGTGGAGTTGCATGGGCGCGTTCCTTGTTCTGCTTTTCAGATGCTTTGCCGGGCGGACACCCTCGGGCTTGCGGGGTGAGCGAATGCGGCGAACGGCGGCGATGCCGTAACGCAATCACCGTCTTGCAACTTGGTTAATGATCGACGCGGGCAGTTTAATGCAGGTTATGTCGAGCGCTGCGAAGCGGCAGCGTCGCATTCGGAGGCAAGCCGAAGCAGATGGCAGGCGCCGCCGCAGAATGCTCACAGCGGATCGGCGAAGGCCTGGTTGCAATGGCGCGTTCGCTTTCTGCCAATCCACGACATGATCCAGGTTAATTCACGTAGGAGCCGGTTAGGATTTGGCGGAATACCCTGCCTTCCAGGGATGGGAGCGCAAGGCGAATGCAATCATATGTTCAGCGGCCGGATGGCGAAGGTGGCGGTGCAGCCCGCTACTGGCCCGAGGGCACCGCGCTGATCGGGCTGCTGCTCCCGATCGGGCATTCGTTCGAGGTCGTGCGAGAACATCGGGACCGCATCCTGTCGCGCGTGCAAATGGCCGCGGCCGCCTTGTCGCTGATGACGTTGGCGTGGATATTGGTCGACGTCTCTACGATTCGCTGGCCCTATTGGGGCATCGTGGCAGCCGAACGGCTGGTCGCCGCCGCGGCATTCGCGCTGCTGGCCGTTGGTGCGCGCGCGCTGATGCCCGCAGGACAGTTCACGGCGGTGGGAATCCTGATCCTGATTCCCGTTTGCTTCCTGCTGGGCGTACATTGCGCTGTGGGGGGCTCTTCTGCCATCGGCGAGTCGGTGTTCGTATCCACGGCGTACCTGTACGCACCCTTTCTGATCGCGGTGAGCTTCAGCCTGTTTCCAATGACCGCGCTCGAAAGCGCGATCTTGAGCTTGCCCGTCGTCACGCTGGCGATGGTGTCGGTGGCTTCGAGGCCCGAGCTTTTTGCTTCGCCGTCGGCCACGATGCTTCGCCTGACCCTCATCATCGTCATTGCCGCATTGGCGTCGATGAGCCAGCTTCGGTTGTTGATCGCGCTCACGGAGCACTCGGTCCGGGACCAACTCACCGGTGCGTTGACGCGCCGCGCGGGCGAGCAGAGGCTGCTGCATGAGTTCGCGCGCGCCATGCGCAAGAAGCAGCCGATGGCCGTGGCATTTTTTGACATCGACAGTTTCAAATCCATCAACGACCAATTCGGACACGCGCGCGGAGACGACGTGTTGCGATCGGCAGCCCGGTCCATCCACCATCTGCTCGGTCCGCAGGAGTTTCTCATCCGCTGGGGCGGCGAGGAATTCGTGCTGTGCTTGCCGCGCGCGGACCTGGCGGCGGCGCGTCGGCGGATCGCGGAGATCGGGAAGCAAGGGTTGGGGAACCGCCCGGATGGCTGCCCGGCAACGGCAAGCGTTGGACTTGCAGAGTATCGCAACGAAAGTATCGACGATCCCGCGACGCTGGTCAGGATCGCCGATGAACGAATGTATGCCGCAAAGGCTGCGGGCAAGAACTGCTGCGTGGATGAGTCGGGCCAGCCCACCTGCTTCATCGAGGCGGCGCAGCACTCCTCGTCAATTCTTGAGGACAGTGTTCCGCGCTCAGCCGGTCATCTCCGGCCAGTTGGTATGGAAGAAAGCGTCGCGTCTGCGCGGTCGAGATATATTAGCGCATGGACGCAAGAGGCTGCCGTTGACTGGCGGCAAGTTCTGCACACAATCAAATAATCACCTGATGATACCGCACCGGCGCGGCATGATATAGGTTGTTAACCTGGATCAAGACCGTCGTCGGCGCCAACCGTGACGGTCAACCAGATATTATGAACAACCAATCGCCGTGCGCCGCGTGTCCGCATCAGGAGCGCGGATTTTGCGATGCGGTCTTGGGGAAGTCCGGGAATCTTCGGTCGGATCCGCGCAAAACCTGGCACTATCATCGCGTCGTGCGTGCCGGTCAGCAGATCGTTGTGCGAAACCAGAGCTATCCCGACGTGTTCGTGCTGTGCGTTGGCTGGGGATTTCGTTTCGTGCAGCTCGCAGATGAACGTCGCCAGATTCTGCATTTCCTCTTGCCGGGAGATCTCTTCTCGGTGTCGTCGGTGTTCGAAGAGCGTCCGCATTTCTCCGTGACGGCCCTGACGGAGGTCCAGGTCACCGGAATGCGCAGGGCCGAGGTCAAAACCCGCCTTGTGCAAGACCCGACGGTGGTCATGGCACTGGCCAAGGCCTGTGCGGTGGAGTCGAAATCCTCCGACGCCACGATAGTTGCGCTCGGAAAATATTCTGCGGAAGAGCGAATTGCCTTTCTGCTGCTGCAGCTGATGCGGCGCATCTCTGCGCGTAGCGTCATTCGCGGACAGCAGTACCCGTTTCCGCTCCGGCAGCAACACATTGCAGATGCGGTCGGCCTGACCACGGTTCATGTGAGCAGGACCTTGGGTGCGTTTCGCGACCGCGGGATCGTCGAGATATCGAACGGTGCGCTCAACGTCATCGACCGGGACGAACTGGAGCGGATCGGTTCACGGAACTGACCGCTGCTACTCCACCCAGATGGAAGTGTAGGAGGAGACCGAGATCGCCATGTCGAGAGCGAGGTACTTGTCCAGCGTGATGACCAGGCCCGACTTGGAATGGCTGGGCAGCAGGCTGTCGAGAATCTCGGCCGCGATTTCGGCCCTCAGCCTTGCGTAGCCGGCGACGTGCCACTTGCAATCGAGGCCCATCTCGCAATGCCTGATTCCGATCAGGGATGCGCTGCTGACGTAGTCCCGGTCGAATTGGCTGTCGAACAGCCTCGGCCAGCGCAAGTCATGTTGCGTCTTGAGCCGCTCAATCTCCTCGTTCGATGGCGTCCTCGGCAGGATGGAGCAGATCGTCTGGTAAAACCGATCGATCGTGGCTGAAGCCCGCCCTTCGACCACCGGCCAGATCAGCCGTGCCGACCGCCGCGAGCGAGGGTCGATGTCCAGAAAGTCGATCAGCGTGTCGATCATGTTCCGACGGATCCAGGTAGGCGTGAAGCCGCTTTGCCAGACTAGGCGAGGGCGCTTAAGGCTCCTTAGCTCCGAATTGATGCAGGTTATCGGTCCGCGCCGCGTTCCGCGGAGATTGGCTGAACGGAGTGATGAGGCCGCGCGCCGCCGCTTGCCGCCTCCGGGGCTCGCGGTGCTCGGGTCAGAAGAAGCCGAGATGGATGATCGATTTCGGCGTCCCCTCGGTACGCCAATGGCGTCTTCCCTCTGGAAGATTAGGCGCCAATGGCGTATATACCACGACGTGGCACGCCGACTCATCACCGTCGCAGAGACGCCTCTATTTAGCCGTCAGGCTCTCGATGTGTGGAACGACGCCGAGCGGGAAGCTTTCATTGATTTCATCGCGCGGAATCCCGAAGTAGGAGACCTGATCCCTGAAACTGGGGGCGTGCGAAAAATCAGATGGGTGCGACCCGGGAGTGGCAAGCGTGGCGGAGCGCGCGTGATCTATTTCTATCACAGCGGCAACCGGCCGCTCTATTTGCTGATGGTCTACGCAAAAGCCCGTCAGGAGAACCTAACGGCGGACGAAAAGAAGATCGTTCGAAAGCTGGCAGGGATCCTAAAGAGTTAAGAATGCAAGGAACGAGCCATGGGAAAGTTTGGCAAGGAATTGATCGAGAGCATGCAACAGGCGGCGAGGCATGCTGCTGGCAAGCGAGTGCGCGGGCTGCGCGTGTCGAAGGTCGAGTTGCCAGATGTGAAAGCCATCCGTCTTTCGCTGAGAATGTCGCAACATCATTTCGCTGCGGCGTACCGAATTCCGCTTCCCACGTTGAAGAACTGGGAGCAGGGCCGGCGCTTGCCGGATGCCCCGGCGGCAGCCTATCTGCTAGCGATCAAGCGGCGTCCCAAGGAGGTTATGGAAGCGGTCGCGCGGCCGTAAGGTCTTGCTGTGCTTTCAAGCAGCGCTCTACTGCTCCGCCTGCAGCCATTCCGCCGCACCCCGCCAGAGCGTGTCGCGGTGCTCGGGGCGGAAGAAGCCGAAATGGCCGATTTTCTTCACGCCCGCATCCGCCGGCGTGATGCTGACGATGTCGGGCCTGGTCGCGGTGAAGCCGGAGCAGAGCAGTTCGACCGCGGTGCGCGTTGCCCAGGGATCGTCGGTGAAGCAGATCGAGCGCAACGGCCCCTCGAAGTTGTGAAAATTCTCGCGGGCGCGAAGTGTCGAGTCGCCGAACAGATAGCGCTCGTTCGTCACCCAGCCCACCCATTGCAGGAAGGCGTCTTTCGGCAGGTCCATGCCGAGGCCCGCCCAGCCCGGCATGTAGCCGAACATTTTCGTCAGGGGCACGCCGATGAAGTTCAGCATGGCATAGACGCGATAGCGTTCGGGAGAGGCCATCAGCTTCCAGTAGCCGGCATTCGTCGCAATGAAGAGCGCGCGGGAAATTTCCTTGTTGTTCGGAAGCAGCCCCAGCGCCTGGCCGCCGAAGGAGTGGCCGACATAAATGAGGGGCATGTTGCCGTAGCGCTCGCGCATCCATTGCACGGCAGAGGGGATGTCCAGGGCGGCCCAGTCGGTCATCGACGCCTTGAAGCCGACCAGCGAGCGCGGCTGGTTGTAGCCGGTCACCGCCTTCTGCCTGGAATCGCCGGTCCCGCGGTAGTCGTAGGTCAGGACCGCGCAGCCGCAGTGGGCGAGGTAGCTGGCAAAGCCGCGATAGAGCTTTCGTGGTATGGCTGTGCCCGAACTGATCAGCACGGCATGGCTGCGCTTGCCGGTGCGGGGCAGGAACAGCGTCGCCCCCAACGGATAGCGGTCGGCCGCCGGCACGATGATGTCGTCGGCAAAGACATCGTCCAGCGCAGCCTCGGCCACTCTACTCCCTCGCAACTTCAAGTGTGCCGTTAACAAATGCGAATTCAGCTTTCGCCGCAAGAGCTTGAGCTGACAGCCGGAAATCCTTGTGGCGGAGTGTTGCCGGCCTGTGTATAACGCGGCCCTCGCAGCCGCGGACCCGGCTTCGCCGTGGTCCCCAATCTGGTCTCGCCGAAGCTTTAGCGAAGGCGGATAAGTAGCGGTTTTTGCTCAGGAGTTAACGATCATGGCCGAGCGGTGGACGCCCGACAGCTGGCGCAGCAAACCGGTGCTGCAGATGCCCCAATACCCCAACGCCGGGGCATTGGCTGATGTCGAGGCGCAGCTTGCGACCTTTCCGCCGCTGGTGTTCGCGGGCGAGGCCCGCAATCTGAAGAAGGCGCTGGCGCGGGTGGCGAAAGGCGAGGCCTTCCTGCTGCAGGGCGGCGACTGCGCCGAGAGCTTTGCCGAGCACGGCGCCAACAACATCCGCGACTTCTTCCGTGTCTTCCTGCAGATGGCGGTCGTCTTGACCTACGCCGGCGCGCTGCCGGTGGTGAAGGTCGGCCGCATCGCCGGCCAGTTCGCCAAGCCCCGTTCCTCGCCGACCGAGAAGGTTGATGGCGTCGAGCTGCCGAGCTATCGCGGCGACATCATCAACGACATCAGCTTTACCGCACAAGCGCGCACGCCCGATCCGCAGCGCCAGCTGATGGCGTACCGGCAGTCGGCGGCGACGCTGAATCTGCTGCGCGCATTCGCGACCGGCGGCTACGCCAATCTCGCCAGCGTGCATCAGTGGATGCTCGGCTTCCTCAAGGATTCCCCGCAGTTCCGCCGCTACAAGGAGCTCGCCGACCGCATCTCGGAGGCGCTGAATTTCATGCGCGCCTGCGGCCTCGATCTCGAAGCCCATCCGGAGCTGCGCGCCACCGATTTCTATACCAGCCATGAGGCGCTGCTGCTCGGTTACGAACAGGCGCTGACCCGCGTCGATTCGACGACCGGCGACTGGTACGCGACCTCGGGCCATATGATCTGGATTGGCGACCGCACCCGCCAGCTCGACCACGCCCATGTCGAATATTTCCGCGGCATCAGGAATCCGATCGGCCTGAAATGCGGCCCATCGCTGAAGCCGGACGAACTGCTCAAGCTGGCCGACGTGCTCAATCCCGACAACGAGCCCGGGCGGCTGACGCTGATCACGCGCTTCGGCAACGACAAGGTCGGCGAGCATCTGCCGGGCATGGTGCGCGCCATCCAGCGCGAAGGCCGCTCGGTGGTGTGGTCGTGCGATCCCATGCACGGCAACACGATCACCTCAAACACCGGCTACAAGACGCGGCCGTTCGACCGCATCCTGTCGGAGGTGAAGACCTTCTTCAGCGTGCACGCGGCCGAAGGCACCCATGCCGGCGGCATTCACCTGGAGATGACCGGGCAGGACGTCACCGAGTGTCTCGGCGGCGCGCGCGCCATCACGCATGAAGACCTGAGCGACCGCTACCACACGGTTTGCGATCCCCGTCTCAATGCCGAACAATCCATCGACCTGGCCTTCCTGATCGCCGAGCTCCTCAAGCAGGAGCGCGCGGGCAGGGCGGAGCCGATGCCGGCCGCGGCAGGACTCTAGATTTGCTGCGTCTGTGGCGGGCCACCATCAACACACGTAACGGGCTCGCCTTTGCGATCCGCTCGGAGCAGGCCGTCCGTGAGGAGCTGTTTGCGCTGGCGATCTCGATTCCGCTGGCCTGGCTGATCGGCGCCACCGTCATGCGCCGGGTGGAACTGGTCGCCGCCGTGGTGCTTGTCCTGGTCGTCGAGCTGCTCAACACCGCGATCGAAAAGCTTGCCGACCGGCTGACCACCGACCACGACCCGCAGATCGGCCGGGTCAAGGACATGGGCTCGGCCGCCGTCGGCGTCGCGCTGGTCATGGCGGGCCTGTTCTGGCTGTTCGCCATCGCCGAGCGCATGGGCGCGATCTGAACCAGCCGATTGCAGTTTGCTCTTGTGCGGGGCAACATCGCGTCATGAACAAGACCGCCGAATTCAGGATCACGCTGGCGCAGCTCAACCCGACCGTGGGCGACGTCGCCGGCAATGCCGCGAAAGTCCGCGCCGCGCGCGACAAGGCGCAAGGAGATGGCGCCGATCTCCTGGTGCTGCCGGAATTGTTCATCACTGGCTATCCGCCGGAAGACCTCGTGCTGAAACCGGCCTTCCAGGCCGCCTGCCGCGAGGCGGTGGAAGCGCTGGCGCGCGACACCGCGGGCGGCGGGCCGGCCGTGCTGATCGGCACGCCCTGGGTCGAAGACGGCAAGCTTTATAACGCCTGCGCGCTGCTCGATGGCGGGCGCATCGCCGCCCTTCGCTTCAAGGCGAACCTGCCGAACTATGGCGTGTTCGATGAAAAGCGTCTGTTCGCACGCGGGCCGGCGGCAGGCCCGGTGACCGTGAAGGGCGTGCGCGTCGGCGTGCCCATCTGCGAGGACATCTGGCTCGAAGAGTCGGAAGAGTACGAGAACGTCGTCGAATGCCTCGCCGAGACCGGGGCGGAAATCCTCGTCGTGCCGAACGGCTCGCCCTACGCGCGTGACAAGGGCGACCTCCGCCTTTCCATCGCGGTCGCCCGCGTCACCGAAAGCGGGCTGCCGCTGGTCTACCTCAACCAGGTCGGCGGACAGGACGAACTGGTGTTCGACGGCGCATCCTTCGCGCTCAACGCCGATCTCTCCGTCGCCGCGCAACAGCCGGCCTTCCAGGAAGACATCACGACGCTGGTCTGGCGCAAGGACGCGAGTGGCTGGCGCTGCAAGGGGCAGGTGACGCCGCTGCTCGAAGGCGACAAGGGCGATTACGCGGCCTGCGTGCTCGGCCTGCGCGACTATGTCCGCAAGAACGGTTTTCCCGGCGTGCTGCTCGGCGTCTCCGGCGGCATCGACTCGGCGCTGTGCGCGGCCATCGCCGTGGATGCGCTCGGCGCAGAACAAGTGCGCGGCGTCATGCTGCCGTTCAAATACACCGCGCAGGTCTCGCTCGATGATGCGGCCAAGCTGGCAAAAGCGCTCGGCATCCGCTACGAGGTGCTGCCGATCGCCGACGCCGTCAACGGCTTTGAGAAGATCCTCTCCGTCCCGTTCGCAGGCCTTGCGCGCGACATCACCGAAGAGAATTTGCAGGCGCGCACTCGCGGCACGCTGTTGATGGCGCTCTCCAACAAGACCGGCGCGATGGTCGTGACGACCGGCAACAAGTCGGAAATGTCGGTCGGCTACGCCACGCTTTACGGCGACATGAACGGCGGCTTTAACCCGATCAAGGACATCTACAAGACGGAAGTTTTCCGTCTCTCGTCCCTGCGCAATTCATGGAAGCCGGATTTCGCGCTCGGCCCGTCCGGCGAGGTGATCCCGCCCAACATCATCACGCGCCCGCCGACGGCGGAATTGCGCGAGAACCAGACCGACCAGGATTCGCTGCCGCCCTACGAGGTGCTGGATGCGATCCTCGAGCGCCTGGTGGAGCGCGAGCAGCCGCTGGCGGAGATCATCGCTGGCGGTTTCGACAGGGACGTGGTGACGCGGATCGACCGCCTGCTTTATGTGGCCGAATACAAGCGCCGACAGGCCGCGCCCGGCGTGAAGGTGACCGAGAAGAATTTCGGCCGCGACCGCCGCTATCCCATCACCAACCGCTTCCGCGACAGCGGCAAGCCGCTGCCGAAACCCGACGACGCCCTGGTGTCGCGCGCCGGCAAGGTGTCG
>DASWVJ010000079.1:0-14107 GCA_036406295.1 Bradyrhizobium sp.
TTCGCGGATCGCGAACCGCAGCTTCTCTTCCATCGCGATCGGCACGATCAGGTGCACTTCCATGGCGATGTTGTCGCCCGGCATCACCATCTCGGTGCCTTCCGGCAGGTGCACGACACCGGTCACGTCGGTGGTGCGGAAATAGAACTGCGGACGGTAGTTGGTGAAGAACGGGGTGTGACGGCCACCCTCTTCCTTGGTGAGGATGTAAGCCTCAGCCTTGAACTTGGTGTGCGGCTTGACCGAGCCGGGCTTGCACAGCACCTGACCGCGCTCGACTTCCTCGCGCTTGGTGCCGCGGAGCAGCGCGCCGATGTTGTCGCCAGCCTGGCCCTGATCGAGCAGCTTGCGGAACATTTCGACGCCGGTGACGGTGGTCTTCTGGGTCGGACGCAGGCCGACGATCTCGATTTCCTCGCCGACCTTGATGATGCCGCGCTCGACACGGCCGGTCACCACGGTGCCGCGGCCGGAGATCGAGAACACGTCTTCGACCGGCATCAGGAAGGGCTGATCGATCGGACGCTCGGGCTGCGGAATGTATTCGTCGACATTCTTCATCAGCTCGAGGATGGCGTCATGGCCGAGCTTCTTGTCCGAATCTTCGAGGGCGGCGAGCGCCGAGCCCTTGACGATCGGAATCTTGTCGCCCGGGAATTCGTACTTGGAGAGGAGTTCGCGGACCTCGAGTTCGACGAGCTCGAGCAGCTCCGGATCATCCACCATGTCGCACTTGTTGAGGAACACGACCAGCGCCGGCACGCCGACCTGGCGGGCGAGCAGGATGTGCTCGCGGGTCTGCGGCATCGGGCCGTCGGCAGCGGACACGACGAGGATCGCGCCGTCCATCTGGGCAGCGCCGGTGATCATGTTCTTCACGTAGTCGGCGTGGCCGGGGCAGTCGACGTGAGCGTAGTGACGCTTCTGGGTCTCGTATTCGACGTGGGCGGTCGAAATCGTGATGCCGCGCGCCTTCTCTTCCGGCGCCTTGTCGATCTGGTCGTATGCCGTGAACGTTGCACCGCCGGTCTCGGCCAAGATCTTGGTGATCGCCGCCGTCAGCGACGTCTTGCCATGGTCGACGTGACCGATGGTGCCGATGTTGCAGTGGGGTTTGTTACGTTCAAATTTTGCTTTGGCCATTTGACTCTCCGTTCAATCGTTGACTGGCATCAACGACTATCAAGCAAACTTCTTCTGGACTTCCGCCGACACGTTGGCGGGGGCTTCTGCGTAGTGGTCGAACTGCATCGTGAAGGTGGCGCGTCCCTGGCTCATCGAGCGCAGGTTATTGACGTAGCCGAACATGTTCATGAGCGGCACCATCGAGTTGATCACGTTGGCATTGCCGCGCATGTCCTGGCCCTGGATCTGGCCGCGCCGCGAGTTGAGGTCGCCGATGACCGAGCCGGTGTAGTCTTCCGGGGTCACGACCTCGACCTTCATGATCGGCTCGAGCAGGACCGACTTGCCCTTCTGCAGTGCCTCGCGGAAGCAGGCCCGCGTGGCGATTTCGAACGCGAGCGCCGAGGAGTCGACGTCGTGATACTTGCCGTCGATCAGCTGCACCTTGACGTCGACCACCGGGAAGCCGGCGACCACGCCCGAGGACAACACGCTCTCGATGCCCTTTTCGACGCCGGGGATGTATTCCTTCGGCACCGCGCCGCCGACGATCTTCGACTCGAACTCGTAGCCCTTGCCGGGCTCGTTCGGCTCGACGATGAGGGTGACGGCCGCGAACTGGCCGGTGCCGCCGGTCTGCTTCTTGTGGGTGTAGGCGTTCTCGACCCGCTTGGTGATGCGCTCACGGAACGCCACCTGCGGCGCGCCGATGTTCGCGTCCACCTTGTAGGTGCGCTTGAGGATGTCGACCTTGATGTCGAGATGGAGTTCGCCCATGCCCTTGAGGATGGTCTGGCCGGACTCGTGATCGGTCGACACGCGGAAGGACGGATCCTCCGCCGCGAGCTTGGCGAGCGCAATGCCGAGCTTCTCCTGGTCGGCCTTCGACTTCGGCTCGATCGCGATCTCGATCACCGGCTCCGGGAATTCCATCTTTTCAAGGATGACCTCGTGGTTCGGGTCGCACAGCGTGTCGCCGGTGCGCGCTTCCTTGAGGCCCGCCAGCGCGACGATGTCGCCGGCATAGGCTTCCTTGATGTCTTCGCGGTTGTTGGCATGCATCAACAGCATGCGCCCGATCCGCTCCTTCTTCTCGCGGGTCGAGTTCACGACGCCGCTGCCGCTCTGCAGGATGCCCGAATAGATGCGGCAGAAGGTGATGGTGCCGACGAAGGGGTCGTCCATGATCTTGAACGCGAGCAGCGCCAAAGGCTCCTTGTCGTCCGCCTTGCGCACGACCTCGTTGCCCTTGTCGTCGAGGCCCTTGATCGCGGGCACGTCGACCGGCGACGGCAGGTAGTCCACGACGGCGTCGAGCAGCGGCTGCACGCCCTTGTTCTTGAAGGCCGAGCCGCACAGCACGGGATAAAAGGCGCCGGTCAGCACCGCCTTGCGGATCAGCCGCTTCAGCGTCGCCTCGTCCGGCTCGTTGCCGTCGAGATAGGCGGCCATGGCGTCGTCGTCGAGCTCGACGGCCGCTTCCACCATCTTCTCGCGATATTCCTTTGCCTTGTCGACGAGGTCGGCCGGGATCTCGACATAGTCGAACTTCGCGCCGAGCGATTCGTCGTTCCAGACGACGCCCTTCATCTTCACGAGGTCGACGAGGCCCTTGAAGTTGTTCTCGGCGCCGATCGGCAGCTGGATCGCGATCGGGCGCGCGCCGAGGCGGTCGACGATGTCGGAAAGGCACTTGAAGAAGTCGGCGCCGGTCTTGTCCATCTTGTTGGCGAAGACGATGCGCGGAACCTTGTACTTGTCACCCTGGCGCCAGACGGTCTCGGTCTGCGGCTCGACGCCCTGGTTGGAGTCGAGCACGCACACGGCGCCGTCGAGCACGCGAAGCGAACGCTCGACCTCGATGGTGAAGTCGACGTGGCCGGGCGTGTCGATGATGTTCAGACGCTTGCCGTTCCAGAACGCGGTGGTCGCAGCCGAGGTGATCGTGATGCCACGCTCCTGCTCCTGCTCCATCCAGTCCATCGTCGCGGCACCTTCGTGCACTTCGCCGATCTTGTGGCTCTTGCCGGTGTAATAGAGGATGCGCTCGGTGGTCGTGGTCTTGCCGGCGTCGATATGCGCCATGATACCGAAGTTACGGTAGTCCTCGATGGCATGTTGGCGGGGCATGGTCTGTTCCCTTGATTCCTGATTTCGCCGTCACCAGCGATAGTGCGAGAAGGCACGGTTGGCTTCCGCCATCCGGTGCACGTCTTCGCGCTTCTTGACCGCATTCCCCCGGTTGTTCGACGCGTCGAGCAGCTCGGCCGAGAGCCGCTCCGTCATCGTCTTTTCGTTGCGCTCGCGCGCTGCAGCAATCAGCCAGCGGATGCCGAGCGCCTGACGGCGCACCGCGCGGACTTCCACCGGCACCTGGTAGGTAGCGCCGCCGACGCGACGCGAGCGGACCTCGATGGTCGGCATCACGTTCTCGAGCGCCTGCTCGAACACGCCGAGCGGATTCTGCTTGGTCTTGGTCTCGATCATGCCGAGCGCGCCGTAGACAATGCTTTCGGCGACCGACTTCTTCCCGGCATACATCACCGAGTTCATGAACTTCGTAATGACGATGTTCCCGAACTTCGGGTCCGGAAGAACTTCACGCTTTTCGGCAGAATGGCGACGCGACATCTGATCTTTTCCCGATTATTTCGGACGCTTGGCGCCATACTTCGAACGGCGCTGCTTACGGTTCTTGACGCCCTGGGTATCCAGCACGCCGCGGAGGATGTGGTAGCGCACGCCGGGCAGGTCCTTGACGCGGCCGCCGCGGATCATCACCACCGAGTGCTCCTGCAGGTTATGGCCCTCGCCGGGGATGTAGCCGATCACCTCGAAGCCGTTGGTCAGGCGCACCTTGGCGACCTTGCGAAGCGCCGAGTTCGGCTTCTTCGGGGTCGTGGTGTAGACGCGCGTGCAAACGCCGCGCTTCTGCGGCGACTGTTGCAGCGCCGGCACCTTCTTGCGCGACTTCTGAACTTCGCGCGGATTTGCGATCAGCTGGTTGATCGTCGGCATGTAGCCTTCACCCTCTTATTCGCGCGCAACCGATAACCGGCTGCGCAAATTCTCGTTCGGGACTAGCCGCCCTGTCCGGCCGCCTTGCATGAAAACCGTTCACGCAAAACGAAAGCGCGCCAACCACTCATTCCCTGAGCGGAAAGCGCTTCGACGCCACAGAGGACCACGGATCAAGATGGATCAGCGTTCGCTGTCCAGTCCGGCACCGAGGTCATGCATCCGAAATCGATCTCAAGAGGACTGCTCAAGAGAACAAAAATCGCACTGGCATTGCCTAGCTATGATCGACAGCGTTTGAGCGGCATTCGTCGAGGTTGGTGCCCGCTCCGGCCAAAAACCGGTTTGGGTGCTCCGTTCCGACGCTGGCGTTGCTCACCGCCTGTCGTTAAGTGCGCGCCTTGTATAAGGCCGACATTGTCAAGTCAAGGCGAAACAGAGGCTCGGAAGCGCCTCTGGCGCCTGCAAAATCTGGGGTTGCGACAACATTGTTGCAAGGCCGCGGGCGCAACAAAGAGCAAGCCGGCCAGTTATTGAAGGCATCATCTTTCCCGGTTGCGGGCAGATGCGCCCTCCTCGATAGACTTGGCGTTGGATCAGGGTATCAAGATACCCTCAAGCCGCCTTCTTTGGCGCACTCGAAGGCGACGGGCGGTACCGTAGCCTGTCTCGCAGATCGCGCAGGCGCTGATAGCCGGCCAGCCGCAGGGCTTCGATTCGGTAGCCGAGCGATTTTCCGGGGCCGATATCGACCAGCACATCCGCCATGGCACGGCGTCCGGACCATAGCTGACCCATGAAGCTCGATTCGGCCGCGCAGGAATTGATCGCCTTGATGTCCGGGCTCGCAAGCAGTTCGTCGGTGACCTTGTCGACCAGCAGCGCCCCCGGCGAGTACCGGCCGTAGGCTGCGTCGAAAGCCGTTTTCCAGGTGTAGGCCGTGCCAGCGCAATACATCAGCACCTGCGCCGCAACGACCTCGCCGTTGACGCGCAGCTCTGCGACCGAAGCGGCCTGCCGTTCCGCGAGGTCTTGGATCAGGCGGCGGACGAAGGCGGCGTCCGAATCCTGCGAAAGCAAGGCGGTGCCGCGCTCGCCCTTCCATGACGCCTTTTCGAGCGCAAGAAACGTTTCGAATGCCTGCTGCACGGTAGCCGGCGTTCTGTCGTTGACGACCTCGACGGTCCCTAGTGCGGAAAGCCGGTTCCAGTCCTGCCGCAGCTTCTTGCGGGTCGAGCCGGACCGCTTCACGCCGGACTCAGGGGTGACGTAGGGCCGCGAGAATCTCGACAGGACAAGGGGTTCGGTGCCGCGGCTGGCAAGCGACATCAGCATGGCAGCGAAGACCGGACCGTCCGCATCCAGCGAAGGAAGATTCAGGATTTTGGGCAGCGCGCTCCGCTCGATGGCCGAGAAGAACGCCGCGATAACGGCATCGGCGTAGGCGGGATCGACCACGGGGCTCGACACAAATGCGTAGTTGAACGGCAAGGCATCGAGGACAGCGGGCCAGAACGGCGCAAACTGGCGCAACCGCAGGGCCCACATCCCCACAAGCTTGCGCTCACCTCCGCCCTCCTCCCAGGCCAACAGAATCCGGATGGCGGCAAACCGCGTCGCAACGGCTGCAAGGAGCGCCGCCGGGTTCATGAACACGTTTGGCTCGGCGCGCGCGACCAGATCGTCCCAATCCGGGCCGAGGTCGGGCCTTGGTGAATCAATCGTTACGGTGATCATCAATCATCAAAACTCAAATACAGCGCCTCGCGGCGATCCTGCCGCTCCGCCATTGTTTTTCGGTTAAGCCGGGCCGGGTGGCCGGTTTGCGGGGGGTCACCTTCAGGCTTTCTTTGCGTTTCCGGGCGCAAGGATGGAACCGGACGGGACCAGAGCAAACCATGCGCTACACGGATGTTGCGATCGTCGGTGGGGGCCTTGCCGGCTCGACGGCGGCGGCGATGCTGGGCCGCGCCGGCATTCCTTCGGTCCTGATCGATCCCCACGTGACCTATCCGCCGGAGCTTCGCTGCGAAAAGCTCGGCGGCAATCAGCTAACCTTGTTACGCAAGACCGGTCTTGCGGACGCGACCTTGCGCGCAACCACGCTCGACGGCGAGGTCTGGGAAGCCCGCTTCGGCTATGTCGTCACCAAGAAGCCGAGCGACCAGCACGGCATCATGTACGACACGCTCGTCAACACGATGCGGGCGCAGATCCCGGAAGGTGTCGAGACAATCCATTCCAAGGTGATCGCCATTTCCAACAGCGCGGAACGGCAGAAGCTCGCGCTGTCCAACGACGAGGAAATCTCGGCGCGGCTGGTCATCCTGGCGAATGGCCTCAATGTCGGCCTTCGGCACATGCTCGGCATCACGCGCCGAATCATCAGCCCATGCCATTCCGTCACGTTCGGATTCGACGTCGAGCCGGTTGGACAGCCGGCATTTGAATTTCCGGCCCTGACCTACTGGCCGGGGCGGACGAACTCGCGAATGGCCTATCTCTCGCTCTTTCCAATCGGAAGCGGCATGCGCGCCAACCTGATGGTGTACCGCGACATGGATGATCCGTGGCTGCCGGCTTTCCGCCGGGCGCCGGAACAGATGATGTGCGAGATGATGCCCCGCCTGAAGCGCCTGATGGGCGACTTCAGGGTAAGCGGTCAGGTCGGAGTTCGTCCCGCCGATCTCTGCGTCAACGACAACTATCTGCAGCCGGGGATCGTGCTGGCGGGCGACGCCTTCTCCACGTCATGCCCTGCCGCGGGCACCGGCACCACCAAGGTGTTCAACGACATCCAGCTGTTGTGCAACACCCACATTCCCCGCTGGCTGGCCAGTGAGGGCATGGATACGGACAAGATCGCCGCCTTCTACGGCGATCCCGAGAAGATTGCGTGCGAGCAAGAGTGCCTGACCAAGGCACACCACCTGCGCTCGCTCTCGCTCGACAACGGCCTTGCCTGGCAAGCGCAGCGATGGGCCCGGTTTGCCGCGCGCCTGTCGGACGGCATTTTGCGCGCGATCCGGAAGCGGTTTTCCGCGGGCGGGGTCAGCCGCCTGCCGTCCGGTTATCCAAAGCAAGGCCGGGTCGCCTAGGGCGCGGCTCACTCCTCCTCGCCGTCATCCTCATCATCGTCGTCTTCATTGGCGTCATCGGCTTGCCCTGCGTGATGTGGCGCGTGGCTCTGGTCGTCCCAGAGCTTTCGATAGACGCCGCCCTTTGCGAGCAGTTCCGCATGCGAGCCGCGCTCGATGGCGCGGCCGCCCGAGATCACGATGATCTCATCCATCTCGACCACCGAGGTCAGCCGGTGCGTCGACCAGATCATGGTGCGGCCTTCGGCGACCTTGAGCAGCGTGCGGTTGATCGCGGCTTCCGTGGTCTGGTCGAGCGCCGAGGTCGCCTCGTCCAGCAGCAGGATCGAGGGATTGCGGATGATCGCGCGCGCGATCGCGATGCGCTGGCGCTGGCCGCCCGACAGCGTGTCGCCGCGCTCGCCGACCTGGGTGTCGTAGCCTTCGGGCAGGCTCATGATGTAGCTGTGGATCTCCGCCTTCCGCGCGGCCGCCTCGACCTCCTCGTCGCTCGCGCCCTCCTTGCCGAGGCGAATGTTCTCGCGGATCGACATGTTGAACAGCATGTTCTCCTGGAACACGATCGCCATGCGGCTACGCAGCGATTCCAGGGTGACGCGGCGGATATCGACGCCGTCGATGGTCACCCTGCCCTCGTCCGGCGTGTAGAGACGCAGGATCAGGTTGAGCAGCGTGCTCTTGCCCGAGCCGGAAGGGCCGACGATGGCGATGGACTTGCCGACATCGAGCTTGAGCGTGAGGTTGTCGAGCACCGGCGTCTGCGCGCCTGCATACTGGAAGGTGACGCGGTCGAAGGTGATTTCGTTCTCGACCCGCTGCAGGTCCGGCGCGCCCGGCCGGTCGGCGCCGCGGGTCGGCTCGTCCAGCAGTTCCTGGATGTGGCGCACGGCGGCGGCAGACTGGATCGACACCGGAATGAAGTGCATGAGGTGGGCGATGTTGTAGGACACTTCCCAGAATGCGCTTTCGAAGGTCACGAAGGTGCCGATGGTGATCTGGCCCTTGGTGGCCAGATACGCGCCGATCGCGAGCACCACGAGGTGCAACAGCAGAACCGCGATGGTGACGGTGCGCTCCACCATGGTGGAAAGGAACACCGCGGAGGCCGTCTTGATGCGCACATCCTGGTTGCGCAGCGTGAACCAGCCGAAAACACGGCGCTGCAGGCTGAACGCCTTCACCACCGCTTGCGCTGCGACGCTCTCCTGCACGGTGCCGAGCAAGGCCGCCTCGTTCAGCTTCTGCTCGTAATTGGCCTGTACAGCCTTCGGGGTGAGGATGCGCGGGCCGATCAGGGTGATCGGGAACACCAGCAGCGCCACCGCGGCGAGCTGCCAGTTCAGGAACACCAGCAGGAGGATGCCGGCGATCAGCTCGAGGAACGGCAGCGCCGCGCTGTTGGCAAAGCTCTTGACCGCACTCTCGAAGGCCGTGAGGTCGATCGAGAAACGCGACAGGATTTCGCCGCGCCTGGTCGTAGCGAAATAGGCCGACGGCAGGTTCTGGACGTGCTCGAAGATGCGCGTGCGCACGTCGGCGATCAGCGAGGCGGCAAGCCGCGCGTCCCACCGTTCATACCAAACCGCGATGATCGAGGTCGTGATGCCGGCCGCCGCCAGCACGCCGAGAATCTTGTAGAGGGCGTAAAAGTCTTCTTCGCCGAGCGCGTCGTCGATCAGGAACTTCAGGCTGAGCGGCATGATGACGTTGAACAGCGTCTCGACGACGACGCCGAAGCCGACGAAGGCAATCAGCTTCTTGTAGTTGCCGAAATAGGGCCTGACAAAACCGTAGATGGTGGCAAAGGCGCCGGCGGCTTCGCGCGCGGTAAAGACGACGAGATCCTCGTCCTCGTCGTCTTCGTCGAGCTCGATCTCCTCGTCTTCGTCAGGCTCATCGGTCGAGGCCGGCGCGGCATGCGGATCGCCGGCAAGCTTCTTCAGCTCGGGATCTCCCGCCCGGGCGTGCATCGGGTCGTCCAGTGAAGCAGGTTTTGGCGCCATGAAACCAACCGATGTCGCACGGCCGGCATGACCGCTACGCGAGGCTATAGCGGCAAATCGCTACCGTTCCAATCATAGGCAATCCGAGGTCATTCGGCAAAGCAAATGGACCAGCTCAAAAAGGCGCCTATTCGTCCTCGTCCTCGATTTTGTCGAAGAACGAATAGCGAAGGCTGTCGGCGTCGGCGTACCACTGCCCCGGACCCTTGTTGGCGGCAAGCGTCGCGGCCCACACCGCGTCCATGACGTCGCGACGGTGCATCGAGAGGTCAAAGCCGTTACCGAAGAACAGCTCCGACCACTCCCACCAGGTGCCGAGCTTCTTCACACCTCGCAGGAGGTCGTAGCGGTCGATCAGCGCCGGCGCCATGTCCGACGTCACCGAGCCGAACACGACACCGGTCTTCACCACGCGGTTGAACTCGCGCACGGCGCGCGCGGCCTGTTTGTCAGAAAGATGACACAGGCTGGTCTCGAACACGAAATCGAACGCGCCGGCCTCGAACGGCATGTCGGCGATGGAGCCGAGCTTGTTGTACTCCTTCAGCGCCGTCGGCGTCCTGGCATGGATGGCGCGGTTGTTCTCGATGCCCCAGGCATCGATGCCGCGCTCGCGCAGCGCGCCGACCAACTCGCCGGAGGCAGAGCCCGCGACCAGGAGCTTGTAGCCCTTCGCCTCGCCCCAGACGATGCTGATCAGCCGCATCAGGTAATCGGGATCGCTGAAGTGGCGCCACGCCTCGCTGTACGGGCCGAGGCCGCGATAGTTCTCGAAATAGCCGCGGTCGATCTTGTCGGACAGCGGCTTCTCGGTCTGGGCGCGCGCTCGGCGCAGCCGCATCATCTCGGTGAGGATGAGATCGGTCGCCGCATCCGAGGAGTCGAGCAGACCGTTCAGCGTGGAGTCGAACAGATAGTCACCGACCACCACGATGCCGGGATGCTCCTTCGGCTCTGGCCGGTGATTGGTCAGGACATCGCGGACCGGCAGGCCGCCGGGCAGCGCGTTCACCGACGACAGCCAGCGATGGATCTTGCCTTCGAGGAAATGGTCGCGCGCATTGCCGAGCGAGGCCGGCAGCGATTTCAGCGCGGCGTCGATCAGCTCCTGATCCGACAAATTGGCGAAGGCCAGCGCATCGGAGCCCGCGATCAGCCAGTTCAGCACGCCGTGCCTGCCGACGTCGTGGCGCGAGCCTTCGTTGTAGACGCAGCAGCCGCCGAACGCCTCCGACATGAACCAGGAGCCCGGAATCTTCTCGCCCCAGAACGGCTCGTCGAACAGGATGGAGACCCGCAGATAATGCGCCGGCCGGTCGAAATAGGCGACGTGCTTGACCATCGAGGCACGCAGCTGCTCACCTTCCCAGGCCATGGTCGAAAGCCAGGAGTGCGGCAGGCACATCAGCACGAGGTCGAAGTCGCGCGTCTCCGGCCCCTTGCCGTTCATCATGTTGAGACGATAGCGGCCGGAGGCGGTCTTGCCGACCTTGAGCACACGGTGGTTGAGATGGATGTCGGCGTTCACTTCCGAGCGCAGGCACTCGATCAGCTGCTCGTTGCCGTTCTGGATGGAGTACAGGCCGATATAGCCGTCGATATCCATCACGAAATTCTTCAGCGCATTGAGGCCGTTGGTGTTGTGTGATTCGGTCGCAATGTCCGAGCGCGCCATCACCTTGAAGAAGCGCTTCGCGGTCGGGTCGGTGACCTCCTCATCCAGCAGCTGCTCGCAGGTCTTGTAAGCCCAGGGGTGATCGTTGTCGTGGGCGCCGACGCCTTCGTAATATTCCTGTGGCGTGATCATCTCGGTGCAGCGCTTGCGGAAGCCCTCGATGGCGGCAGCGGTCTTCTCGCCGAACTTGCGGCGCATGCCCGGCACGTCGTTGAGCAGAACGCCGTCGAGCTGCACCTGCTCGGCGTCCATCGGAATGGTCTGCAGTCCGAAATGCTGGATCAGCTCGCGAAGCGGATCGGGGCCGGTCATCGAGTAGTCGTAGATTTCGGCAACGCCGGCCTCATACATCGCCGGCGCGGAATCGAACTTGCGGCTGACGATCTTGCCGCCCAGGCGATCGGATGCCTCGAAAATGGTGACGCGGCAGAGATCGCCCAGCTTCTTCCTCAGATACCAGGCGCTCATCAGCCCGCCGGGGCCGCCACCGACAATTGCGAGATCCAACATCGTCCGTTCCGCCGCCTCCGCCGCCCCCTGCCCGGAAGCGCACGGTGAAATCACCTGCTTAGCAAAAGCGCTTTTCACCCTGAAGGAAAGATGAACAAAGCGGGTTCCTGCACCGCAGCATTAAGAAAAAGAAAAAGGCCGGCGCAAGGCCGGCCTTTCCGCAACATTATAATTCCGTAGTTGCCCGGGGGTGCTTACTCCGCCGGCGGCAGAGCCAACGGCTCCGCCTCGGGCGCATTCGGCACGATCGCCGCCTGCTTCTCGCGCTCGTCGAGGATCAGCTTGTCGCGCTTCATGGCGACTTCGCGGATCTTGGCCATCGAGGCGCCGGTGCCCGCCGGGATCAACCGGCCGACAATGACGTTCTCCTTGAGGCCCTCGAGCGGGTCGACCTTGCCGTTGACCGCGGCTTCCGTGAGGACGCGCGTGGTCTCCTGGAACGACGCCGCCGAGAAGAAGGACCGGGTCTGCAGGCTCGCCTTGGTGATGCCGAGCAGAACCGGCGTTCCCGTAGCGGGCTTCTTGCCCTCTTCCTTGGCCTTCTCGTTGATCTGGTCGAACTCGATCTTGTCGACCTGTTCGCCCGCGATCATGTCGGTATCGCCCTGGTCGGTGATCTCCACCTTCTGCAGCATCTGACGCACGATCACTTCGATGTGCTTGTCGTTGATCAGCACGCCCTGCAGCCGGTAGACCTCCTGGATTTCGTTGACGAGGTAGGCAGCGAGTTCCTCGATGCCCTTGATCGCCAGGATGTCGTGCGGCGCCGGATTGCCCTCGACGATGAAATCGCCCTTTTCGACGACGTCGCCGTCCTGCAAGTGGATGTGCTTGCCCTTCGGGATCAGGTACTCGCGCGGCTCCTCGGTCTTGTCCGCGGGCTCGATCGAGATGCGGCGCTTGTTCTTGTAGTCGCGGCCGAAGCGCACGGTGCCGGAGATCTCGGCGATGATCGCCGCATCCTTCGGCTTGCGCGCCTCGAACAGTTCCGCCACGCGCGGCAGACCGCCGGTGATGTCGCGGGTCTTGGCGCTTTCGGTCGAGATACGGGCGAGGATGTCGCCCGGCTTGACCTTGGCGCCGACGTCGACCGAGAGGATCGCGTCGACCGACAGCATGTAGCGGGCATCGCCGCCACGCGCGAGCTTCAGCACCTTGCCGTCCTTGCCCTTGATCACGATCGCCGGACGCAGGTCGGCGCCGCCGCGCGCCGAGCGCCAGTCAATGACCACGCGCTTGGCGATACCGGTGGATTCGTCGAGCGTTTCCGAGATCGACTGGCCTTCGACCAGATCCTCGAAGCCGATCGTTCCCTCGGCCTCCGTGAGCACCGGACGGGTGAACGGATCCCATTCGGCGATGCGGGTGCCGCGCTTGACCATGTCGCCTTCGTCGACGAGCATTTTCGAGCCGTACTGGATACGGTGGGTCGCGCGCTCGGCGCCCTCGGCGTCAACGATCGCAACCACCATGTTGCGGACGGTGGCGATCGCCTGTCCTTCCGAGTTCTTGACGATCGACTTGTTCCTGATGACCACCTTGCCTTCGAAGTTCGACTCGACGAACGACTGCTCGTTGATCTGAGCGGCGCCGCCGATGTGGAAGGTGCGCATCGTCAGCTGCGTGCCGGGCTCGCCGATCGACTGCGCGGCGATGACGCCGACCGCCTCGCCGTGGTTGACCGGCGTGCCGCGGGCCAGATCGCGCCCGTAGCACTTGCCGCAGATGCCGTTGACCAGCTCGCAGGTCAGCGCCGAGCGGATCTTCACTTCCTGGATGCCGGCCTGGTGGAGCGCATCGACATGGCTCTCCTCCATCAGCGTGCCGCGCTTGATGATCACCTTGTTGGAGGCGGGATCGCGCACGTCATCGCAGGCCGTGCGGCCGAGGATGCGCGAGGCGAGCGAGGCCACGACCGTGCCGGCATCGACGATGGCGCGCATCTTGATGCCGAGCTTGGTGCCGCAGTCGCTCTGCGTGATGATGCAGTCCTGCGCCACATCGACCAGACGGCGGGTCAGGTAACCGGAGTTCGCGGTCTTCAACGCGGTATCCGCGAGGCCCTTGCGGGCGCCGTGGGTCGAGTTGAAGTATTCGAGCACCGACAGACCTTCCTTGAAGTTGGAGATGATCGGCGTCTCGATGATCTCGCCGGACGGCTTGGCCATCAGGCCGCGCATGCCGGCAAGCTGGCGCATCTGCGCCGGCGAGCCGCGCGCGCCGGAGTGGGCCATCATGTAGATCGAGTTGATGTCGGCTTCCGCGCCCTTGGCGGTCTTCTTGGTCGCCGAAATCTCCTTCATCATCTCCTTGGCGATTTCTTCCGTCGCCTTCGACCAGGCGTCGACGACCTTGTTGTACTTCTCGCCATGGGTGATCAGGCCGTCGTTGTACTGCTGCTCGAAATCCTTCGCCAGCGTACGGGTGGTTTCGACGATCTTCCACTTGCCGTGCGGCACGACCATGTCGTCCTTGCCGAACGAGATGCCCGCCTTGAAGGCGTTGTAGAAGCCGAGCGCCATGATGCGGTCGCAGAAGATCACCGTCTCCTTCTGGCCGCAGTGGCGGTAGACTTGGTCGATGACGCCGGAGATCTCGCGCTTGGTCATCAGCTTGTTGATGACGTCGTAGGACACCTTCGGATTCTTCGGCAGCAGGTTGCCGAGCATGATGCGGCC